>JAJQDE010000051.1 GCA_021202335.1 Lachnospiraceae bacterium
GGAACGGCAAAATTTTTTACATTTCTAATGCTTCTTTATCACATCTGAGCAAATGTTTCAGAATTGCAGCAGCCTAACCAGCTTGGATATAAGCGATTTTGATACGAGCAATGTGACGGATATGGGGTCTATGTTTTACGGCTGCAGCAGCTTGACGAGTTTGGATTTGAGCGGCTTTGATACAAGCAGTGTAATATATATGTCAGGTATGTTCCACGGATGCAGTAATCTGACAAGTTTGGATTTGAATAGCTTTAATACAAGCAATGTAACAACAATGGCATTTATGTTTTACGAATGCAAAAACATGACATCGTTAAAATTAAGTAATTTTGATACGAGCAATGTAACTAATATGATGTATATGTTTGCTTGCGACAGCTTAGAGAGCTTGGATTTAAGCAATTTTGATATGACTAATGTGACTGACGTAAGCAGTATGATAGAATTTTTGGGAAACGCAGAAGAAATATATGCACCATTGAATTTAACGGTTTCTGTTGATTTGCCTATTTCTTATGTGAATGGCAGATGGTTTTTATTAAGATGGTATCGCGAGGACACGAATGAAGAAATTACCGAATTGCCGCAGGGTTTAACGGAAAGCGTGCGGTTGTATCGGGAAAGCAGCAGCGATACTACGGGCGGCGACACGACAGGTGGAGATGACACGACCGGCGATGGCGAAGCCGGCGGCGAGGTTACGACTGACCCCGATGTTTCCTCGACGGACGTTGCCCTTTCCGATACAAACCAAATCAGTGTGTATGTGCCGGATGTAATTTCAAACGGAAAGAACACCGAGCAGCGTTCCACGCCCGTATTGACCTATACATATAAGGAAAACGGCAAAACGGTTTCGCGCAAGCTTGTGGAGGATTACCATTATACCGTGGCGGATAAAGACGGCTGCGATTACAGTACGGCGGGCGTGCAGACCTACATCATTAATGCGGTGGACGGCAGCGGCTTTACCGGAAGCGTGGAGGCTTCATATACGATATATGAAAAAGCTTCGTCGGAGGTAAAGCAGGCAGGCAAGCTTAAAATCACGCTCGGCACGAAGAGCTTTGATTACACGGGCTATGCAGTCACGCCTGACGACATAACGGTGTATGACGGTTCGACAAAGCTGACCCAAGGGACGGACTACGACATTGTATATAAGAACAATTACAACGCCGGCAAGGCTTCGGTTATCGTCATGGGACTCGGCGCATACAATGAAACAACGGGCGTGAGTTATATCGGCTCTAAGGAATTGAGCTTCACGATAAAAAAGGTAAATATTAAGAATCTGACCGATATTTCATACACGGGCAGCCATACCTACACGGGAAGCGCGGTGACGCTCTCAGACCTTGTGCTCAAGCTGGGAAGTCTGGAGCTGACCGAGGGCACGGATTATACCGTGGCGTACAAAAACAATACAAAGCCCGGGACGGCGACGGTCACGATTAAGGCGGCGGGCAGCAATCTTACCGGCTCGATAAAAAAGACCTTTGAGATTAAAGACATTAAGTTAAGCGACATTCCCGACAGCGCGCTTTCACAAATCCCTTATTCCCCAAAGGGCGCAAAGCTTTCAACCATCAGCTTTACGCTGGGCGGCACGGCTTACACGCTCAAAGAGGGTACGGATTATAAGGTGAAATATTATAATAAGAGCGCGGTGGTCGGCGAAACGGTGAACGTGCTGATTACGGGCAAAAATACGGATAAGGGAGCGACACGGGAAGCTACGCTTACCGTTACTGCGGCTGACTTTGCCTTATCAGGCGTAAAATCAGAGTCGGATCTGGTGATTTATGCGGCGAAATGGTCAAAAAGGGATAAGCAGATTGCGGTGACGGACCATGCGGGCGTTAAGCTTAAGCTGAATACGGATTATACGCTGGAATGGGATAAAAACGACACGGGCACGGCGGCAGCGGGGCTTACGCTCACGATTACCCCGAAAAATGAAAATTACACGGGCACGAAAACCGTAACCTACCGTGTCGCCGAAAAGCTTGCGGCAAAGAATTACGAAATAAAATATACAAAGTATTTTAACGGAAAAACGCCGGTGACGATTTTGGCATCCGATATTACGGCCAAGAACGGCGCGGACGCGCTCACCGCAGACGACTACACGATTACCGCCTACAAGAACAATACAAAGGCGGGAAAGGCAACGGTGACGCTTGAGGGCAAAGGGAAATATTATGGCAAAATAACGCTCAAATTTACGATTAAGGATTAACGGATAACTAAAATATTAATGCCGCATCAGCAGGATAAATTCCTGCCGGATGCGGCATTTTATCATATAGAAAGCATATCCTTTATTTTTGGGGGCTTCTTGATTAATACCTGCGGATGTGTTATTCTTGAGGAAAAGCGGAGTAAAATAAAAATGAGGGGCTGGGGGGGATTATTATGTTTGAATGTGAAGCTTTGCTAAGGGGCGTTGACTATGAGTGTGTCAGGGGCAGCGCGGACACTAAGATTTCCGAGGTTGTAAACGATTCACGCAAAATTACAAGGGATTGCCTTTTTATATGCATTAAGGGAGCAAATTTTGACGGGCACAGCGCAGCCGCGCAGGCGGTGAAAAACGGCGCGGCTGCGCTTGTGGTAAGCGAGGAGCCGGAGCTGCCGGCGGATGCCGCGGTCACGGTAATCAGGGTGGCGGATACCCGGTATGCGATGGCGTTTATCTCTGCAAACTATTTCGGCAATCCGGCGGACAGCATGAAAATCATCGGCGTGACAGGCACAAAGGGAAAAACGACGACGACTTATCTTGTGAAATACATACTGGAAAACGCGGGGCACAAGGTAGGGCTTGTGGGAACGATTGAAACGCTTATCGGCGATAAAGCCATTCCCGCGTCAAATACCACGCCGGAGTCCTTCACACTGCAGAAATATTTTAAGGAAATGAAGGATGCGGGCTGTGACGCGGTGGTTATGGAGGCGTCCTCGCAGGGCTTCAAGCTCCACAGGACACAGGGCTTTACCTTTGATTACGGAATTTTCACGAATATTGAGCCGGACCACATAGGCCCGAACGAGCACGCGGATTTTGAGGAGTACATTGACTGCAAATCCATGCTTTTTAAGCAGTGCCGTGTGGGAATAGTAAACCGCGACGATAAGCATTGGGAGCGCGTGACCAAAGGGCATACCTGCAAGCTTGAAACATACGGCTTTGACAAGGAAGCGGATATTCGCGCAAGCGATTTAAGGCTTGTTTCGGGCGCGGGATTTTTGGGGATTGACTTTCGGCTCTCCGGGCTTTTAAATATGGATATACAGACAGACCTTCCCGGCAAATTCAGCGCCTATAACGCGCTTACGGCGATTGCAATATGCAGGCACTTCGGCGTGGCGCAGGAGGATATCAAAAGAGCGCTCCTTAGCGCAAAGGTAAAGGGCAGGATTGAGATGGTGAAGGTATCGGATGATTTTACCCTGATGATAGACTATGCGCACAATGCGATGGCGCTTGAAAGCCTGCTTACGACGCTTAAGGAATACAAGCCGAATCGCCTTGTGTGTCTTTTCGGCTGCGGGGGCGACCGCTCAAGACTCCGGCGCTATGAGATGGGCGAGGTCAGCGGAAGGCTTGCGGATTTGACGATTATCACATCGGACAATCCGCGCTCCGAGGAGCCGCAGGCAATCATAGACGATATCAAAACGGGAATGGCAAAGACTGACGGAAAATATGTTGAAATCTGCGACAGGAAGGAAGCAATCAGATACGCCATCATGCACGGGCAAAAGGGTGACATTATCGTGCTTGCGGGAAAGGGGCATGAGGACTATCAGGAAATAAAGGGCGTAAAATATCCCATGGATGAGCGCGTGATTATTCGGGAAATTCTTGACGGCTTGTCGGGAAAGCAAAAGCAATGACAGGCAGATATGCGAACATCATTGCGGATATATCCCATGAGAAGCTCGACCGCACCTTCCAGTATATAATTCCCGATGCGCTGCAGGGAAGGCTTGAGCCGGGAACGGCGGTGATGATACCCTTTGGGGCGGGCAATAAGCTCATCAGGGGGTATGTCATGGAGATAACTGACCGTGCGGAATACGATGTCGGAAAATTAAAGAGCGTTGAATCCGTCATAGAGGACGCGGTGACGCCAGAGGGCGATGCGCTGCGGCTTGCCGGGTGGATAAAGGAGCATTACGGCTCCACAATGATTGCGGCGTTAAAGACGGTTCTGCCCGTAAAGCGTAAGCTAAAGCCCGTAGTGAAGCGCACGATATGCGCGCTTGAGGACGCGGACACACTTAAGCTTGCGGCGCATGATTTTGAAAAAAAGCATCAGGTGGCAAAGGCAAGACTGCTGCATGAGCTGAGTGTACAGCCGGCTTTGCCGTATTCCCTTGTGGTGGGAAAGCTCGGCGTTTCGCCGCAGACGCTCCGCTCGCTTGAAAATGCGGGGCTTATAAGGCTTGAGGCGCATGAGGCATACAAAAATTCAATGCCGCAGGGAGGGGCACCGGGATGGCAGAAAAAGGACGTCAGACAGCTTTCCGAGGCTCAACTGCATATTGTCAATGAAATTCAGACAGAATATGAGGCGGGAATACGCGGAACATATTTGATACACGGTGTGACGGGAAGCGGAAAGACAGAGGTCTACATGGAGCTGATTGAGCGCGTGCGCGCCATGGGAAAGCAGGCGATTGTGCTGATACCGGAGATTGCGCTCACCTATCAGACGCTTATCCGTTTCTATCGCCGCTTCGGGGAGCGGGTTTCCGTGATGAACTCAAGGCTTTCGCCGGGCGAACGCTCTGACAGATATGAGTGCGCAAGACGCGGCGAAATTGATATCATGATCGGGCCGCGCTCCGCGCTCTTTACCCCGTTTGAGAGGCTGGGGCTTGTGATTATCGATGAGGAGCATGAGTCCGGCTATAAGAGTGAGAGTATGCCGAAGTATCATGCAAGGGAGGTGGCGGGCGAGCTTTGCCGCATTAAGAGAGCAAGTCTGGTGCTCGGCTCCGCGACGCCGTCCATAGAAACCTATTACAGGGCAAAGCAGGGAGAAATCAGGCTGTTTACGCTAAAGGAGCGTCTTGCGGGAGGCGCGCTGCCGCAGGTCCGGGTGGAGGATATGCGCAGGGAGCTTAAGGAAGGAAACCGTTCCATTTTCAGCCGGCGGCTTTATGCCCTGATGGCTGAAAGGCTGAAAAAGGGCGAGCAGACGATGCTTTTCCTTAACAGGAGGGGATATGCGGGCTTTGTTTCGTGCCGCGCCTGCGGACATGTGATGAAATGCCCTCACTGCGACGTGTCGCTTTCCGAGCATAATGTGCCGCACTCGGGGCGCATGGACGGCTTCAGCGCAGCCGGCAGGCTTGTGTGCCATTACTGCGGCTATGAAACCCCGGGCGTTACGAAGTGCCCGGAGTGCGGCTCGAAATATATTCTTGGCTTTCGCGCGGGCACGCAGCAGGTGGAGGAGCTTTTAAAAAAGGAATTTCCAAATGCGCGCGTGCTTCGGATGGATGCGGACACGACAAGAACGAAGGGCAGCTACGAAAAAATTTTGTCCGCCTTTGCAAACGAGGAGGCGGATATCCTCGTGGGCACGCAGATGATTGTCAAAGGGCATGACTTTGCAGGGGTGACGCTTGTCGGTATTTTGGCGGCGGACATGTCGCTGCACAGGAATGATTTCCGTGCCGGAGAGCGCACCTTTCAGCTTCTTACGCAGGCGGCGGGAAGGGCGGGCAGAGGAACGCTCGGGGGCGAGGTCGTGATACAGACCTATCAGCCCGAAAACTATGCGATTGTACACGCGTCAAGACAGGATTACGAGGGCTTTTTTGAGGAAGAGCTTTCTTACAGGGATTTGATGCTTTACCCTCCCGTGGCTGGAATGCTTGCGGTGCTGGTGCTTGCGGACGATGAGCTTTTGGGTGCGGCGCGGGCAAGGGAGCTTGCGGACTGCGCGGCAAAAAGCTTCGGTGCGGGAGGAGCGGCGGTAATCGGCCCCTCCGGCGCGGGCATAGGAAAGATAAACGACGTTTACAGATTTGTGTTTTATGTGAAACACAGGGATTATTCAGTGCTTGTGGAGGTAAAGGACGCGCTGGAGCGTCTGATTGCCGACAGACAGTGGAACAGTGAAAGCGTGCAGTTTGATTTTAACCCCATGAGCAGTTATTGACATATTAATAAAAGAAATGGAAAGGTAATGGAAAAATGGCTATAAGGACAATCCGGGAGATTGGAGACCCCGTATTAAACAAGATATCCAAGGAGGTCAGGGAAATCACACCCAGAGTGAATGATTTGATTGACGACATGTTTGAAACGATGTATGAGGAAAACGGCGTAGGGCTTGCGGCTGTGCAGGTGGGCGTGCTTAAAAGGATTGTCGTGATTGACACAACGGGTGAGGACCCGCTGCTGCTGATTAATCCGCGCATTTTGGAAACGAGCGGTGAACAGACAGGGAACGAGGGCTGTCTTAGCGTGCCCGGAAAGGTCGGCGTTGTGACAAGACCCAATTACGTTAAGGTAGAGGCGCAGGATGAGGAGCTTAATACCTTTGTGATTGAAGGGGAAGAGCTTTTGGCGAGGGCGCTTTGTCATGAGATAGAGCATTTGGACGGCCATTTGTATGTGGAAAAGGCAGATGGGCCGCTGCTTGACGTGGATGCAGTGGAGGAAGAGGAATGAAGATTATTTTCATGGGTACCCCTGATTTTGCAGTGGGCGCTTTGGAGGCAGTCATAGCGGCAGGGCATGAGGTGACGGCGGTGGTGACGCAGCCGGATAAGCCTAAGGGAAGGAGCGGACAGATGCAGTTCCCGCCCGTAAAGGAATGTGCGCTGAAGCACGACATTCCGGTGCTCCAGCCCGTCAAAATAAGGACGCCCGAGTCGCTTGAGGAGCTTAGGCAATACGAGGCGGATATCATTGTGGTAGCTGCGTTCGGGCAGATTTTATCAAAGGAAATCCTTGAGCTTACGCGTTTTGGGTGCATTAATATTCACGCGTCGCTTTTGCCAAAGTACAGAGGCGCGTCGCCGATTAACTGGTGCATTATCAACGGTGAGCGGGAGACCGGCGTTACGATCATGCAGATGAACGAGAAGCTTGACGAGGGTGACATTCTGACGAAGATAACGGTTCCGATTGCGGCGGACGAAACGGCGGACAGCCTGTTTCAAAAGCTGTCGGAGGCCGGCGCAGGGCTGCTTGTGAGCACGCTTTTGCGCATTGAACGGGATGAGATAGTGCCCGTTAAGCAGAATGAGGCGGAAAGCTCATACACAAGGATGATGAACAAGTCGCTTGGGAAGATTGATTGGAGCAGGAGCGCCGTGGAGATAGAGCGTCTTGTGAGAGGTTTAAATTCATGGCCAAGTGCGTACACTTACATTAACGGAAAGAGCGTTAAGCTGTGGAGCTGTAAGGTGGCGGATTGTGATGCTGTGTATGCCGGCAGGGCGGGCGAGCTGATAAGACTTACAAAAGACGCGGTGGAGGTCGCGTGCGGAAAGGGTGTGCTGCGTATCTGCGAGCTGCAGCTTGAAGGCAAAAAGCGTATGGATGTGGAAACATTTCTGCGCGGCAACCGCTGGGAGGAAGGCATGCGTTTTGGAAACAGATAATATATAGAAAGAATAGGAGATTGTTATGTATATGCATCCATATGGATTTTATTACGGATTGGATTGGACGTACATTCTTGTGCTGATTGGCGCAATCATTTCAATCGCCGCGTCTGCAAGAGTCAATTCCACATTTAACAGATATGCGCGTGAGCGCAGTCGCTCGGGAATGACGGGGGCGCAGACCGCGCAGACGATTTTGAACAACAACGGGATTTATGATGTGAGGGTGGAGCCTGTAAGGGGAAATCTGACTGACCATTATGACCCGAGGACAAAAACGGTAAGGCTTTCGGAGAGCGTGTACGCTTCCACGTCAGTTGCGGCAATCGGCGTGGCTGCGCACGAGTGCGGACATGTCATTCAGCATCATGAAAATTATGCGCCGCTCAATATACGGACGGCGCTTGTGCCGGCTGCCAACATCGGCTCACAACTTGGAATACCCATCATTATTGTAGGGCTTCTCTTTGGAGGCGGCGGGAGCCTGCTTGTCAACATCGGCATTTGGGTATTTTCACTTGCGGTGCTTTTTCAGCTTGTGACGCTTCCGGTGGAGATTGACGCGTCGAGAAGGGCGCTGGCGTGTATTGAACGCTACGGGATTGTGACAAGAGAGGAAAAATCAAAGAGCGCGAAGGTGCTTCGGGCGGCGGCGTATACCTACGTGGCGGCAGCAGCGGCGTCTGTTCTGCAGCTCTTGCGTCTGCTTCTGCTGTTTGGAAACCGCCGGGATGATTAAAACGTGCTTAAAAGCATAGATAGGATTTTAAGAATATGTCTGATGAAAATATAAATCTGCGCCTGCTTGTGATGGAGATGCTGATGAGCGTTACCGGGGAGCAGGGCAGGGGTGAGCGCCGCGGCGCAGTGTATTCAAATGTATTGGTGCGCGACGTACTGAACAAATATAATTATCTTTCCCGTCAGGAAAAGTCATTTATCAAGCGGCTTTTCGAGGGTACGCTTGAGCGTATGATTGAGCTTGACGTTGTCATTGACAGCTATTCAAAGGTAAAAACAAACAAAATGAAGCCGGTGATCAGAGCCATCATGCGCCTTAGCGTATATCAGATATTGTATATGGATTCCGTGCCGGATTCGGCAGCGTGCAACGAGGCAGTGAAGCTTGCGCAGAAAAAGGGCTTTTCGACGCTAAAGGGCTTTGTGAACGGCGTGCTCAGAAGCATTGCCAAGAATAAGGGAAACATTCAATATCCGGATTTGTCGGTAAAGTATTCAATGCCGGAGTGGATTGTCGCGCTTTGGACAAGCCGTTTTGGGGAGGAAAAAACGATTGCGATACTCGAGGGGCTTCTCATGGAGCACCCTGTTACCGTGCGCTTTCGGAGCATGGATGCGAAGGAGGAGGTGCAAAGGGCGCTTGAGGCTCACGGCGGCAGTATGACAAGCCATCCGTATTTGGAATATGCATTTAAAATAACAAAAACGGACGATATAACAAGGCTGCCCCATTATGCCGACGGCGGCTTTGCGGTGCAGGACGTGAGCAGCATGCTTGCGGTGGAGTCGGTCTTTGCGGGCGGATTTATGGAGGAGCTTCGGGCGGCAAAGGAAAAGGTGCGTATATTGGATGTCTGCGCGGCTCCGGGCGGCAAGTCAATGCTCATGGCGGATTTGCTGCGCGGTGCGGGCGTTGATTTTCAAATAGAAGCAAGGGACATTTCCGAAAACAAGGTGCGGATCATGTCTGAGAATTTCAGCCGCTGCGGCTTTACGGGTGCGGAGCTGACTGCCGGAATAAGGGATGCCGCAATCCCTGAGGCGTCAGAGAGCGAAACGGCGGATATCGTGATTGCGGACGTGCCGTGCTCGGGGCTTGGCGTGATAGGGAAAAAACGTGACATCAAGTACCGCATGACGCAGGAGCAGATTGCAGATATCGTAAATCTGCAAAGACGCATATTAAAAAATGCGGCGGATATGGTGAAGCCGGGAGGAAGGCTGCTTTTTTGCACATGTACGATAAATTGTGCGGAAAACGAGCAAAATTTTAAGTGGCTGACAGACGAATTAAAAATGGCGCCCGTGCCGATAGATGGCGCGCTGCCGGAATGTATACGGACGGAATCGGCAGAGAGAGGCTGTATGCAGCTTTTGCCAAAGCTTCATGACACCGACGGATTTTTTGTGAGCGTGTTAAAAAAACAGGGTGGAGAGTGACATTGCATGGATGTGAAAACGGATATAAAATCGCTGTCTTTGGAGGAGCTTCGGGCGGAAATTGAAAAAATCGGCGAAAAGCCCTTTCGCGCAAAGCAGTTGTATGAGTGGTTTCATGTAAGGCTTGCAAGAAGCTGTGATGAAATGACAAATATTCCCAAAAGCTTAAAAGAGAAGCTTGCGGACGGCTATACATATACGGCATTGACCATAGCGCAGGTGCAGACCTCAAAGCTTGACGGCACGAAAAAGTACCTGTTTGAGCTTGCGGACGGCAGTTTGGTGGAGAGTGTATGGATGAAGTACCGCCATGGCAATTCCGTCTGCATATCCTCGCAGGTGGGCTGCCGCATGGGCTGCAGATTCTGCGCGTCAACACTGGACGGTCTTGAAAGGGGGCTTACTCCCTCGGAGATGCTTGACCAGATTTATGCGATAGCAAGAGATACGGGAGAGCGTGTTTCAAATGTGGTGGGGATGGGAACGGGAGAGCCGCTTGACAATTATGACAACCTTTTGAAATTCATAAGGCTCCTTACGGATGAAAACGGCTTGAATATAAGCCAGAGAAACATCACGGTGTCAACCTGCGGGCTTGTGGAAAATATGCTGAGGCTTGCGGACGAGCATTTGCAGATAACCCTCGCGCTGTCGCTTCACGGCTCGACGCAGGAAAAGCGGCGAGCGCTTATGCCGATTGCAAACAAATATGATATAAACGATGTGGTGGCGGCGTGTAAATATTATTTTGAAAAAACAGGCAGGCGCATCACCTTTGAATACAGCCTGATAGGCGGTGTAAACGATACCGACGAGGACGCACGAAATCTGTGCAGCCTTGTGAAAGGCTTAAACTGCCATGTAAATCTGATTCCCGTAAATCCGATAAAGGAGCGTGATTACACAGAGTCGGAAAAGGAGGCTGTCATGCGCTTTAAAAGCAGGCTTGAAAATCGGCACGTCAACGTTACCGTGCGCCGCGAGCTTGGACGCGACATTGACGGCGCCTGCGGTCAGCTCCGGCGGCGTTATGCGCAGCAGCATTAGGCATACCGCTCCGGAAAGGGCAGGGCAGGCGTCTTGCTTTTTTTAATCGTCTGTGCTAACATAGTAAGGATTATGAGAGGCTGCGGTCTGACGTATTGACAGGAGGGAAAATGTGAAACTGTTTTCTATTACTGATGTAGGAAAAAAACGTGAAATCAATGAGGATTATATATATACATCAGAAAAGCCGGTTGGAAATCTGCCCAATCTTTTTATTGTGGCTGACGGAATGGGCGGCCACAATGCAGGGGATTATGCTTCGAAGCACGCGGTTGACAGGGTTGTGGAGATAGTCAGAGGGTGTACGCAGGAAACAGACCCCGAGAATATCTTAGAGAAAGCGATTGACGACGCAAACACCTACATAAATAAGCTGGCAGGAACAGACATAAGGCTTAAAGGCATGGGGACGACGCTTGTTGCCGTGACGGTGGAGGACGGCTATGTGACAGTGGCAAACGTGGGCGACAGCCGCATGTATATCATCAATGATTTTATCACGCAGATAACAAAGGACCATTCCCTTGTGGAGGAGATGGTGGATATGGGCGGGATTGACCGCGAGGCGGCGCGCACACATCCGGACAAAAACATCATCACAAGAGCGGTGGGCGTGAAGGAATATGTGCTTGTGGATTTTTTTGAAGTCAGCATCAGTGAAAATGAAAAGCTGCTGCTGTGCACGGACGGACTCACAAACATGTTGAAGGATAATGAGATACACAGGATTATCAATGAAAGCGCTGATATTGAGGAGGCAGGCAGACGGCTGATAGAGGCAGCCAATGCAGCCGGCGGATGTGATAATATAGCTGTGGTTCTTGTAGAACCGTTTGGAGGTCAGAATGATTAAATCAGGAATGCTGATTGGCGGCAGGTATGAGGTGCTTGAAAAAATAGGCACCGGCGGAATGTCGGACGTATATAAGGCAAAGGATCAGAAGCTGAACCGTTTTGTGGCAATAAAGGTCTTAAAGCAGGAGTTTTCCGAGAACAAGGGCTTTGTGTCGAAGTTCAGGGTTGAGGCTCAGGCGGCGGCGGGGCTGATGCATCCCAATATAGTAAATGTTTATGACGTGGGCGAGGAGGACGGCATCCACTATATCGTAATGGAGCTTGTCGAGGGAATCACTCTCAAAAAATACATTGAAAAAAAGGTAAGGCTCACCACAAAGGAGGCAATCAGCATTGCAATCCAGGTGGCGATGGGAATAGAGGCGGCGCACAATAACCATATCATACACAGGGATATTAAGCCGCAGAACATCATTATTTCAAAAGAGGGAAAGGTGAAGGTGACGGACTTTGGGATTGCCAAGGCGGCGTCAAGCAACACCATTACCTCGAATGTCATGGGGTCAGTGCATTACACATCGCCTGAGCAGGCAAGGGGAGGCTTTTCGGACGAAAAAAGCGATATTTACTCGATGGGCATTACCATGTTTGAGATGCTCACGGGGAGTGTTCCGTTTAACGGTGACACGACGGTTTCGATAGCGATTAAGCATATTCAGGACGAAATGCCGTCGATAAGGGAGATTGTGCCCGAGGTGCCTGTCAGTGTTGAAAACATTGTCATGAAGTGTACGCAGAAAAGCCCTGACAGGCGTTATCAGTGCATGTCGGACATGATAAGGGATTTAAAACATTCGCTGATAAACCCGGACGACGTGATAGCGCAGCCCGATGTTTCCGACGAGGCGGGAAAAACAAAGGTGGTGCTTCCGAATGTAAGCAGTGATGCGCCGAGGCAGCCCAGGAGAGAGGAATACGCGGCGGAGGCGGATTTGGCACAGATCCCGAATCAGGTAAGGTCCGTGAGGCGCCCGAGTCAGGCAACGGCAAATGCACATGCCGCAGCGGAGGGGCATAACGCAGGGCACGACGGACAGCCTCGTGAAAAGGCATCGCCCGCTAAAAAGCAATCCCATAAAAATCCGTCCAATAAAAATACGGCGAACGGAAACCGCAAAAATAAGAGCGCGTCGTCAGCAGGGAAGGGCAGAAAAGCAAATAATGCGCGCAGCAGTAAGGAAAATGACGATCGTTATGAGAATCAGGGATATACGCAGGAAATAGTCACAAGACAGAATGTGCGCAGGAATGAGGCTGACAGGCGGCAGTATTCAAACGGCAGGGACGAGTATGATTATAACCCGAAGGCGGAGGGCTTTGCCACGGTCATTACCGTGCTGGGAGCTGTTATCATAGGCTGTATTCTGCTTTATTTTGTGGGTCAGGCGACAGGCATCTTTGAGCAGATAGGCTCCCTTTCAGGCACGAATACAAGCAATGCGGAGGAAAGCGAACGCGCTGTTATGCCGGAGTTTGAGGGGCTTGACGCGGATGAGGTCAAGGAAGCTCTCAACGCGGTGGGGCTTGGCTGTAAAACTACATATGCGGAATCATCGCAGTACGCGAAAAACCTGGTGATTTCCGCAGCGCTGGAGGACGGAACAACCGTCCTTGCAAACGATAAGATACTGCTTAACACTACGATTGTGCTGACCGTGAGCGCCGGCACCGACGGGATAGAGGTGTCGGATGTTGTGGGAAAAAGCGAGGCAGAGGGTACTGCGGCTTTGACGAACGACGGATTTACGGTTGTTAAAGAGGAGGAGTATTCCGCAACCTATGCAAAGGGAACGATTATCTCGCAAAGCCCCGAGGCGAACAGCATTGCTCCGCTTGAGTCGGAGGTTACGATTGTGATAAGCAAGGGCGCTTCCGATAAGGACGTTATCATGCCGGGAGTGCTGGGGCTTACAAAGGAAGCCGCCGTAAGCAATCTTGAGGCGGCGGGTCTGGTGGTCGGCAGCATTGATGATGCATACAGCTCGGAATATTCCGAGGGTCAGATCTGCTATCAGAGCTATGAGTCGGGAGCCTCGGTGAAGGAAGGGACGGTTGTGGACTTAAAGCTCAGCATCGGAAGCGAAACGGTGACTTATAGCTGCAGCCTTGTGATACAGGCGCCGGATGATTACTATACCGGGGGAAATGCGGAGGTAATATTGACAACCGCAGATGGAAGCACACAGCTTTGGTATTCGCAGAATGTAACTTCATTTCCCGTTTCCATCAATTTAAACGGCTTTGAAAGTCCGTCCGCATATGGAATTGTCACGATTTCATATATAAAACAGGTGGAGGAAACCGTGGTGGACGCGGACGGAAACGTGACGACGCAGATGGGGCTTGATGTGGCTCAGACTCAGCAGAATGTGCAGTTTACCAAGGATTGAGTGCTGCTGCGTTCTGATATTAAGGATTTGGGAGAAAATGCAGGGTAAAATAATAAAGGGCATCGCCGGCTTTTACTATGTGGATGTACCCGCAAGGGGTGTGTACGCGTGCCGCGCAAAAGGGAAATTCCGAAACGACAATATTAAGCCGCTTGTCGGAGATGACGTCAGTATGGAGATTACGGACGAAAAGGATTTTGAGGGCAATATCATAAAAATCCTTCCGCGGAAAAATACTCTTGTGCGCCCGGCGGTGGCAAATATCGACCAGGCGCTGCTGATTTTCGCGGTCACAAAGCCCGAGCCGAATTATAATCTGCTTGACCGGATGCTGATTATGATGAGGGAAAAGGGGCTTGACTGCATTATATGCTTTAACAAAAAGGACATGGCAGTTCAGGAGCAGATTAGGCGGATAACGGATATTTACCGTGAAAGCGGGTGCCGGCTGATGTTTACGAGCGCTGCCGAAAAAGAGGGTATTGATGAGCTTATGGAGGCTTTGGCTTCAAAGACTACCGCGGTGGCGGGACCAAGCGGCGTGGGCAAATCCTCCCTTGTGAACTGCCTCCAGCAGACAGTCTGCATGGAAACGGGAGAGATTAGTGAGAAGGTGGAGCGCGGCAGGCACACCACAAGGCACTCGGAGCTGATTGCGATATCGGAGGACGCGTATATTATGGATACGCCGGGGTTCAGCTCGCTTTCTCTGTTTTCCATGACTGACAATGCCGTCACAAAGGAGAAGCTCAAAAATTTCTACCCTGAGTTCCTTCCATATGAGGGGGAGTGCAAATTTCTTACCTGTGCGCATATACACGAGCCTGTATGCGGCGTGAGAAGGGCATTGGAGGAGAATCGCATCAGTAAAATCAGGTATGATAATTACGCGGCATTTTATGAGGAGCTTAAAGCGGGGGACAGGCGTCATGCGGTTCATCGTTAATGTTTTGGAATGAGGGATTAAAATGAATTACTTAGCACCTTCTATACTGGCAGCCGACTTTTGTGAGCTTGGGGCTCAGCTTGATATAATCAAAAAGGCAGGGGTTCCGTACATTCATGTGGATGTAATGGACGGCATGTTTGTTCCGTCCATTTCATTTGGGATGCCCGTGCTCAATTGCGTGAGAAAACGCACGGAGCTGTTTTTGGATGTTCATATGATGGTTGAGCGCCCTGAGCGTTATGTAGATGAATTTATGAGGCTGGGGGCAGACGGAATTACAATCCATGTGGAGGCATGCGGCTGCATAAATGACACCTTTGCGCGTATAAGGGCATTGGGCGGACGCTGCGGAATAGCGCTCAACCCGGAAACGCCGGTTTCGCGGATATTTCCGTATCTTGACGCTGCGGACATGGCGCTTGTCATGACTGTGCGCCCCGGGTTTGGCGGTCAGAGCTATATTCCCGAATGTCTTGATAAAATAAGAGCCGTTCGCGCAGAGATAAGCAGGCGGGGACTTAATACGGATGTGGAGATAGACGGAGGCGTGCGCCTTTGCAACGTTAAGGAAAATCTGGAAGCGGGGGCAAATGTCATAGTGGCAGGCTCGGCTGTTTTCCAGGGCGATATTGCAAAAAATGTAAAGGACTTTTTAAATATCATGAACGGCGCGTAAAATATGCGCGGAAAGGGAGGCTTACCATGGGAGGAATGGGAAAAGCCGGTACAAATGATGCAGCGCAGGGCATGGCGCTGGGAAAGAACAGCCAAACGGCAAGGCTGAAAAAGATTGTGGGAGACACGAAATTTTCGCTGATTACAGGTGTGGCGCTGCTGGTGTTATTTTTTATATCCATGCTTATCTTTGCGGCAGCGTCAAAGCAGCAGACAGACTGCGTTACGTATCTTAATCAGTACAGATTAGGCTCAAAGGCGCTGACCTCGGCAGTACGTTCCTACGCTGTTACGGGGGACAGACAGTATTACGACGCGTATATGCGTGAGCTGGAAACCGACAGGAACCGGGATGCGGCATTGGACGCTCTTTCGTCAGGCGGGCTTACGGATGCGGAATGGAAAACCCTGAATGAGATAGCTGCCCTTTCGGACGGATTGGTTCCGCTTGAGGAGAGCGCCATGGCGTCCGTGGACGAGGGGGATTTGGAAAAGGCGCTTGACTATGTGTTCGGGGAAGAGTACAAGGATACGGTTCAGACCATCAATGACCTCACGGACTCCCTGATTACGGAAACGCAGGACAGATTAAAGGGCAGGAAGGATTTGGCTTTGGCATTGCAGCTTGTATGCGCGGCGCTGTTTCTTCTCGGCTTTATCAGGATGGAGCTGCAGTGCCTTAGAACGATAGGCTTTGCGGAGCGTGAGCTTCTTGCTCCGATTATAAAGGTGTCGGAACAGATGGAGGCGCTTGCGGCCGGGAATTTACATACGGAGCTTTCGCTTGTGCAGGACGACAGCGAGGTCGGCAGGATGGCGCGGGATATCGCCGCGATGAAGGACGGGCATGCCGCGATGATAGAGGAAATCGCGTTTGTGCTGGAGCAAATGGGATTAGGCAATTATCAGGTGCGGATTGAGCAGGAATATGTGGGAGAGTACCGGAGAATCCGCCGGTCCCTTGAGCAGATTATCGCGGCCATGAAGGACACAATCCTTGAAATTTCAATGGCAGCGGGTGAGGTTGACAGCGGCGCGGGACAGCTTGCAAAGGCGGCTGAGGATTTGGCTGAGTCCTGCACGGCGCAGGCGTGTCAGGTGTCCGATGCGGTGATGCTGATATCCGGACTTTATGAGAGCATAAGCTATAATGAGAAGGAGGCGCAGGAGGCGGTAAAAATCTCAAATCTTGCAGGCTCTACGCTCGAATCGCCCGACATAAGCATGGATGAGATTAAGATGGGCTTTGATGAAACGGCGGCGCGTATTCAGGGCATTGTGGAGCGTTTCGGCGAGGACGTTGAAAGCGTTTCCAAAATCAGCGACGGCATAAACGCCATAGCGGGACTGGTGGACATAAATTCCGCGACGTCGGACGAAACGGCGGCTATCGGAGAGGATTTGAAGCAGCAGGTGGAAGCGCTTGTAAACCTGATGCGCAGATTTCAGGTTTAGGATTTATAAAAATGATGCTTGACATTTGTCAGGCATTGTTTTATCATATTCATATGAACAGTTGCTCATATGAATGAATATTTAAATATGCAAATGATTTGCATATTTGCGGCATTGGAGGTTTTAAGCCGTAATCATTCACAATGCCTGATGGCAGGCAGTGCGGAAAGGAGGGTAAACGTGACGGAAGGCAATACGCAGGAGGTTGAGTGCTGTGAGGAGCATGTGATACATAATGAGCTTTTGAGTAAGGTCAATGGGAAAATGCCTGATGAGGACGAGATTTCCGATTTGTCGGATTTGTTCAAGGTGTTTGGCGATTCGACCAGATTAAAGCTTATGTTTGTGCTTTTTGAGTCGGAGGTCTGTGTCTGCGACCTTGCGGAGCTGCTGAACATGACGCAGTCTGCGATATCCCACCAGCTTAAGGTGCTGAAGCAGTCTAAGCTGGTGGCAAGCAGGCGGGAGGGAAAGTCGGTATTTTACTCGCTTGCTGACAGTCATGTGCGCAGTATCATCGCGCAGGGGCGCGAGCATATTGAGGAAAAATAGTAATACACAAATTTGTGCTTGCGAAGAATGAGCGCAGCTCATTCTGAATTCGCGGGCTTGAGTAAGAATGGAGGATTAAGATGAAAAAGAAATTTAAGCTTGAAGATTTAGACTGTGCGCATTGCGCGGCAAAGATGGAAGAGGCAATCAAAAAAATAAACGGCGTGAATGACGCTTCGGTGAATTTCCTGGCTCAGAAAATGACAGTGGACGCAGCAGACGAGCGCTTTGATGCGATTATGGAAGAGATCAGGGCTGTATGCGCTAAGGTTGAGCCGGACTGCAAAATTCTGATGTGATAAGAATGGTGGGGATTATGACAAAAAAACAGAAAAAGAGGTTGCTGCGCATTGTCATATCGTTTATACTTTTGGCAGTGCTGATAATCTGAGGACATACGGGCAGGCTTCCGATAAACGTAAGGCTGCAGCTTCCGCTCTATGCGGTTCCGTATCTGATTATCGGATATGATATAATATTTAAGGCATTCAGGAATATCAGTCACGGACAGATTTTTGATGAAAACTTTCTAATGATGATTGCCACGTTCGGAGCCTTCGGCTCCGGAGATTTTTCGGAGGCGGCGGCAGTAATGCTGTTTTATCAGGTCGGCGAGCTGTTTCAGGACTATGCGGTCGGAAAATCGCGCCGGTCTATTTCTGATATGATGAGTATTTGCCCGGAGTATGCAAACGTTGAGCAGGACGGAACGATAGTGCAGGCAGACCCCGATGACGTGGAGGTGGGAAGCGTTATCGTGATTAAGCCCGGCGAGCGCGTGCCGCTTGACGGGGTAATAATAGAGGGCGAATCGATGCTTGACACGTCGGCGCTGACAGGTGAGCCGGTGCCAAGAAGCGCGGCTGCGGGCGATGAAATCATAAGCGGCTGCGTCAACGGGAGCGGCACGTTAAAGGTGCGCACGACAAAGGAATTTGACGATTCGACGGTCGCAAAAATACTGGAGCTTGTGGAAAACGCAAGCTCAAAAAAAGCAAGGGTGGAAAACTTCATAACAAGGTTTGCAAAGTATTATACGCCTGTAGTGACCATCGCCGCCGTGGTACTTGCGATACTGCCGCCGCTTATTTTAGGCGGTGGCTGGGGAGAATGGATACACAGGGCATGTACCTTCCTTGTTATTTCGTGCCCGTGCGCGCTTGTGATTTCCGTCCCGCTCGGATTTTTTGGCGGCATTGGCGCGGCGTCGCGCATCGGCGTGCTCGTGAAGGGTAGCAATTACCTTGAGGAAGTGGCGCAGATGGACACGGTTGTCTTTGACAAGACGGGGACGCTCACCAAGGGTGAATTTAAGGTGTCGGGCATCTTTGCGGAGAACGGCTTTACGCAGGCTTCCGTTTTGGAGCTTGCCGCGCTCGCGGAAGGGTATTCCAACCATCCCATTGCGGATTCGATTACGGCGGCATATTTTGAGAAAACAGGAAAAAAAGCGGATTTAAACCGCGTGGAGGACGCCGGAGAGCTTGCGGGGCACGGTGTCAGAGCTCTGACGGATAAAGGGCGGACGCTTGTGGGAAATGGGAAGCTTATGCAGGATAACGGCATTGCGTATCAGCCCTGTAATGAAAACGGAACGATTTGTTATGTGGCGTGTGACGGCGTTTTTGCGGGAGCGGTGGTCATTTCAGACAGTGTAAAGACCGGCGCGCGCGAGGCGATTGCGGATATGAAAAGGGCAGGAGTGAGGAAATGCGTTATGCTGACGGGCGACAGAAGGCAGGCTGCGGAGCCGGTGGCGAAGTCGCTTGGCATTGACGGGCTTTGCGCGGAGCTTCTGCCGGCGGATAAGGTAGCAAAGGTGGAGGAGCTTTTGGCAGGCTGCGGCGCAAATAAACGCCTTGGCTTTGTGGGCGACGGCATCAACGATGCGCCGGTGCTTGCAAGGGCTGATATCGGCTTTGCAATGGGCAGCATGGGCTCGGACGCGGCGATAGAGGCGGCGGACGTGGTGCTTATGGACGACGATGTGCGCAAGCTTGCGTCCGTGATAAGGATAGCCAAAAAGACACTCAGAATTGTAAAGCAGAACATTGTGTTTGCGCTTGGAGTGAAGGGGCTTGTGCTTGTGCTCGGCGCGCTTGGTCTGGTGGGCATGTGGTGGGCTGTCTTTGCTGATGTGGGCGTGGCTGTCATTGCGATTTTAAACTCCATGCGGATGCTTAGCTATAACGGGAAAGCGTAAACCGGCGAAGCTTCCGCAGCTTATGGAAAATGGGGGATTGATGTGGAAGTACATATCTCGGTCAGACAGCTTGTGGAGTTTATCCTCCGCGAGGGGAGCATTGACAAGCGAAAATCCGCAGGGGTATCAAATGCCATGCAGGAGGGCAGCCGCATCCATCGGATGATACAGGGCAGGATGGGTGCGGACTACCACTCGGAGGTCGTGCTGAAATATGTTTGGAGCGCGGGAGAGTACGGCATAGCGGTGGAGGGACGCGCGGACGGCATCATAGATGCGGACTTTGCACAAAGGGACAGCGGCAGTCAGCCGCGCACCGGCAATAAAGTCATTATCGATGAAATAAAGGGCGTATACAGGGAGCTTAAGCGCATTGCCGCGCCGGAGGGCGTGCATCTTGCGCAGGCAAAGTGCTATGCGTATATCTATGCGGAAAAAAACAGCCTTGACACAATCGGCGTGCGCGTCACCTACTGCAATATGGAAACGGAGGAAATCAAATCCTTTGAGGAGGAATATACCTTTGACGCGCTGCGGGATTGGTTTGACGGGCTTTTGACGGAATATAAAAAGTGGACGGATTTTCAGGCCGGGTGGGATAAAATCCGCACGGCGTCCATAAAGGAGCTGGCGTTTCCCTTTCCATACAGAGAGGGGCAAAGAGAGCTTGCGGAATATGTGTATCGGACGATTTACCACAAAAGAAAGCTGTTCCTGCAGGCGCCGACGGGAGTGGGAAAAACCATATCCACGGTATTCCCGGCTGTCAAGGCGATGGGCGAGGGGCTTGCGGAGCGGATTTTTTATCTTACGGCAAAAACCATCACGCGCACGGTGGCGCAGGACTGCTTTGAGCTTTTGCGTCAAAGAGGTCTGTCGATAAAAACCGTGACGCTCACGGCAAGGGATAAAATCTGCTTTTTAAAGGAGGACGGCGGGGAGGCTGAGTGCAATCCCGACGCCTGTCCTTACGCTGACGGGCATTATGACAGGATTAACGGGGCAATCTATGAGCTTTTGACGGGCAGCGACAGCTTTACGCGCGATGAGGTGCAAGAGTGCGCGCGGCGGCATATGGTCTGCCCCTTTGAGCTGAATTTGGACATGAGCCTGTTTTCGGACGCGGTTATCTGCGATTACAATTATGTGTTTGACCCGCGTGTGGCGCTAAAGCGGTTTTTCGGCGAAAACAACGCGGGGCGGGATTATGTGTTTTTGGTGGACGAGGCGCACAACCTGCTGGAGCGCGGCAGGGATATATACAGCGCGGCTTTGCTGAAAAGCTCGTTTTTAAAGATAAAGCGTATGGTAAAGGAAATGTCGCCAAAGCTGGCGCGGCTTTTGGATAAATGTAACCGGGAGCTGCTTGCCATGAAGCGGCAGTGCGACCGGTACCGCAGGGAGGAGGGGATTGACGGCTTCGTCAATGCCCTCATGCGCGTGTATGAGGCGATGGACGATTTCCTTGAGGAGCATGAGAGCTTTCCGGAAAGAAATGAAATACTTGAATTTTATTTCGAGGCGTCGTATTTTTTGGACATTTATGAGATTTTGGATGAGAATTATGTGGTATACAGTCAGCTTACGGACGACGGCGATTTTATGCTGAAGCTGTTTTGCGTGGACCCTTCGGAAAATTTAAAAAGCTGTATGCGCAAGGGAAGAAGCAGTATTCTCTTCTCGGCGACGTTTCTGCCCATCATGTATTATAAAAGGCTTTTGGGCGGCGAGCCGCAGGATTATGAGGTGTATGCAAGATCGACCTTTTCGGAGGATAAAAAGGCGCTTTTTATTGCAAATGACGTTACCAGCAAATACACGAGAAGGAGCGAGGAGGAGTTTGGGCGCATTGCGCGGTATATTTATGAGGTGGTGCGGCAGCGGCACGGAAATTACATGGTTTTTCTGCCCTCGCATCTTTTTTTGGAGCAGGTATATAACCGCTTCATGGAGGAGTATTCCGGCGCGGAGGATATGGAGTGCATTGCGCAGGAGGACTATATGAGCGAGGCAAAGCGGGAGGAATTTCTGCAGCGTTTCCGGAGCAATGAGGATGGGAAAAATCTGATCGGCTTCTGTGTGATGGGCGGTATTTTTTCCGAGGGAATAGATTTAAAGCGGGATGATTTAATCGGCGCGCTGATTGTAGGGACGGGTATTCCGCAGACATGCTGCGAGAGGGAGCTTTTAAGGCAGTATTTTGACGGGCGCGGCGAAAACGGCTTTGACTATGCGTACTGCTATCCGGGGATGAATAAGGTGCTGCAGTCGGCGGGACGCGTCATACGCACGGCGGAGGACGTGGGTGTGGTCGCGCTTTTGGACGAACGCTTTTTGGAATACAGGTACAGGCGCATGTTTCCGCGCGAGTGGAGCCGCTATGAGGTTGTTGGCGTCGATGAAATTTCGGCGCGGGTGGAAAAATTCTGGAATGATTGGTTGTGACAGTGGTTTATCTGTGCTATAATGAACGCAGTACCTGCGTTCATCAGCAAGTTTCTGCGAAACTTGCGGTATGCGCAAAGGACAGCGCAACAAATATGATATAATGTACGCGGAAGAAATTAGAGTTGCCGTGCTCCGCAAAATAAGCGGGTTTTGGAGAATGGGGGATTGTTATGGCGGATATCAGGAAGCTGCAAAATGGCAGCGACATACGGGGAATTGCATGCGAGGGCGTGGAGGGTGAGAGCGTAAATCTCACCGCGGATGCCGGGAATCTGATAGGAGGCGGCTTTGTCAGATGGCTTGCAAAGAAAAAGGGGAAGGAGCCGGGAAAGCTGCGAATAGGAATCGGGCATGACTCGCGGATTACCGCTGACAGCCTTTTTGAGGCGGCTGCAAAGGGCATTGCGGCAGCAGGCGCAAGGGTTTATGACTGCGGTCTTGTATCAACGCCGTCGATGTTCATGACGACAGTGTTTGACGAGTTTGCCTTTGACGGCGCTATCATGATTACGGCAAGCCACCTTCCGTTTAACAGAAACGGTTATAAATTTTTTGACAGGGACGGCGGCCTGGAGCATGATGATATCGCGGATATACTGGAAACGGCAGCGGCGCTGACTGTGCAGGAGGCGGAGCTTGGCGGTGTGGAAAAGTGCGACACGATTTCGGTATATTGTGATTTCTTAAAGGATAAAATAAGAAAAAGCATCAACGCGGCGGATTATGATAAGCCACTTGCAGGCTTACATATCGTTGTAGACACCGGAAACGGCGCGGGCGGCTTTTTTGTTGAGAAGGTGCTAAAGCCCTTGGGCGCGGACACCTCGGGAAGTCAGTTCCTTGAGCCGGACGGATATTTTCCCAATCATATTCCCAATCCCGAAAATAAGAAGGCCATGGAGTCGATTAAGCGGGCAGTGCTTGAGAATAAGGCGGATTTGGGAATCATATTTGACACGGACGTTGACAGAATGTCGGCGGTGCTTCCAAACGGCGACGAGGTAAACAGGGACGCAATCATTGCTATGATGGCGGCAATCATCGCTGAGGATTACCCCGGCGGCACAATCGTTACCGACTCGGTGACAAGCGACCGCCTTACGCGCTTTATTGAAGGCATCGGCATGAAGCACCACCGCTATATGCGCGGATATAAGAATGTCATAAACGAATCGATTCGTTTAAACGGAGAAGGAATTGTTTCTCCGCTTGCGATAGAAACCTCGGGACACGGCGCGCTCAGCGAGAACTATTTTCTCGACGACGGCGCGTACATGGCGGTGAAGTTGCTGATTGCGCTTGCAAAGGCGGCAAAGGAAAACAAGCCTCTCTCGGCGTTTATAGAAAAGCTTGAAAAGGGCTTTGAGGAGAGGGAGTACCGCTTTGGCGTCAAGGGGGACGATTTTAAGGAATACGGCAAAAATGCCCTGAATACATTTGAGGAGAGGGCAAGGAAGAAGGGCTTTTGCATTGCGCCAAACTCATATGAGGGCGTGCGCATTACCTTTGACACGGCTGAGGTAAAGGGCTGGCTTTTGCTGCGCATGTCGCTTCACGACCCGCAGATGCCTTTAAATATCGAAGGCGTAAGAGAGGGCGACTGCGACAGGCTTTTTGACATTGTTTTGGAGCTGCTTGAGGGCTTTGACGGTTTGGTGATACCGGAAAGATGAGATTATACCGGAATGGAGATTAGTATGAGGATTGGAACGGGCTATGACGTTCACCGCCTTGTGGAGGGCAGGAAGCTGGTTATCGGCGGTGTGACTATTCCCTATGAGCTTGGGCTTTTGGGACATTCGGACGCGGATGTGCTGCTTCATGCCATATCCGACGCGCTTTTGGGCGCTGCGGCGCTTGGCGATATAGGGAAGCACTTCCCGGACAACGACCCGGCGTATGAGGGGATTTCGAGCGTGCTCCTTTTGGAAAGGGTGGGCGCACTCTTAGAGGAAAATATGTTTTACATCGAAAACATTGACGCGACGATTATCGCTCAGGCGCCGAAAATGCGCCCGTACATTGATGAGATGCGCGCTAACATTGCGGGAGCGCTTCACATTACTGCAGAGCAGATTAACGTAAAGGCGACCACGGAGGAGGGGCTTGGCTTTACGGGCGAGGGTAAGGGCATTTCCGCGCAGGCGGTGTGCCTGCTGACCAGCCCCCGGGAAATGGCGACCATGGAAATGTCCGGGCAGACTGCGGCGCGTGACTGCGGCGGCTGCTCAGGATGCATAAAGAGATAGCGGCTTTGCGATATTGAAATATTGAAACGGAAAGGAAGGGTTTGTATGTCACTTGTAACAACACCGCACATTAACGCGGAGGCGGACGCTTTTGGAAAAACGGTGCTTATGCCGGGCGACCCGCTTCGCTCAAAGTTTATTGCGGAAAATTTTTTGGAAAATGCCACACTTGTAAACAATATCAGAGGAATACAGGGCTATACGGGAACCTATAAGGGCACTAAGGTAAGCGTTATGGCAAGCGGAATGGGTATGCCTACCATCGGGATTTATTCGTATGAGCTTTTTAAATTTTTCGGCGTGGAAAATATCATGCGCATCGGCTCTACGGGCGCATTACAGGAGAAGGTGCATATACGGGATATCGTAATCGGCATGGGAGCATGCACAAATTCAGGCTACGCGGCGCAGTACGGCTTGAGGGGAACCTTTGCGCCGATTGCAAGCTATCCGCTGATGAGAGAGGCGATTTTACAGTCCGAGGCGGCGGGGGCAGTTTACCATGTTGGAAACGTGCTTTCCTCAGACGTATTTTACAACGACAACGATGACGACAATGCGGGCTGGCAGAAGATGGGCGTGCTCTGCGTGGAGATGGAGGCGGCGGCTCTTTACATGAATGCGGCGAGATGCGGCAAAAATGCGCTTGCGATACTTACGGTTTCCGACAGCATGGTGACAGGCGAGCAGACGACTGCGCAGGAGCGTCAGAGCTCTTTCACGCAGATGATGGAGATTGCGCTGAATACGGCTGTGAATATTGAAAAATAGAGGTGCGGTCATAAGATGGGGATGTTTAAAAATATCCGAAATGAGATTAAGGTCATCAGGGAGCGCGACCCCGCAATTCATTCCAATATGGAGGTTTTTCTGTACCCGAGCTTTAAGGTGATGCTCCATTACAGAGTCGCGCACAGGCTGTACAAGGGCGGGCATTATTTCCTTGCGAGATGGGTTTCCCAGCGCGCCGTGCGAAAGACGGGGATTGAGATACACCCCGGAGCCGAAATAGGCGAAAATTTCTTTATTGACCATGGAAACGGCGTGATTATCGGAGAAACGGCGGTGGTCGGAAACAATGTCACGCTTTATCAGGGAGTGACGCTCGGCGGCACGGGAAAGGAGCACGGAAAACGTCACCCGACAATCGGCGACAATGTGATGATAAGCGCCGGAGCGAAGGTTATCGGCTCGTTTAAGGTCGGCGAAAATTCAAAAATCGGCGCGGGGAGCGTGGTGATCGAGGAGGTTCCGCCCAACTGCACCGTTGTCGGCGTGCCGGGAAGGGTCGTGAGGCGCAACAATCAAAGGCTGGTGCGCGAGGAGCTCAACCAGGTCGACCTTCCCGATCCCATAAGCGAGGATATCCGGACGCTGCAGTGCGAAAATTCGGAGCTGGCAAACCGTATCATTGAGCTTGAAAAACAGCTTAAGACCCTTACAAAGGAGCTTGGAGCGTTAGCTGATGGCAATCAAAATACATAAAATCCGGAATGGAGTTAAAAATGGAAAATAAATTATCTTTTTATAATACACTGACCAGTCGGGTGGAGAAGTTTATTCCGAACGAGGACGGAAGGGCAGCGATGTACACCTGCGGACCGACGGTATATCACTATGCGCATATCGGCAACCTGCGCACCTATATAATGGAGGATTTGCTGGAAAAGACCCTGCGTTACGTGGGCTATGACGTGAAAAGGGTCATGAATGTCACGGACGTGGGACATCTTTCAAGCGACGCCGACACAGGAGAGGACAAAATGCTCAAGGGCGCGAAAAGAGAGCAGAAGACGGTGATGGAGATTGCTAAGTTTTATACGGACGCGTTTTTTGACGACTGCAAAAAGCTTAACATCAAAATGCCTGACGTGGTGGAGCCTGCGACAAACTGTATTCCGGAATTTATCCATATGATAGAGGCGCTTTTGGAAAAGGGCTATGCGTATGAGAGCGGCGGAAATATCTATTTTGACACGTCAAGGCTTGCTGATTATTATGTGTTTTCAAGCCAAAGCGAGAAGGAGCTTTTGGTCGGCGTGCGCGACGATGTTTCAGAGGATGCGAACAAGAAAAACAAGAGTGATTTCGTGCTATGGTTCACGAAGTCAAAGTTTGACGCGCAGGAGCTTAAATGGGAAAGCCCATGGGGAGTCGGCTATCCGGGCTGGCATATTGAGTGCTCCTGCATCAGCATGAAGCATTTGGGAGAGTACATGGATATTCATTGCGGCGGCGTGGACAATATCTTCCCGCACCATACCAACGAGATTGCACAGAGCGAGGCGTACTTAGGGCATAAGTGGTGTAACTACTGGTTCCATGTGCATCATTTAAATGACAGGTCTGGGAAAATGAGCAAGTCAAAGGGCGATTTCCTTACGGTATCGCTTTTGGAATCAAAAAATTATAATCCTTTGGCGTACCGGCTTTTCTGTCTGCAGTCGCACTACCGCAAACCGCTGGAGTTTTCATATGATGTGCTTGACAACATGAGCGCCGCGTATGAGAAGCTTGTAAAGAAAATCGGTATGCTTGACGGCACGGGCGAGGTTGACAGCGGGAAATTTGCGGAGTACAGGAGCAAATTTGAGGAAGCGCTCTGCGACGATTTAAATTCGGCAATGGCAGTCACGGTGCTCTATGATATGCTTAAGGCTGACATGTCTGATGCGACCAAGCTTGCGCTTGCAAAAAGCTTTGACGAGGTGCTTTCGCTTGACCTTACCGGGGCTCATGCCGCAAAGGAAACGGAGCCTGCAATCGACGCGGAGCTTGAGGCATATGTGCTTGAGAAAATCGCAGAGCGCAAGGCGGCAAAGAAGGAAAAGGATTTTGCAAAGGCGGACGCAATCCGCAATGAGCTTTTGGAGAAGGGCATCGCGCTGGAGGACACGCGCGAGGGCGTTAAGTGGAAAAGGGTAAAGTGACGGTTATGGGAGATATACTTTCGGAAATACATGAGCGCTTTGACACAAAAGGTGCGGATATAAGGACTTATTCTCCGCTTACGCTTGCGTATATCGGCGACGCGGTGTATGAAATTATCATCAGGACGCTGATTGTGGAGCGGGGGCAGCGCTCCGTGGAAGCGCTTCATAAGCAGACGACGAGGCTGGTCTGTGCGCAGGCGCAGTCGAAGCTGGTCATGGCTGTATATGAGCGCCTGAGCGGGGAAGAACAGGATATTTACAGACGAGGTAAAAATACAAAGCTTCATTCCACTGCGAAAAACGCCGCTCTTGCCGATTACAAGCGGGCGACCGGTCTTGAGGCGCTTTGCGGTTTTCTCTTTTTGGAGGGGAAAACCCAAAGACTGGTGCAAATCGTGAGTGAAGCGTTGGAGCTTGCGGGAGTTGATTTATATGAGATATAAGGAATTTACAATAGAGGGCAGAAATGCCGTGATAGAGGCGTTCCGTTCCGGAAAGCCGATTGACAAGGTTTTGATTATGGACGGGGCGCAGGACGGACCCATTCAGACAATTAAGCGCGAAGCAAAAAAGCATGATACGGTTGTCAAATTTGTGGCAAAGGAACGGCTTGACCAAATAAGCAGCACCGGAATGCATCAGGGCGTGATTGCGTATGCGGCGGCATATGAGTATGCCGGTGTGGAGGATATTCTTGAAGCGGCGCGGGAAAAAAACGAGCCGCCGTTTATCATACTGCTTGACAATATTGAGGATCCGCACAATCTGGGGGCAATCATAAGAACCGCAAATCTGGCGGGAGCGCACGGTGTTATCATACCGAAGGACCGGGCGGCAGGGCTTACGGCGGCAGTGGCGAGAGCTTCTGCGGGAGCGCTCAATTACACGCCTGTTGCAAGGGTCACAAACCTTGCCCGGACGATTGAGGAGCTGAAAAAGGAAGGCATGTGGTTTGTCTGTGCGGACATGGACGGCACGGTCATGTACAACCTCGACTTAAAGGGGGCAATCGGGCTTGTAATCGGCGGCGAGGGTGCCGGCGTCGGCCGTTTGGTCAGGGAGAAGTGCGATTTTGTCGCGTCCATTCCGATGAAGGGCGATATTGATTCGCTCAACGCGTCGGTGGCGGCGGGCGTGCTCGCCTATGAGATTGTAAGGCAGCGGGCGCTTTAAGATGGAAAAATATACGGACGCAACTGACGAGGAGCTGATAGACCGGCTGCGGCAGGGCGAAAATGAGATTACGGATTATATCATGGAGAAGTACAAAAATCTTGTGCGCAAAAAGGCAAAATCCATGTACATTTTGGGCGCGGGCCGTGATGATTTGATTCAGGAGGGCATGATAGGGCTTTTCAAGGCAGTGCGCGATTACGATGCGGGTCGCGATGCGAATTTCTACACATTTGCGGATTTGTGCATATCCAGACAGATGTACAATGCAGTGCAGGCATCGCGCAGGGAGAAGCATGTGCCGCTGAATACCTATGTGTCGCTTTATGCGGCAAACGCGGAGGCTGAGGGCGGCGAGCAGGGGACGGAGCTTGTCAACATGCTTGCCTCGCAGGTTGAAACGGACCCCGAAAAGCTTTTTATCGACAAGGAGAATGTGGCGCGGCTTGAGGCAATCATAGAGAAGGAGCTTAGCAGCTTTGAAAAGCAGGTGCTCGACCTCTATCTGACAGGCATGAGCTACTCGCAGATTGCCAGGGTGCTTTCAAGAGATGAAAAGTCGGCGGATAATGCGCTGCAAAGGCTGAAATCCAAGCTTAGGCGCGCGTTTTTGGAAAATCCGGACGGGGAGAAATGATGGACAATAAATATGAGATACTCAAAAAATATTTTGGCTACGATACCTTCAGAAACGGTCAGGAGCCGCTGATTGACGCGCTCCTGAGCGGAAATGACGTGTTTGGGATTATGCCGACGGGCGCGGGAAAATCCATCTGCTATCAAATCCCTGCGTTGATGCTTACGGGTATGACGCTTGTCATTTCACCGTTGATAAGCCTCATGAAGGATCAGGTGGCGGCGCTTAATCAGGCGGGCGTGTATGCGGCGTATCTGAACAGCTCGCTCACACAGGGACAGTATTTTAAGGCGCTGGGCTTTGCAAAGAGCGGAAAATATAAGATTATATATGTGGCTCCGGAAAGACTGCTGACGGAGTCCTTTCTTGATTTTGCAGTCAACGCGGATATCTCATTTATCAGTGTGGACGAGGTGCACTGCGTTTCACAGTGGGGGCAGGATTTCAGACCGAGCTATCTCAAAATCCCGGATTTTGTGCGGCAGCTTAAAAAGCGTCCCGTAATCGGAGCGTTTACGGCGACTGCCACGGCGCAGGTCAGGGATGACGTGGTAAAAATCCTAAAGCTCCGGGAACCTAAAATCGTGACCACGGGCTTTGACAGAAAAAATCTCTCCTTTTTTGTCAGCCACGCAAGGGACAAAAAGAGCGAGCTTTTTAAAATTCTGCGCGAGCATTACGATGAGAGCGGCATTATATACTGCATCACAAGAAAGCTTGTGGATGAGGTGTACGGGCTGCTTTCAGAGCGGGGGATAGAAGCGGCAAAATACCATGCGGGCATGAGCGACGGAGAGCGTATGCGCAGTCAGGACGCGTTTACATCGGACAGGGCGCGGATTATGGTGGCGACCAATGCTTTTGGCATGGGGATTGACAAGCCGGATGTGCGTTTCGTGATTCACTATAACATGCCTAAAAATATGGAAAGCTATTATCAGGAGGCGGGCAGGGCAGGCCGCGACGGAGAAAAGGCTTCCTGCTATCTGATATACAGTCCGCAGGATGTACATACCAATCAGTTCTTCATTGAAAACAACAGGGAGAACGAGGAGCTTAGCGAGACGGAGCTTGAGCAGGTTTGGGCAAAGGACAGGGAGAGGCTTAAGCAAATGACCTTTTACTGCCATACAAGATACTGCTATCGGAAATACATGCTCAATTATTTTGGGGAGCGGGCGGAGAGATTCAGCGGAAGCTGCGGAAACTGCTTAAAGAAGCTTGCGGCGGCTGATTACGGGGCGGCTGACATACCGGGTCCGGGATATGCCGCGGGGGTTCTGCTCAAAAAGCCGGAACCGCTTAAGCGTAAAGCATCGGAAAATCCCGCGCTGTTTGAAAAGCTGCGGCTGTTAAGAAACGGCATTGCAAAGGAAAACGGCGTTCCTGCTTATGTTGTCTTTACGGATAAGACAATCCGTGAGATGAGTATATATCTGCCGGAGAACAGAGGTCAGCTTTTACAGATCAGCGGCGTGGGCGAAGCTAAATATGAAAGATACGGGAGCATGTTCCTTGACGAGATAAAGCGCTATAAGGAGGGACGGGAGGATGCGGATGTCCCCGTTACAGCGCATGAAAAAATCCGCTTCTGAGTATGCCGGCTGCAAAATATGGTTGTGGTACGGCTCAGACCGGGTGTATACTATGTGTGGGGAGAGCGTAAAAGCTTTCCCGTGCGGCTCAAATATATAATGAGGAAATGGAGGAATCTGATTTGATTAAGGTAAGGAGCGTTGTAAAAAAGGTAACGGCGGCGGTGCTTGCGGCAGCAGTGACGGTAGCATTGTCAGGAATGGCGCAGGCTACGGCTAATGCGGAGGAGGAGAGCTCGCAGACTGCTTTGGCGCAGCAGACAGAGGATGAGATTTATGCGGCGGCAGGGTTTGTCAGAAGCGTATATACAAACGAGTGGATTACGGCGCAGCAGGCGCTTACAAGACCGATAGCGGTGATGATGCCTACGGATAAGTCGGCGCAGCCCTCATACGGCATAAGCAGCGCCAAGATTTTATATGAAATCATGGAGGAGGGAGAAATTTCACGTCAGATGGCGATTATCGACGATTGGACGGGACTTTCCAAAATCGGGAACATACGAAGCTGCCGTGCGTACTATATTCCCGAGGCAACGGAATGGGATCCGATTCTGATACATTACGGCGGCGTCTTTTACATGATGGACAGGATAACCTCGCCGGATATCAATAACCTTACCGGGGCACAACAGTATGGAACCGGCGGCGGAACGGTGGGGGCAAGCGCGTTTTTCAGAAGCACTGACAGGAAAGCGCCCCACAATGCATACACAAGCGCGTCGGGAATTATTGATGCATGCACGCAGCTTGGCTACTCGCTTAGCATCAGGGAGGGCTATTACAACGCAAAGCACTTTACCTTTGCGGACGGCGTGAATACGCTTGAGCAGTACGGAGCGCTTGCAGCCACGGCGAATACCATCGACCTGTCGCAGATTTTCACATACACAAAAAGCTCCTTTGTCTATAATGCGGAGGACGGGTTATATTATAAATCACTTCACGGGGCGGCTCAGACGGACGGACTTAACGGCGAGCAGCTTAAATTTGCCAACGTGATAGTGCAGAACACAAAGTGGGCAAAGCTTGACGATAAGGGTTATCTGACATTTCAAAATATTGACAATACGGAGGACGGCTATTACTTTACAAAGGGCAGGTGTATTCATGTGACATGGCAGAAGGCGGGGGATTACACGCCGACCGTGTACTATGACGACTTTGGAAACGAAATTCAGTTAAACGAGGGAAAGACCTATATTGCGATTGCGCAAAAGGGAAGAGCCGTTTTGTATAATTAAGGAAATCGCAGGGAGGTACAGTCGTGAAATTTGAGAAGATAAAGATTGAGGCGGAGGGCGCGGCAAATGCATGGCTTGCGCTTTACGCACAGGAAAGCTATCCTGAAACCTATGGAAACAGAAAGCGCCCGCTGATATTGATTTGCCCGGGCGGCGGCTATGAGCATGTTTCCGTGAGAGAAGGGGAACCCATTGCTCTTCAGTTTCTGGCGGCAGGCGCTCATGCGGCGGTCTTATGGTACGATGTGGGAGCGGGGATGGAGCATCCGCTGCAGCTTATGGAGCTTGCGTGGGCTGTTTCCCATATCAGGGAGCACGCGGATGATTACGCGGTGGATAAGGATAAAATAATCGTGGCGGGCTTTTCAGCGGGCGGGCATTTGGCGGCGAGTCTTGGCTGCTTTTGGGATAAGGATTGGCTTTCGCAGGCGGTTGGAAAGGATAAGGGCTGCTATAAGCCAAACGGTCTGATTCTCGCATATCCCGTGATTACGTTCGGCAGCCATGCGCACAGAGGCTCCTTTGAAAAGCTGATGGGAAGTAAGGCTTCGGATGAGCTTGCGGAGCTTTTGAGCCTGGAGCATCAGGTGACGGAGCAGGTGCCTCCCGTGTTTATGTGGCACACCTTTGAGGACGCCTCGGTGCCGCTTGAAAATTCCCTGCTGTTTGCCGAAGCTCTGCGCAAGGCAGGGGTAAGTCTGGAATATCATGTGTTCCCGCACGGTATACACGGGCTTTCTCTTGCCACGGAGGAAACGACAATGTCAGACAAGGACGCGACTGACCCGCAGTGCGCGCAGTGGGTTTTGCTTTGCGGGAGCTGGCTGAGATATAATTTTTAAAAACTGTAAAATTCAACAAAAAAATTGCTTGACAAATGAAAAAAAGTACAGTAGAATATATTTTGTTCGTGAGATGTGTTTTCGGGAACAAAATATATGCGATAGTGGCGTAGTTGGTAACGCGCGACCTTGCCAAGGTCGAGACCGCGGGTTCGAGCCCCGTCTATCGCTCTCATAAAAGCAAAACGCTGAAGCATAAGGCTTCAGCGTTTTTTATCGTATAGGAAAGCTCGTCCTATACGATAAAACGCTAAAATATAAGCTCCATAGTGCATGCGCCCTCGTCGGGAGTGACGACAGAGTCGTTGCCGTCTATGACGACAAGCCCGTTTGCCGCGCTTTTGGCGTACATATTAACCATTCGGACAGTGTAGGGCTTTTCGCCGTCGGATGCAATGTGGATGCTGTGCCCGTTTCGCTTGAAGGACACGCAAAGCTCAGGCTCGCCGGCTTCGCCATATACGTCCGCGTCAACACGGATGCCGTTGCATAGGGCATATACGATAAGCTCGCAGCCTGTATTCCCGTCAGCTTCCTTAATGATTACGGAATTTTCCCGCACAAGGATAATTATATCCGAGCCGGGAGCCTTTTCGACGGTCAGACTGCCTCCTATATATTCCTTTCCCGTATAAAATTCCGTCCACACGCCCTGCGGTACACGGCAGCTTGCCGTGTCCTGTCCCTGAGGAACCGTTATGACCAAAAGGTTGTGATTAAGCATATATCGTTTACTCAAAATGAAGAACCTCTTTTCCTGTTTTCGCAGTCTTAAAGCACGCGCAATCGCTGCTGCCTGTCAATATCATAATCATACAGTGATTTGTAAAAAAATTCTACACTTTTCCATACTTTTTATTATAAATGTGTTAAAATAAATACATAATTAAGGAATCGGAAAAGGAGGTACGCCTATGAAGCTTACATTTGTGGGCGCCGACCATCAGGTTACGGGAAGCTGTCATTATCTGCAGGCATGTGGAAAGCATATCCTTGTGGATTGCGGTATGCAGCAGGGTGTCAACCCGTTTGCGTGCTGTGAAATTCCCGTGGGGGAGGCGCTGATTGATTATGTATTTTTGACCCATGCGCATGTCGACCATTCGGGAAATCTGCCGCTTTTGTATGCAAAAGGCTTTAGAGGGCAGGTGTTTACCACTGAAGCGTCGGCGGATCTGTGCTCCATTATGCTGCGTGACTGCGCACATATTCAGATGCAGGAGGCGGAATGGAAGAACCGTAAGGCAAAACGACATTCAGGTCTGCAGGCGGTGGAGCCGGCGTATACCATGGAGGATGCTGACGGTATCATAAAACGGATTGTGCCCTGTGAATACAACAAAGTCATAGAGATAAGCGAAGGTATTTCCATACGCTTCACGGACGTTGGGCACCTTCTCGGCTCTGCAAGCATAGAGGTATGGCTTACGGAGGGGGAGGCTTCCAAAAAGCTTGTATTTTCGGGAGATATCGGCAACAAAAACCAGCCGCTGATAAAGGATCCGATTTACACGGATGAGGCGGATTACGTGATTATGGAGTCTACCTATGGCGACCGCTATCACGCGGGGGAAAGACCGGAATATGTTTCCAATCTGGCGGAGATTATCAACAAGACCTTCCGCAGAGGCGGTAACGTTGTAATCCCTTCGTTTGCGGTAGGGCGGACGCAGGAGATGCTGTATTTCCTGCGAAAAATCAAGGAGGATAAGCTTGTTCCGGATTTTCCGGGCTTTGAGGTATATGTGGACAGTCCGCTTGCGGTCGAGGCGACGGGAGTATTTCAGAAAAACATTTACACCTGCTTTGACGATGAGGCGATGGAGCTTGTCAGAAAAGGCATTAATCCTTTGAATTTCCAGGGGCTTAAGCTTGCGATTACGAGCGAGGAGTCCAAGCAGATTAATTTTGACGAGAAGCCTAAGGTCATTATATCCGCCAGCGGCATGTGCGAGGCGGGGCGCATCAGGCATCATTTAAAGCATAATCTGTGGCGCCTGGAGTGTACGGTGCTCTTTGTGGGATATCAGGCGGCGGGCACGCTGGGGCGTTCGCTGATAGAGGGCGTTGACGAGGTAAAGCTTTTTGGCGAGGCGGTTGAGGTCCGGGCGGATATCAGGCAGCTTCCGGGGCTTAGCGGGCACGCGGATAAAAACGGGCTGCTCGAGTGGGTGAACGCTTTTGCAAAAAAGCCGGATTGGGTATTTGTCGTGCATGGCGAGGACACCACATGCAATCTGTTTGCGGACTGCCTGAAAAATGAGTACGGACATAAGGCGTATGCGCCGTATTCGGGAACAAGGGTCGACCTGATTACCGGCGCGATTGAATATGAGGCTGCGCCCGTTGCGGTCAAGAAGCGCGCGCACGCCGCATCTGATGTATTTGCAAGGCTTCTTGCGGCAGGTCAGAGGCTTATCGCCGTTATTTACAGGAATGAGGGCAGTGCAAATAAGGATTTGGCGCGGTTTGCGGATCAGATTAACTCGCTTGCGGATAAATGGGACGTATAGGATATTGGAAGGGCGAAGCATGAATATTATTGCAGCGGTGGATAACAATTGGGCAATCGGGAATAAAAATTCCCTTTTGGTGAAAATTCCAAAGGATCAAAGGCTGTTTATGGAAATGACGGCGGGGAAGGTGGTCGTGATGGGAAGGAATACTCTTGAGAGCCTTCCCCAAGGGCAGCCGTTGGAAAAAAGGGAAAATATCATTCTGTCCTCAGATTTGAAATACACGGTAAAGGGTGCGCAGACAGTTCATTCTTTGCCTGAGCTTTTTGAAAAGCTGGGACAGTATAAAAGCAGCGATGTGTTCGTGGCGGGGGGAGCGTGCGTATATCGGCAGCTTTTGCCCTACTGCGATACGGCGTATATTACTAAAATCAATTATGAATACGAGGCGGATGCGTATTTTCCGGCGCTGGATAAGCTGCCCGAGTGGGAGCTTGCGCAGGAAAGCGACGAGCAGACGTATTTTGATTTGGAGTATTACTTTTTATCGTACAGGAAAGTTTGGTCCGGACGATAAAACGCTCCGGAATGGGGGATATTATGAAGATAGGTGAGGCGCGGGCAACATAAAACGACTATTATTATCAACTGGGCAGCAGATATATGCAGCTCAAGGAACAGGCAAGGACGCAGCAGGAAGCGGGAAATGAAGCCGAGGCGGGAGCGATATTGGAGCTGTCGCAGGAGGTTCTCGAAAAAAGGGAGGAGATTGCGCAGTTTGCAAGGTTTGACATTCCCGAGCTGATTGCGGATATGGAAAACGCCGCGCTTGCCCCGGAGCAGGCGGAAGCGGCAAAAAAGTATGCGCAGGATATGGCAAAGCTTATGGAGGTGGCAAGGCGGATTGCCGCCGGCGACAAGGTGCCGTCGGCAGACGAGAAGAAGCTTATGGAGTACGACCAGGATTTGTACCAAACGGTAAAATCCGCAGCCATGCTTGCAGATATGAAGGAGCGCAAGGAATATGATTCGCTGTGGGAGGACGAAGAGGAGCTTGAGCACACCGACATGGCGGAGCTTGACAGGGAAATCCTGGACAGCGAATTGAATATGGATTTGCCGGAAATAGATATGAGCCTTTTGGAAACACAGTAGGAAAACGGCAATAATTTCCCACCTGTGCTGCATAGAGCGGGAAAAAGGGCGGAAAGAGGCCAAAAGCCTCTTTTTTGCGTTGCAACAGGAAGCCACATTATGTGTCGGTGGTTTAATTCGAAATTAACGGGGCGGGCGTATGGTTCTATGCGATAAATCGCTTCAGAATGGGGATTACTATGAAATTATACGGTTATATAAGAGTGTCATCCAAAGACCAAAATGAGGACAGACAAAAGCTGGAGTTATTGGAGATAGGAGTTCCTGAGCAGAATATTTTTATGGATAAGCAGTCAGGAAAAAATTTTGAGCGGCCGCAATACAAGAGAATGCTCAGGAAACTCAACCGAAACACAGTGCTTTTTGTAAAGTCCATTGACCGTTTAGGGCGTAATTATACGGATCTCAATGAGCAATGGCGGATTATTACCAAAGAGAAAGGGGCGGATATAGTTGTTCTCGATATGCCTATACTTGACACAAGGCGTGAGAAAAATCTGTTGGGAACGTTTATCAGCGATTTGGTGCTGGCGCTTTTGAGTTATGTTGCGGAAAATGAAAGAATTAACATAAAACAAAGGCAGGCGGAGGGAATTGCCGCTGCAAAGCTAAGAGGCGTAAAGTTTGGCAGACCAATAAAGGAGATTCCGGATAACTTTGATGAAATAGTCGAAAGGTGGAAAAGGCGTGAAATCCTTCAGGATGATGCCGCGCAGCTATGCGGCATGTCCGGTTCGACCTTTTATCGGCTGGTGCATGAAAGAAAAGAACAATAAAAACAAGTCCGTCAAAGAGTGTACTTTTTGACGGACTTATTTTTTTGGTTAGCTGACATTTTTCGTTACTATT
>JAJQDE010000026.1 GCA_021202335.1 Lachnospiraceae bacterium
TTATTTACCTATAGCTACTTTAAGCCCTGTCTTTCTAATTATATGATCCATAAGCATCAATGAAGCAATCGAAAATATTAAAATTGCAAAACATATTATAAGCTTATTCACCGACGGCAATTTTGCAAATAAATTTTTCCATGCCATAATCACAATTTGATTTAAACACACAAACGTTATAGAATTTTTACCAATATATTTAATCCAACCACCGGCAACCGTAAAACTTTTATTAAACATACTATCAATAAAACGAGCTAAATTCATACCGATAATTATAGACAGTATCGAATTAATCCAAAACAAAGGAACAACTGCATATGTTCCCGTCCTCATATTAAAATATCCGTTGGCAAATATCAGAACATACGTAACCCCTTAGCGCAACATTTACTGCCAATGGCAAATTTAACAATTTATCCGTAAACTTATTTTCTTTCCTCCACTTTTCTCCGTCAAATAATATATTACGCTTCATTTTTCCCATTCAAATATCCCTCAACAGCAAGCATGACGCTGTGCAATGCTTTTACATCATTCTCCCAATCGCCCGTTTCCAATGAGTGATTGGCATCCTCCACGATATGCAGCGGAAAGCCTCTCTTTTCGCATTCTTCCTTAACAAACCGTGTATCCGCCCAGCTGTCAGCAGTGCCGTGGAATACAATTCCTTGACAATCCATAAACTGAAACGAATCCTCCACAGGCGTAAAATATATGTTCTTTGTTTTAAGTCCATGTTCCCTGCCATAAGCAGCGGCGACAGCTGTTCCTATGCTCTTTGAGATGAACAAAATTTCATCATATTTTGAAAAATCCACATCTCTCAGCATTTCCTCAGTTTGCTCCAGCGCACTCGAAAAGCAATCCTTCATTTTTTCCCTATTGCCCTTGACACCTGCGGGAAAATTTCCGTAAGGCACATTCTTTATTTCATATCCATGCGAAACGGCTATTTTTCTGCTGTAATAAAGCAGCGGCTTATCTGCATGATACCCAATTCCCGGAAATATTACGGCGATTTTCACTTTTAGCTCCTTTCTTTTATTTACACGAAAACTCGGAGAGAAGCTTTCTATTTACGCTCTCTCCGAGTTTTTCATTTCTCACCTCATGCCACGACCGCAGGGAAGGGCTAATGGTGCAAGTTGGTGGGGTTTGCGACTCCAACTTGGGTTTGAAAGTTGAAAACTTTCAAACTTCCGCACAAAACAAAGCTTTTACTGTGCATCCGCCTTTTCAACCTGCTCTATCGCAGACTTTTTCATGGGAATACGGCAGTTCTTATTGTTTCCGAACTCTACGATGACATCGTCCTCCGTAACATCAATGACAATGCCGTAAAAGCCGCTCGTGGTAAGAATACTGTCGCCCACCGCAACGGAATTTACGAGAGCAGCCTTCTTCTTCTGCTCCTTTTTCTGCGGACGTATCATCAAAAAATAAATAATCACAAACCATACCACCAGCATCAAAATCATGGAAACCGCGCTTGCCGTGCCTGTCCCAGCCGCCGACGCGTCTGCCTCGTTCAACAATAAATTCATTCTAATCCTCCATTCTTGTTCCATTCTTGCTCAATGCGCTTTATTCATAATACACAATAATTGCCAATACATCAAGTACAAATTATAAAATTCCCATTCCGGCAAGCTTACGCTTTTTATACGCCGCAAACTCTCCCGCATCCAGCGCATCCCTGATTTCCGCCATCATCGTGTTATAAAAATACAGATTATGCAGCACGCAAAGCCGCATGCCAAGCATCTCCTTTGCCTTTAAAAGATGGCGGATATATGCCCGCGAATAACGTCTGCACGCGGGGCACTGACAGCCCTCCTCAATCGGTCTGCCGTCAAGCTCATATTGGGCGTTAAATAAATTGATTTTTCCGTGGTTCGTATACAAATGACCATGCCTTCCGTTTCTTGACGGATATACGCAGTCAAAAAAGTCGATGCCGCGCTCGACTCCCTCAAGGATATTTGCCGGCGTTCCTACTCCCATCAGATAAACAGGCTTGTCCTTTGGAAGATACGGCACGGTTTCCTCCAAAATATAATACATCTCCTCATGCGTTTCGCCAACCGCAAGCCCGCCAACCGCATAACCGTCAAGCTCAAACTCCGAAATGCGCTTTGCGTGCTCTATCCGGATGTCCTGGAAAACCGCACCCTGATTGATTCCGAAAAGCAGTTGATTTTTATTTAGGGTGTCGTCCAGCCCGTTCAGTCTCCGCATTTCCACCTTACAACGCTCCAGCCAGCGCGTCGTGCGCGCCACCGAGTCCTCCACGTACTGCCGCTGCGCCTTACTGGGGGGACATTCGTCAAACGCCATCGCAATCGTCGAAGCAAGGTTTGACTGTATCTGCATGCTCTCCTCAGGACCCATAAAGATTTTCCTGCCGTCTGTGTGGGAGTTAAAATATACTCCCTCCTCCTTGATTTTGCGGAGTCCTGCAAGTGAAAAAACCTGAAAACCGCCGGAGTCTGTCAAAATCGGTCTGTCCCACGACATAAATTTATGCAGTCCGCCCAAGCTTTTAATCGTCTTATCCCCCGGCCGCACATGCAGATGGTAGGTATTTGAAAGCTCTACCTGCGTGCCGATTTCCTCCAACTCAGACGTCGCCACAGCGCCCTTAATCGCTGCAGCCGTACCCACATTCATAAACACAGGAGTCTGAATGACGCCGTGTACGGTCGTAAACTCCCCGCGTTTGGCACGTCCCTCCTGCTTCAACAGCTTAAACATCAGCAAAAATCCTTTCCAAATGTTCCTTATTCCAAATCCTCAATAAATTCCTCTAATGTGAGGTCATTTTCCATAATTATTTCAGCCGCCTGCTTGCCGACATATCTGAAATGCCACGGCTCATACTGGATTCCCGTGATATATTCCTTGCCAAGCGGATATCTCAGGATAAAGCCGTACTCATCGCAATGCTCCTTGAGCCAAATGCCTGCCTTTGTTTCGCCAAAGTCCGTATCAAGCGAGCTGTATGTAGTGCTTACAATGTCCAGCGCAAGCCCTATCTGATGCTCGCTGGCGCCCGGCACCGTCACTGTCATGGAAGAAATTTTATACGCCTCCAAATAGGAATAGCCCATTTCCATGTAATAGTCTATTTTTCTGTTAAAAATCACCGTTTGGCGGTTATAGTCCCTGTACGGCGAACAGATTACCAGATTTACGCCGTCCGCCTTCGCCGCCTGCATCATATCCATAAGGTCATCGATAATACGCACGTCGCATTTCATGCTCCCCTTAATCGTGCCGAGCGTAAACGTATAATCGTCCGGAACCGGGTGCTGCTTGTTCACAAGCACAAGCTGCCAATCGTCCTTTGACAGGTTTGCGGCTGAGGCGCTGTCCGTCGTGCCGGTTCCCTTTGTAACCTCATTTGCCTCCAAAATGTCGTCCAGCGAATATTTGTCAATGTCTGACGCCGCTACGTCAAGCTCCTCGTTGTCATAGCCCTCAAGCACATCGTCATCGTCAATGACCTCCGTGGCGGCAATGTTAAAGGTTGTCGGCACATACTCATAGCTTTCCTGTATCTCCGTCCATTCTGCCGTTTCCGGTATCATGCCCGAATTTTCCTCATCGGACAGAAAAGAAAAGCTGCTGCTGGTTATAAAAAAAATCATAACAGCCAAAACGCTGGCAAAGCGTTTGACATTATGCGTAAAATAACAGCCTGTGTTATAAAAAACCGTAATAAATATCATGCATATCGTAAGCGGCAGCCTGAGATATCTGCGCTTTTTTATCTGCCGCCGGATTTTGGCTGCCATGCAGTCCTTCCATGTCCTTTTCATCTATCAAATCATCCCCATATATATCAAGTGTTTTCTTTTGATTGTCACCGGAATATAGCTTATGATAAGCTGCAAAGCAGATTCTTATAAAAGCTTTCGTGTACACCGCTCACTCGCAAACCCGCGCTTTCGCGCTCTATAATTTTGCTGCGCAAAATCGTTTGCTCGTTAATGACGCAAGAAAAACAAATGCCGCTTCGCTTCGCTTGTTTTTCTTTTGCGCTCATTATATCATAAAATTTTTTCTTTTGCACCAATTATTGCAAAAAATTATACAAAACATTGCATCGCAGACATTGCGCGACGTTTTTCCTTGCTTTTACGCAAGCTTACACTTATAATAATATACGTTACTTTTAATTTATGCAATCATTTTCATTGATATAGAAAGGAAAATCTCATGGCAGGCTCTACA
>JAJQDE010000030.1 GCA_021202335.1 Lachnospiraceae bacterium
ATATAACGCAGTTAAGGTTGCCCCATAAATTTACTTAATAAAATAAAAAGAGGTTGGATATGAAAAAGTTTATGATTTTGGTCTGCGCTTTGGCGCTGACGCTCTGCGCATGTGCCTCTGAAACGCCCTCGGAGGATGGTGGTTCCTCCGTGACGCTCAAAAAGGACGGAAGCGTTGAGATTAAAATGACGGAGGAGTTTGGCTCGGATTACAGCGAGGACGGGCTTAAAAGTCTGATTGACGAGTCCGTTGCGGCTTACGGGAGGCAGTCGGGTTCGGCTCAAATAAGCCTTGAAAGCTGCGAAAAGGACGGGGCGGGGCAGTTGGTTATCGAGATGACCTTCGACAGCTCCGAAACATATGCGGGCTGGAAGAATTATTTTTTGGATTACATGTATGCGTCAGAGCTTGGGATGGACAGCGATATTGAAATCGACACTCAGGGATTTTTTGCGGGAACCATTTCAGAAGCGTATGCGGCGGGCTACAGTTTGGATGTGACGCTTGCACCGGTGTCCGACAACAGTGTACAGAGCGTCACAAAGGCGGATTTGCTCAGCATGGGTGATAAGCATATTGTGATTTTGGAACGTGAGGACGAGGACGAAACGGTTACGGTCAACTGCTATGGGGAAATTTTATATGTGGGCGACGGTGTGACTGCCACTGAAAAAAAGAGCGCGCAGGTAAGCGCGGCTGACGGCTATGCGATGATTGTTTTTGAGTAATCATATATAAAAGGATGGGAGAAATTTCAAATGGAAAAGACATTGGACAAAATTGTAGCATTATCAAAAGGCAGAGGCTTTGTATACCCCGGCTCGGAGATTTACGGCGGTTTGGCAAATACCTGGGATTACGGCAATCTCGGCGTTGAGCTGAAAAATAATGTCAAGCGCGCATGGTGGCAGAAGTTTGTTATGGAATCGCCATACAATGTGGGGGTTGACTGTGCAATTCTCATGAACCCTCAGACATGGGTGGCGTCGGGGCATTTGGGAGGATTTTCGGATCCCCTTATGGACTGCCGGGAATGTCATGAGCGGTTTAGGGCGGATAAGCTGATAGAGGATTATGCGAATGAGAACGGCATTGAGCTGGAAAAGCCGATTGACGCGTTTTCTCAGGAGGAAATGAAGCGTTTCATAGAGGAAAAGAATATCGCATGCCCTACCTGCGGCAAGCATAATTTTACGGATATCCGTCAGTTCAACCTGATGTTTAAGACCTTTCAGGGCGTGACGGAGGACGCGAAAAACACCGTATATTTAAGACCGGAAACTGCACAGGGAATTTTTGTCAATTTCAAGAATGTGCAGAGAACATCAAGAAAGAAAATACCGTTCGGCATCGGACAGATGGGAAAGTCATTCAGAAATGAGATTACGCCGGGCAATTTCACCTTCAGGACAAGAGAGTTTGAGCAGATGGAGCTTGAATTTTTCTGCGAGCCGGGCACGGACCTTGAGTGGTTTCAGTATTGGCGGGGTTTTTGCCGCGACTGGCTCTTAAGCCTTGGGATTAAAGAGGATGAAATCCGTCTGCGCGACCATGCTCCGGAGGAGCTTTGCTTTTACTCAAAGGGAACCACGGATATAGAGTTCCTGTTCCCGTCCATCGGCTGGGGCGAGCTTTGGGGAATTGCTGACAGAACGGATTACGACCTGACACAGCATCAGAACACGTCAGGGCAGGATATGTCTTACTTTGATGATGAGAAGAAGGAAAAATACATACCGTATGTCATAGAGCCTTCGCTTGGCGCTGACCGTGTTGTTTTGGCGTTCCTCTGCGCGGCATACGACGAGGAGGAAATCGGAGAGGGAGATGTGCGCACGGTGCTTCACTTCCATCCGGCGATTGCGCCTGTCAAAATCGGTATTCTTCCGCTCAGCAAGAAGCTTAACGAGGGTGCGGAAAAGATTTACGCACGCCTTTCAAAGAAGTATAACTGCGAGTTTGACGACAGAGGAAACATCGGCAAGCGGTATCGCCGGCAGGACGAGATAGGCACGCCCTTCTGCATTACGTATGATTTTGAGTCGGAGTCGGACAACGCTGTTACGGTCCGTTTCCGCGATTCCATGGAGCAGATCAGGCTTCCGATTGATGAGCTTGATGACTATTTTGCCGATAAGTTCATATTTTAAATAAAACCAATATGCGACAATTTGTGCCGGAGCGTCACAAATTGCATCGCAGAGCCGAATTTGATATTCGGCTCGCGGATTTGCGCGATAAATCGCTTTGGAATGGAGGATTATTATGAAAAGAAAAACAGTGGCATTTATTATGGCAGTATCAATGATGGCAGCGCTTGCCGGATGCGGCAGCAGCGACGCTGCAAGCGAGGCAGTGCAGCAGAATGAAACGGTGCCGGCGGAGGCGGATACACTGACAGCGGAAACGGACGCCTCGGCGGACGCTCAAACGGAAAGCGGCGCAGTTTATAAGGTAGGTATTGTGCAGTATGTTGACGATGCTTCGCTCAACCAGATTGAGAAAGCAATAGAAGCGGAGCTGACCGCGAAGGGTGAGGAGCTTGGCGTCACCTTTGATTTTGCCGATTACACGCATAACGGTCAGGCTGATTCGACCGTGCTTAATCAGATTGCAGTGGATTTGGTTGCGGACGAGGTCGATGTGATCATACCGATTGCCACTCCGGCAGCGATGATTATGCAGAATGTGACGGAGGATAATCAGATACCGGTAGTATTTTCGGCAGTTTCGGATCCGGCAGGCGCGGGGCTTGTGGCGTCAAATGAAGCTCCAGGGGCAAACATTACGGGCACATCCGATGCAATTGACACGGAGGCAATCTTTGAGCTGATTATGGCGGCAAACCCCGATACCGAAAAAGTGGGGCTTTTGTATGATAAGAGCCAGGCAGGCTCTTTGCAGTCTATTGAGGATGCAAAGGCATACTGCGATGAAAACGGACTGACATACGTGGAAAAGACAGGAACGACGACAGCGGAAATTCAGGCGGCGGCGGACGCTCTTGTGGCAGAGCAGGTTGACGCGGTATTTACGCCGCAGGATAACACGGTAATGACGGCAGAGCTTGCTATTTTTGAGAAATTTACGGATGCGAAGATTCCTCACTATACGGGAGCAGACTCGTTTGCCCTTAACGGAGCCTTTTGCGGATATGGCGTGAACTACGAAAATCTTGGCACGGTTACTGCGGATATGGCAATTGATATTCTCGTAAATGGCGCGGAGCCTTCAACGATGGCGGTCAGGACGCTTTCTGACGGAATTATCACGATTAACACGGAAACGGCAGAGGCAATCGGCATCGATTATTCGGTACTTGAGGGCATGGGCTCGCAGCTTATTGAAACGGTAACTGCAGAAGAGTTTGAATAGAGTAAAGCCGTGTACGCAGACTGAGCAGGGATGGGAGGAAACATGGGGTCCATTATCACATTATCCATCGTGCAAAGCGCGCTTGAGCTTGGCTTTATATATGCGCTTGTCGCGCTGGCGCTTTTTATATCCTTTTCAATATTGAATATTGCAGACCTTTCCACCGACGGGTGCTTTACGCTTGGCTGTGCGGTGTGCGCTGCGGTGACTATTTCAGGGCATCCGGTTCTTGCGCTCATTGCGGCGATGGCGGCGGGAATATGCTCGGGCTTTGTGACTGCATTCCTTCAGACGAAAATGGGAATACAGTCCATACTTGCAGGGATTATTGTAAACACCGGGCTTTATACCGTCAATATTGCGGTTATGGGCTTTGCGTCAAATCTCAACCTTTTTAACTGCAATTCCATTTTCACATGGGCAAAGGCGGCGATGCCCACAAGCTGGTATAAGCTGATTGTGGCGGCTGTGATTGTGATTGTTATAGGGGCGCTTGTGTCCGTATTCCTGAATACGAGGCTTGGATTATCCATACGCGCCACGGGTGACAATCCGGATATGGTGCGGGCGTCAAGCATCAACACGTTGCTTATGATTACAATCGGATTGTGCGTGGCGAATGCCCTTACGGCGCTTTCGGGCGGGCTTCTTGCGCAGTATCAGAAATCCTGCGACATAAATCTTGGCACGGGAATGGTGACTATTGCGCTTGCAAGCCTTATTATAGGGGAAACGCTTATCGGAAAAGGCAGTATGCGGAAACGCATTGCGGGCGTTATTTTGGGAAGCTGTCTGTACAGATTTATTGTGGCGATAGCATTGAGAATGAATGTGCCTGCGGAGTGCTTAAAGCTGGTGTCGGCGCTGATTGTGGCGATAGCGATAGCGTTTCCGTATTTGAAAACAAGGCTTTCCTTTTATCAGGCGAGGAGAGTGTCGCGGGAGGAAAACCGGCTGTACATAAAGGAGCTTGTGGAGGGAGCAGGGCATGACGAATGAAAATATGCTGATAATGAAAAATGTCAGCAAGACCTTCAATCCCGGAACAGTGAATGAAAAATGCGCCTTAAGGAATGTGGAGCTTGAACTGAAAAAGGGCGATTTTGCGACGATTGTGGGAAGCAACGGCGCAGGCAAGTCCACACTGTTCAATGCCGTTACGGGCGCTTTCTTTGTGGATAAGGGGCTTATCATGCTGGACGGGGAGGATATCACCTACCAAAAGGAGCATGTGCGCAGCAGGGTGATAGGTCACTTATTTCAGGATCCGCTAAAGGGCACGGCTCCGCATATGACGAGAGAGGAAAACATGGCTTTGGCTTATCTTCGGGCATCGGATGCCGGAAATGCATATTTCAGCAGAATAAGGGCGGCGGATAAGAAAATGTTCAGGGAGCATTTGGCGCTGCTTGAAATGGGGCTTGAGGACAGGATGAAGCAGCCGGTGGGTCTGCTGTCGGGAGGTCAGCGGCAGGCGCTCACGCTCCTGATGGCGACTATGGTGACTCCTAAAATATTGCTTTTGGATGAGCATACGGCAGCGCTTGACCCCGCTACGGCGGATAAGGTGCTTTCCCTTACAAGGCAGATTGTGGCAAAACGGCAGATTACATGCCTTATGGTGACACACAACATGCATCAGGCGCTTGAGCTTGGAAACCGCACGCTCATGATGGACGACGGAAGGATTGTGCTTGACGTGTCCGGGGAAAGCCGGGAAAGCATGTCGGTGGAGGATTTGCTTGGCGAGTTTGCAAGGAGCGCCGGCAGGGAGCTTGATAACGACCGGATATTGGCGACCGTTTAAATACTATATAATGAAATAAATTCAAACAGATTTGGAGGAATAAACCGTGAAAAACTATGGAGTGAATGAGCTTAGAAGAATGTTTCTTGAATTTTTTGAGAGCAAAGAGCATTTGGCGATGAAGAGCTTTTCTTTGGTACCCCACAATGATAACAGCCTTCTTATCATTAACTCGGGAATGGCGCCCTTAAAGCCATATTTTACCGGGCAGGAGGTGCCGCCAAGACGCCGTGTGACCACCTGCCAGAAATGCGTCAGAACGGGCGATATTGAGAATGTAGGAAAGACCGCAAGGCATCTTACATTTTTTGAGATGCTCGGTAATTTTTCCTTTGGAGATTATTTTAAACGGGAATCCCTCGCATGGAGCTGGGAGTTTTTGACTAAGGTGGTGGGGCTTGACCCGGATAGGCTTTATCCCTCAATCTACTGCGAGGACGAGGAAGCGTTTGACATATGGACAAAGGAAATCGGAGTGCCTGCGGAGAAGATTACGCGTTTTTATCGCGACCCTGAAACGGGAGAGTGCGACAATTTTTGGGAGCATGGCGCGGGACCGTGCGGACCGTGCTCGGAGATTTATTATGACAGGGGCGTCAAGTATGGATGCGGAAAGCCTGACTGCAAGGTAGGCTGCGAGTGCGACCGTTTTATGGAGGTTTGGAACAACGTATTCACGCAGTTTGACGGCGACGGCAAAGGGAACTATACAGAGCTTGCACAGAAAAATATTGATACAGGCATGGGCTTGGAGCGTCTGGCGGTTGTCGTGCAGGACGTGGATACGGTATTTGACATTGACACCATGAAGGCAATCCGCGACAAGGTATGCCTTCTTGCGGGCGTTGATTACGAAACGGACGAAAAAAAGGATGTTTCAATTCGTCTGATTACGGATCATATGCGCTCGGCGACATTTATGATTTCGGACGGTATTATGCCCTCAAACGAAGGAAGGGGCTATGTGCTCAGGCGGCTTATCAGACGTGTTGCCCGTCATGGAAGGCTGCTTGGCATAGAAGGAAAGTTTGCCACAAGTATAGCGGAGGTTATCATCAGCTGCTCCAAGGACGGATATCCCGAGCTTGACGAAAAGAGGGACTTTATTTTCAAGGTGCTGCAGCAGGAGGAGGAAAAATTTAATAAGACAATTGACCAGGGTCTTAATATCCTTGCTGATATGGAAAAGGAGCTTATCGAAAAGGGCGCAAAGACGCTTGCGGGAGCGGACGCATTTAAGCTGTACGACACCTATGGTTTTCCGCTTGACCTTACCATTGAAATCCTTGAGGAAAAGGGCATTGGCGTGGATGAAGCGGGATTTAAGGCGGCGATGGATGAACAGAGAAAAAAGGCGCATGACGCGCGTAAGGTTTCAAATTACATGGGCGCTGATGCAACCATCTATGAGCAGCTTGATAAAAGCATTATGAGTGAATTTGTCGGATATGACACGCTGACGCTGGAAAATACCATTACGGCGCTTACTACCGAGGATGAAATAGCTGACGCGCTTACGGACGGTCAGACAGGCGCGGTGATTGTGGAGAAAACGCCGTTCTATGCTACGATGGGCGGTCAGGCAGGCGACAAGGGCGTTATTAAGGCAGGCGATTCGGTATTTGAGGTAAAGGATACGATTAAGGTTGCCGGAAACAGAATTGCGCATATCGGCACGGTGACTAAGGGAATGATAAAGACAGGCGACCGCGTGGAGCTTTGCGTCGATGAGCTGAACCGTTCAAATACCTGCAAGAACCATTCCGCTACGCATTTGATGCAGAGAGCGCTCCGAGAGGTGCTCGGCACGCATGTACAACAGAAGGGCTCTTATCAGGACAGTGAGCGCACGCGTTTTGACTTCAGCCATTTTGAGGCAATGACGGCGGACGAGCTTGCGGCGGTGGAAAAGCTGGTGAATGAAAAGATTGCGGAAAACATCAGGGTTGAAACCAATGTCATGACGATGGATGAGGCAAAGAAAACGGGCGCGATGGCGCTGTTTGACGAGAAGTACGGAGAGCTGGTGCGCGTCGTATCAATGGGTGATTTTTCAAAGGAATTTTGCGGCGGTACGCACGTAAAGAATACAGGAGAGATTGCCGCCTTCAAGATTGTTTCGGAAAGCGGTGTGGCGGCAGGCGTGCGCCGTATTGAGGCTCTGACGGGTGAAAATGTGCTTGCATACTATAAAAAGATAGAGGAAGAGCTTGACAGGGCTGCAAAAGCTGCAAAGGCAACTCCCGCAAATCTTGTGGAGAGGATAGAGCATATGATGGCGGAAATCAAGTCTTTGCAGAGTGAGAATGAGTCGTTGAAGAGCAAGGCTGCAAAAGAGGCGCTCGGCGACGTTATGAGCAGCGTAACGGATGTTAATGGAGTAAAGCTTTTGGCGGCGAGAGTTGACGGAGTCGATATGAACGGGCTGCGTGATTTGGGCGATCAGTTGAAGGCTAAGCTTGGCGAGGGCGTGGTAGTGCTTGCGTCCGGCGTTGACGGCAGGGTAAATCTTGTGGCAATGGCGACAGATGAGGCAATGGCAAAAGGAGCCCATGCCGGTAATCTGATAAAGGGAATTGCGGCGCTTGTGGGCGGCGGCGGCGGCGGACGTCCGAACATGGCTCAGGCAGGCGGAAAAAACCCTGAGGGCATTGACAAGGCGATTGCCGAGGTAAGACCGGTGCTTGAGGGAATGGTTTCGCAGCATTGAAAATGCAAATTATAATTAATATGTGCCGGGTTCGCAATATAGTTTGAACTGATGTAAAATTAAGGAAAATTTAAGAAAATTGAAAAATAAAAGAAAAAAACTATTGACGTATGTTTAATATGTGGTATAATCATAGTTGTGCAATTGAAGTATACCCGAACAGTCTGGCACACAATAATAGGGCTGGAGGGAGGTTAGGTGTGATAGTATGTCAAATGTTATCGTAAAAGAAAACGAGACTTTGGATAGCGCATTACGCAGATTCAAAAGAAGCTGTGCTAAAGCAGGAATTCAGCAGGAGATTCGTAAAAGAGAGCATTACGAAAAGCCAAGCGTAAAACGCAAGAAGAAGTCCGAAGCTGCTAGAAAGCGTAAATATAATTAATTAGTTTTATAACTGAAGTAAAATCCTTGGCTGTTATATGCCGAGGATTTTTTTCTTGCCGTATAGAAGCGTTGCCGTAAGGCGGCGCTTTTTGCATAGAATGAGAATAATGTGCATAAATTTCATATAAGAAAACAAAACGGATGCATGGGTTTTATGATTGACTGTAAACATTTTGTCAGCCGGCTGCTTGTATTGGTTATGACAGTCACGCTTTTTCATGGAAATACAGTATATGCGGAGGACGGGGCGCTTGAGTTAAGCTCGCCGTCAGCCATTTTAATGGAGGCGTCAACGGGAACGGTTTTGTATGAAAAAAATCCCGATGAGGTGAGAAGCCCTGCCAGCATTACTAAGATTATGACGCTCATCCTCACCTTTGAGGCGCTTGAAAAAGGCAGGATAAAGCTTGAGGATGAAGTGACGACCAGCGCATACGCCAAATCCATGGGAGGCTCACAGGTCTTTTTGGAGGAGGGAGAGGTGCAGACCGTTGATACACTTATCAAGTGCATTACAGTGGCAAGCGGAAATGACGCGTCGGTTGCGATGGCGGAGTATATTGCGGGAAGCGAAACGGAATTTGTCAATCAAATGAACGAGAAGGCGCAGGCGCTCGGAATGACGAATACACATTTCGTTGACTGCTGCGGGCTGACCTCAGACAGCGACCACCATACCACAGCAAGGGATGTGGCAATCATGTCGAGAGAGCTGATTACGAATTATCCCGATATCTATAATTACACTACGATTTGGATGGAGGATATCACCCATGTTACAAGGCAGGGAAGCTCGACCTTTACCCTGTCAAGCACAAATAAGCTTTTGAAGCAATATCCTTATACCACGGGACTGAAAACGGGCTCGACGAACGCGGCAAAATACTGTTTCAGCGCTACGGCAAGCAAGGATGGGATAGACCTGATTGCCGTGGTGATGGGAGCGCCCGATTTTAAAGTGCGATTTTCCGAGGCAAGGAGCATGCTTGAGTACGGCTTTGCCATGACAAGACTGTATACGGATGAAAACAAGGAGATACTTGCGCCCCTGAAGGTGACAGGGGGCAAAGCGGACGAGGTTGCAATTTTGCCGGAGGGGGCGTTTGCCTATCTTGATGTGACAGGAGCGGATTTCGGGCAAATTGAAAAAAGCTATCAGTATCAGGAAAATATTGAAGCTCCGGTAGAGGAGGGGACGAAGCTGGGGAAAATAGTCTACACCTTGGGCGGCGGAGAAATAGGAAGTGTGGCGATTGTTGCCGCGGAAACGGTGGAAAAAGCATACTACCTTGATTATTTAAAACGGGTGTTTGTAAAATATTTAATTTAGGCTGTACAGGGTAAAAAAATCTTGTTATACTGAAAAACGTAAAATGTTTCTATAAGGAAGGTACAAAATTTTGATTGTTATTGTCGCAATTATGCTGATATTGGCGTTTTTTCTCGCCATAGGACTGATAGACGGGAACCGCTTTGAGGTGGTTGAAGAGGAGTTTGCTTTGCCAAAGCTCAAAAGGCAGTGTAAGCTGGCGCTTATTTCTGACGTGCACAATAAGGTGTACGGTGATAATAATGCGCCTCTGATAAAGGCCGTGAAAAGGATAAATCCGGATTTTATTATTCTTGCGGGAGATCTGGTGACGTCAAAGGCGGGCGAGGATATGACGCCGGGCATCGGGCTTGTCAATGAGCTTGCGGGGGATTTTAAAATATATTACGGGCTTGGAAATCACGAGTCAAGGATTAAGGAGCGGCGTGACAAATTCGGAAACGCCTTTGACGATTTAAAAAATAAATTATCCGCTGAAAATATTGTGATGCTTGAAAATAAAAGTGCGGATATCTCCGAGTATAATATAAGGATAACGGGACTTGAGCTTTCGACGGAATATTTTCCTCATTTCGGGATAAAAAGCATGGAGGACGGATATTTGGAAAGCGTTATCGGGGAAGCGGATAAAAGCAAATGCAATATTCTGATAGCGCATAATCCGGACTATTTTAGCGAATATGCAAAATGGGGAGCGGATTTTGTGCTTTCGGGGCATGTGCATGGCGGAATTATGCGTCTGCCCGTGCTGGGCGGAGTGATATCGCCCTCCTATCGGCTGTTTCCTAAGTATGACGGCGGGGTGTTTCGTGAAAAGGATGCGGTGATGCTTTTGGGACGGGGAATGGGAGCGCATACGATTCCGTTCCGCTTTTTCAACCCGGCGCAGTTGTACGCAGTGACACTAAAGCCACGATGATTGGTAAAAACGGAATATCTGTTTGTCTTGCACTTTCCCTCAATTCTATGTAAAATAAGAAGGACGCGTTTTGTTTTGATTACATGGAATTGGGGGTTTTTGCGTGAGCTTATCCGTTAAGCTGGATGTGTTTGAGGGACCGTTGGATCTCTTGCTTTACCTGATTGAAAAAAATAAAATAGATATTTACGACATTCCCATAGTGGTTATTACGGAGCAGTATCTTGAATATATCAGAAATATGCAGCGGCAGGATATGAACGTGATGAGCGAATTTCTCGTTATGGCGGCGACGCTGCTGGATATCAAATGCAGAATGCTGCTGCCTAAGGAAGTAAATGAGGAGGGCGAGGAGGAGGACCCGAGAGCCGAGCTGGTGCAGAAGCTTTTGGAGTATAAGATGTATAAATATATGGCTTATGAGCTTCGCGACAGGCAGGTTGACGCCGCAAAGACATGGTATAAAAAGCCCATGCTGCCTAAGGAGGTTGCGGACTATAAGCCGCCGATTGATTATGATGCGCTTGTCGGGAACGTTGACCTTGCAAAGCTGAACGAGATATTTAAGGCTGTGATGCATAGGCGGGAGGACAGAATTGACCCTATAAGGAGCCAATTCGGGAGAATAGAGAAGGATGCGATAAATCTTGAGGAAAAGCAGAGCTACATAGAAGAGTATGTGAAAAATCACAGACAGTTCAGCTTCCGCAGGCTTTTGGAACGTCAGGGCAGCAAAATGGAGGTTATTGTTACTTTTATGGCAGTGCTTGAAATGATGAAGCAGGGCGTTATTTCAATTCAGCAGCAGGAAGCCTTTGGAGATATTATCATTACTTCAAGCCTTGCCGCTTAAAGAAAAAATAAAAGAGGAAATTACTTTGGAAAATTTTAAGGAAGAAAATTCAGAAGAAAAAACCCCGGACTGCAGCAAAATGATGGCAGTGATAGAGGCTGTGCTTTTTGCGATGGGTGATTCCGTGGAGATGAGCAAGCTTGTCCACGTGCTTGAAACAAGTGAGAAGGAAATACGCCGGGTCATCGCCATGATGAACGAGAGATACAGGGTGGATGAGCGGGGAATATATATTGCCGAGCTTGAAAACTCCTTTCAGCTCTGCACTAAGCCTGAGCTGTATGAGTATCTGATAAAGGTGGCTAAGGCTCCGAGAAAGTATGTGATGTCCGACACGCTTTTGGAAACACTCTCCATAATTGCCTACAAGCAGCCGGTGACAAGGCTTGAGATTGAAAAAATCAGGGGCGTAAGCAGCGATCACGCGGTAAACAGGCTGATGGAATTCAACCTTGTGCAGGAGCTTGGGCGTCTTAATGCGCCGGGCAGACCTTTGCTTTTTGGTACGACAGAGGAATTTTTGAGAACCTTTGGAGTGAAATCCTTGGGCGATTTGCCGACCATCAATCCGGACCAGCTTGAGGACTTCAAAAAGCAGGCGGAGGAGGAAGCGGGGCTTCCTGCTGAGGGAATAGTAACATAATTTGCCCGAGTTCCCAATATATTTTTATGAGGTCTTTTATAATAAGGAAATAAAAGTATGGGGAAAAGAATTGTGGCTGCGCTTGCTGCGGTGAGTATCTTTTTGTCAATGCAGGATTGGCGCGGGTGCGCTGATGTGTATGCGGCGGATTTGAGCCTTTATGCGAAGTCGGCAGTGCTTATGGACGCCGATTCGGGGCGGGTCTTATATGAGCGGAACGGACATGAGCAAATGGCGATGGCAAGCACGACAAAGATTATGACGTTGATTGTGACCCTTGAAAATGCAAGCCTTGACGAGCAGGTAACGGTTTCTGCCTATGCCGCGTCCATGCCTGACGTTCAATTGAACATTCGGGAAGGCGAGAACTATCGGCTTGAGGATTTGACCTATTCGCTGATGCTTGAGTCACACAATGATTCCGCGGTTGCGATTGCCGAGCATGTGGGCGGAAGCGTGGAGGGCTTCGCCGCGATGATGAATAAAAAGGCGGAGGAAATCGGCTGCGAGAACACATATTATATTACGCCGAACGGGCTTGACGCTGAGGACGGCGATAAATTCCATTCTACTACGGCAAGGGATTTGGCTCTTGTCATGTCGTATTGTATCAAAAAATCACCACAAAAAGAAAAATTTCTTGAAATCACAAGAACTGCCTCCTATTCCTTTACGGACAGCAGCGGCAAAAGAAGCTTTAGCTGTACCAATCATAACGCTTTTTTAAATATGATGTCCGGGGCGCTTTCCGGAAAAACGGGTTTTACGAATAAAGCGGGCTACTGCTATGTCGGTGCGCTTGAGCGCGACGGAAAAACCTTTGTGGTGGCGCTTTTGGCGTGCGGCTGGCCGAACAATAAAACCTATAAGTGGAGCGACACGCGCACTTTGATGGAGTATGGTCTGGCAAACTACAACTATCGGAGCTTTGACGAGGTGGAAATCCCCGAATCGGCTCTTGAGGATATAGCGGTAAGCGGCGCAAAGAGTGACAAAATCGGCGGCTCCGAGTCGGTCAGCGTGGAGCTTATCGAGCCGCAGGACGGCAGTGAGGCGGGGATTGACGGGCTTTTGATGAACGGGGAGGAAAAGATAACGATAACGCTTCATAAGGTCAGGGGCTTGAGCGCGCCGGTGACGGAAGGTCAGAAGGTGGGGCACATCAGCTATATGGTCGGCGACACGGAATGGAAAAGGGTGGATATTGTCGCTTCGCAGAAAAAGGAAGCGATTGATTTTTTGTGGTGCCTGAAAATAATCTGTGAAAAATGGAGCCTGTCTTTGACGTCGAATACTGCTTCATAGACGAAATGACAGTTCGCGCTGCCGTTGTTTTTGGTTGGCATACATCTTTTCTTTTGGTGATAGCGGGCTTTTTTCGGATAGCTGATATTTTTGTAGGGATTTGGGAAATACCGCTATGCGTGAATATTTTGTCGGCGGTTGTTCCGAGTGTTTATTCGTATGTGATTTATGCGGAGAAGAAGCTGTATAAAACAAGTCTGATGTTTTAATGGAAATATGCGAGGTATTGTGGTATTCTATATATAAGAATGAAATTGTAAGCCAATTATATTTAATTTCCAAAGAGCATTGTCTAATGTATGATGAAAACAGCGAAAGAAGGTAACATTTTGAGTACAGCGGCGCAGACACATCAACAGGATTTAGAGCGTCTGAAGGCACTTCGATATATAGATGATGATTTTATGACGGTTTGTCTTGCTGATAATCACATAATGAACGCAGTACCTGCGTTCATTAGCAAGTTTCTGTGAAACTTGCGCATATGCAAAGAACGGTATAGGATATATCAATAAAGACGGTTCGTACACAGGAGCTGTTAAAGAATTTACAGGGGCGTTCGGCTATATTAGATGTCCACGCAGTTGGAAAGAATTTGATGTTGAGATTCAACGAGCGGACGCAGGTGCAGGTGCGAAGCGAGCAAGATATAACAGTAGTTTATTAGACGCACATATATTAAAGCCCGGAGATGATACTGACGATATTCCTGACAGTTATGTAATTTTTATTACGGAAAATGACGTAATGAAAGGAAATCAGTCGATATATCCGGTGGAGAGGTACGTCACTGTTGGAGAAAATAAAGTGTTGTTTGATGACGGCTCGCATATTATATATGTTAATGGGCAATACAGGGGCAATGATGAAATTGGAAGGTTAATGCATGATTTTTCATGTACTGATCCCGATGATATGAATTATGAAGCGCTTGCTAAAAAAGCGAGGTATTATAAGTAGGACGAGAAAGGAGTGGCGACCATGTGTAAATTATTGGAAGATATGAGGAATGAGGCGGCGAGAGATGCGGCACAAAAGGCGGAGTTAAAAAGTGCAAGGGAAACTGCGGAAAGATTGATAAAAAAGAGGAAAATGACGCTTGAAGAAATTGCGGAGTGTGTTCCTATATTATCACTCGATGAATTAAGAGAAATCGAAGCCGAGGTTATGCAGTTGGTGTAATTAGCTATATAAATTGATAAATACCCCCTTGACAAGGTGGGTTTAATGCGTTAGACTATTGATGCGGTTTAACACGTTAGACCTGCTTTTGCTTTGAGCAAAAATGTATATTGGAATGGAGGAAGCTATGGAAACGCCGAAAATTTTTGACAGTGAATACCGCTTCTGCGAAATACTGTGGGAGCATGAGCCGGTATCAAGCAGTGAGCTTGTGAGGCTATGCAGCGAACAGCTTGAATGGAAAAAATCGACCACGTACACAGTTATAAGGCGGCTTTCGGAGAGGGGAGTGCTGAAATCCGAGAATGCAGTCGTTACATCTCTCATCTCAAGGCAGGAGGCGCAGACCGCCCAAAGCGCGGAGATAATAGAAAAAACCTTTTCAGGCTCACTTCCGAGCTTTGTCGCGGCATTTGCAAGAAAAAAGTCGCTTTCGGACAAGGAAATAGACGAGCTGCAGCAGATTATAGACAATTATAAAAAATAGGGGATAAGGGATATGAGAGAGCTTACGGATATTTTTGAAATGGTGCTTAGGCTAAGCTGTTCGGCAAGCTGGCTTATCGTGGCTGTGCTTGTTGCAAGGCTTTTGCTGAAAAAAGCGCCAAAGAATGTGTACTGTGTGCTTTGGCTTTTGGTCGGGGTAAGGCTTGCCGTGCCGTTTTTTGTGGAAACGGCTTTCGGTCTGCTGCCAAGCCAAAATTCGGCAAGCGAAATGACAGGCGTTTATGAAAGCGGCGACACAATGCAGGGCATTTCAAATATTTCAAATGTTGACATCGCTTCGGGGGACGGATATGTTGTGGTCGGTGTGCAGGAAACGCCAAGCAGCTACGATTTTGCTGTAATTGACACGGATATTTTCATTTTCGCGATTTCTTGGGCTGTCGGCGTGGCGGTTATGCTTATATATATGCTGATAAGCCGGTTTCGGCTTTCAAGGCGTGTGCGCTTTGCAGTCCCCGACGAATATGACGGGATTAAATTTTACCGCTGCGGAGAGATTGGCTCGCCGTTCCTTTTCGGGCTTGTAAGAGCGCGCATTTATATTCCTGAAAATATGGTCGGGGAGGAGCTTGGCTTTGTGCTTACGCATGAGCTTGCACACAGGAAAAGGCGTGATTACATCGCAAAGCCGATAGCGTTTATTCTGCTTTCCGTGCATTGGTTTAATCCGTTTGTATGGGCGGCATATGTGATGCTGTGCGGCGATATTGAGCTTGCGTGTGATGAGCGCGTTGTAAGGGAGCTTGGCGAGGAGCGCAAAAAGGACTATTCGCAGGCGCTTCTTTCGTGCGCCGCAAAGCGCGGAACGGCAGCGGCGTGTCCAGTCGCTTTTGGGGAAATTGGCGTCAAAAAGCGGATAAAAAATATTTTGAGCTACAAAAAGCCCGCGCTTTGGGTGAGCGCCGCCGCGGCTTTGGTCTGCGCGGTAATTGCCCTGTGCTTTATGACAAACAGGCAGGAGAGTGTTTCTGAAACGGCAGCTTACGATGACGCAGCCGATTTCGCAATACAGTGGGCGGATGCGTTTTGTGCGAGGAATGGCGACGCGATTGCGGCTATGTCGGACGAAAAGACAATTCAGGGCATGATGGACGCGCAGCTTCTTGGCACAGCAGTTGAGGACGGGGACGAGGCGCATTTTACGCTTGGCTGGTCAAGCCCGTGGCCTTGGTCAGGGACTGCTGAACCCTATAACTACAGAATTATGTCCGTGACGCAAAGTGACATCGTGATTTTGTATTATGCGTGGGCTTCTGATCCGCACGTTACGGTGTGGAGGGAGGAGCTTACATATGAGCTTTTGGACGGGGAATTTCTTGTCACCTCACAGCAGCTGCAGTATCTTGACGCAATATCTACTGCGGATGAATTTTACGCCGCGTACCCTGAGGGGGAAATAAGCGCAACGATGATGGATTATTATGAGTACAACGGCAGCGGCGAAGCGCTGAACCAAAATGTGAAGAACCCGAATATGTCCGCGTCCGCCTATGAGGGTTTGGACGCGCCCGACACTGCCGCCATTAAGCTTTTAAATATCCTTGACAATCCAAACAAGGTGAGCATAGATGTGAGCTACAATGACAGCATGACGGAGGCTCTTGTGCAGTTTACATTCCTCGAGGACAACAGCACGGCGCAGGTAATGATGATAAAGCCCTACGGCGACGACAGCATTTGGCTTGCGCAGACGTACCGGGAATGAAAATTAAAAATTTAACATTTTAAAAAATTTTAGAAAAATTCACTAGGCGAGGCGGATAATATATGTTATACTCATACTAGCGCAATTTTGGATAAAAAATTGCAAAAGAAAGTTTTCATTAAAGAATAATTAATATAAAATGGAGGTCAAAAAATGAGTACTACTTCAAGTCTGGCAAGCAAAAGAATTGAATCTTTGCTTGATGAAAACAGTTTCGTTGAAATCGGTGCCCTTGTCACTGCAAGAGCGACAGACTTCAATTTGAAACAGGCCGATACTCCTTCGGACGGCGTTGTTACCGGTTACGGAGTGATTAACGGCAATCTTGTTTATGTGTACAGTCAGGATGCCGCTGTTCTGAACGGCGCCGTCGGCGAGATGCACGCAAAAAAGATTACAAACCTGTATGATTTGGCAATGAAAACAGGCGCGCCCGTAATCGGTCTTATCGATTCGGCAGGTCTGAGGCTCCAGGAGGCGACGGATGCATTGAATGCATTTGGAGAGATTTATCTCAAGCAGACGCTTGCATCAGGCGTAATTCCACAGATTACGGCTGTTTTCGGAAGCTGTGGCGGCGGTCTTGCGCTTATTCCCACTTTAACTGATTTTACATTTATGGAAAGCACAAAGGCAAAGCTTTTTGTAAACTCTCCCAATGCTCTTGACGGAAACAATATTTCCACATGCGATTCTTCGTCGGCAGAGTTCCAAAGCAAGGAGTGCGGCATTGTCGATGTGGTTGCGGATGAGGCGACAATTTATGCAAAAATCAGGGAGCTGGTGTCGATGCTTCCGGCAAACAATGAGGATGATGCCGACTGCGAGGAATGTACGGATGATCTTAACAGAGTGTGCGCTGAGCTTGCAAACTGCGCGGGCGATACTGCAATTGCGCTCTCACAGATAGCGGATAACAATGCTTTCTTTGAGGTAAAAGAAAACTATGCGAAGGACATGGTGACGGGCTTCATTAAATTAAACGGAATGACGGTAGGCTGCGTGGCTAACCGCACGGAGGTTTACGGCGACGACGGCGGGCTTGCGGAGAAGTTTGACGCGGTGCTTTCTCCTAAGGGATGCGACAAGGCGGCGGATTTTATTAACTTCTGCGACGCATTTGACATTCCCGTGCTTTCGCTTACAAACGTAAAGGGATATAAAGCTACCGAATGCAGTGAGAAGCGCATTGCGAGAACGGTTGCGAAGCTTACATATGCTTTTGCAAACGCGACTGTACCAAAGGTAAACGTCATTGTCGGAAAGGCGCTCGGAAGCGCTTATGTGGCAATGAATTCAAAGGCAATCGGCGCGGATATCACGATTGCATGGCCGGATGCCCAAATCGGCTCAATGGACGCTAATCTTGCGGCGAAGATTATGTATGAAGGAAAAGGCGCGGATGTGATTAAGGAAAAAGCGGCAGAGTATGCGGCGCTTCAGACAAGCGCGGCAGGAGCGGCAAGGAGAGGCTATGTAGACCAGATTATTGAGCCTGCGGACACAAGGAAATATGTGATTGGCGCTTTTGAGATGCTGTTTACAAAGAGAGAGAGCCGTCCTTCAAAAAAGCATGGAACAGTTTAGGAAAGGGTGAACGTTAATATGAAAAATTTCACTAAAAAATTTTTATGCACATTATTAATGCTTACCTGTGTTTTTGCGCTGACGGCATGCGGGCAGGAGGAAACTGCATCCTCAACGCAGATTGCAAAGCAGAATAATGCCGAGCTTAGGGCGGAGAATGTCGTGCGGCTTGTAGCGGCTCTTGTGATGTCGCCTGATGACATATCGTCCGTGATTGACGAGTATGAGAATGTGGAGCTTGCGGATGTGTTCAGCTCAATGTATGCGGCATATGCAAGCGATACGGATGCGTCCAAGCTTTCCTGCGAGGGTAAGGCAGTCAGAAACGCATTCAGCACATTCGAGTCCGGACTTGAGGATATGGGCAATATTTTGGAGATGGGAGAGCCCACCTCAACATATGATGATGACTCCATTACAGTTGAAATACCTATTAAGGGAGAAAATGCAAGCGGTTCTGTCGAGCTGATATTCACAAATGATATTTACCTTGAAATGACATCATGCACGCTCAACCTTGATGAAACAATGGGTCAGCTTATGGCAAGGGCAGGTCTTAATACGCTTCTCGGCATGGGAACCGTATTCGTTGTTTTGATTTTGATAAGCATTATCATATATCTGTTTGCATTTATTCCAAAGCTTCAGGACAAGCTGACGAAAAAGCCGGCGCCTGTGCAGACGGTCGCAAAGGAGCCTGCGGAAGCTCCGGCAGCGGAAACACAGGAGCTTTCGGACGATGCGCAGCTGGTGGCAGTTATTGCGGCTGCGATTGCGGCATATGAAGGGACGGATACCTCAGGCTTCCGTGTAAGAAGCATCAGAAGGTCAGACGCAGGAAAGTGGAAACGTGCATAAATTAATTTAAATATTGAATAAAAAAGATTTGTAGTAAATACAGGAGGATTTAATGATGAAAAATTATACAATTACCGTAAACGGCAGCGTATATGATGTAGTAGTGGAAGAGGGCGCAGGAAGCGGCGCGGCGCCGGCGGCTCCCGCAGCGGCGCCTAAGGCAGCTCCCAAAGCAGCGCCTAAGGCGGCTCCGAAGGCAGCCGCAGCAGGTGCGGGAAGCATCAAGGTAGAGGCAGGAGCAGCAGGAAAGGTATTTAAGCTTGAGGCAAGCGTGGGACAGGCGGTAAAGAAGGGCGACGCCGTAATCATCATAGAAGCAATGAAGATGGAAATTCCTGTCGTGGCGCCTGCAGACGGTACTGTGGCAAGCATTGATGTGGCAGTTGGCGATTCTGTTGAGGCAGGTGCTTTACTTGCAACTTTAAACTGATTTATGTTTGAGGTTAAAAAATACAATAGGAGGTCAACAAAATGTCATATATAGCAGAAACGCTCAACAATCTGATTCATCAAACGGCATTTTTCAACATTACCGGCGGAAATCTTATCATGATTGTTGTTGCTTGTATATTTCTTTATCTTGCTATCGCAAAGCAGTACGAACCGCTGCTTTTAACTCCGATAGCATTCGGTATGCTGCTGGTTAATATTTATCCCGACATTATCGCGCCTATCGGTGCGGACGGTACAGCCGGCGGCTTGCTGTATTATTTCTATTTACTGGATGAATGGTCGATTCTTCCTTCGCTTATTTTTATGGGTGTGGGCGCCATGACGGACTTTGGCCCGCTCATTGCAAATCCTAAGAGCTTTCTGCTGGGTGCAGCGGCTCAGTTCGGTATTTTCGCGGCATATTTTGGAGCGATTGCACTTGGCTTTAATGATAAGGCAGCGGCAGCGGTTTCCATTATCGGAGGCGCGGACGGACCGACATCGATTTTCCTTGCGGGAAAGCTTGGACAGACAGGCTTGCTCGGACCTATCGCCGTGGCAGCGTACTCATATATGTCGCTTGTGCCGATTATCCAGCCGCCCATTATGAAGGCGCTAACGACGGAAGAGGAGAGAAAGATTAAGATGGCTCAGCTCAGACCGGTGTCAAGGCTTGAGAAAATACTCTTCCCCATCGTTGTTACGATTGTTGTATGTATGATTCTCCCCACAACGGCGCCCCTTGTCGGTATGCTGATGCTTGGAAACCTGTTTAAGGAGTCGGGCGTGGTAAGACAGCTTGCGGATACGGCTGCCAATACATTGATGTACATTGTGGTAATTCTTCTTGGTACATCCGTGGGCGCTACGACAAGCGCAGAAGCATTCCTTAATTGGAGCACGATTAAAATTGTTGTTTTGGGTTTGGTTGCATTCTGCTTTGGTACGGCGGCGGGCGTATTGTTCGGAAAGCTTATGAGTTTCCTCACAAAGGGAAAGGTGAATCCTCTCATAGGCTCCGCCGGAGTTTCAGCCGTGCCGATGGCTGCGCGTGTGTCGCAGAAGGTTGGCGCGGAGGCAGACCCTACAAACTTCCTACTCATGCACGCTATGGGTCCCAATGTCGCGGGCGTTATCGGTACTGCGGTGGCGGCAGGTACCTTTATGGCTATATTCGGGGTATTTTAAGGCTTAGTATGGAAATCCCGGAAATTGTTCGGCGCGGGCGCACATTTGCTGCGTGCCCGTGTGGAAAACATAAATTGTGCGAGTGAAAATTATTTCAAAAATATAGGAGGAACAGAAATGTCAGAAACAGTTAAAAAACCTATTAAGATTACTGAAACGGTTCTGCGCGACTCTCATCAGTCCTTAATAGCTACGAGAATGCCGACCGAGCTTATGCTCCCTATTCTTGAAACAATGGACTCAGTCGGATATCATTCATTAGAGTGCTGGGGCGGCGCTACATTTGACGCATCTCTTCGTTTTCTTAAGGAGGATCCGTGGGAAAGACTTAGAAAAATCAGAGATAAAGTAAAGAACACAAAGCTGCAGATGCTGTTCAGAGGGCAGAACATCTTAGGCTACCGCCATTATGCAGACGATGTGGTTACGGAATTTGTTGAGAAATCCATTGCAAACGGTATTGATATCATCAGAATTTTCGATTGCTTTAATGACCTTAGAAATCTGCAGTGCGCAGTAAATGCGGCGAATGCAATCAAAAAGAGAGAGGGACGCGGCGAGGCTCAGATAGCGCTTTCATATACTCTCGGAGATGCCTATACGCTTGAGTATTGGATGAAGATGGCGAAGGAGATAGAAGAGATGGGAGCAGATTCCATCTGTATCAAGGATATGGCGGGACTTTTGGTGCCGTATAAGGCAGAGGAGCTGATTAAGGCCATGAAGTCTGCTACAAAGCTTCCTATCCAGCTTCATACACACTATACCTCCGGAGTGGCGTCAATGACCTACCTGAAAGCAGTAGAGGCAGGGGTGGATGTTATTGATTGTGCAATCTCACCCTTTGCACTCGGAACATCGCAGCCGGCTACTGAGGTTATGGTGGAAACCTTTAAGGGAACACCGTATGATACGGGCTATGACCAGAATGTGCTTGCAAAGATTGCTGATTACTTCAGACCTTACAGAGAGGAATGTTTGAAGAACGGGCTGCTTAATCCTAAGGTGCTCGGCGTTGATATCAAGACGCTTATGTATCAGGTGCCGGGAGGAATGCTGTCGAACATGGTAAGCCAGTTGAAGGAACAGAATGCGGAGGATAAATATTATGAAGTGCTCCAGGAAATCCCGAGAGTGCGTAAGGATTTGGGCGAGCCTCCTCTTGTTACTCCTTCTTCGCAGATTGTCGGCACACAGGCTGTATTTAACGTATTGATGGGTGAACGCTACAAGATGGCGACAAAGGAAACAAAGGCAGTTCTTCATGGTGAGTACGGTCAGACCGTTAAGCCTTTCAATAAGGAAGTGCAGGATAAGGTGCTCTCCGATGAAGAAAAGTCTACAATTATTACATGCCGCCCGGCTGACAAGCTCCCTAATGAGTTAGAGAAGATTGAGGAAGAAATGAAGGAATGGAAGCAGCAGGATGAGGATGTATTGTCATATGCGCTTTTCCCTCAGGTTGCGATTGAATTCTTTAAGTACCGTCAGGCACAGCAGGAGAAGGTTGATATGACTCAGGCTGATACCAAGAACGGAGCTTATCCTGTTTAATTCGGGATTTTTCAGTATCGGGTTAATGAAGTGGATTAATCCGATACTGTTTTCATCGTATTCTTTTTACAATACACGGGTGTTGAGAAAGGCATATAAGATATGGCGAGAAAAGAACTGATAACAAAGGATAAAATATTGGAAACAGCCTTTGAGCTGGCAAGAGAGGAAGGGATTGAAAGTGTGACTGCGAGAAAGCTCGCGGCGCAGATTGGCTGTTCCACACAGCCGATATTCCGGGTGTATGCCAATATGAATGAGTTGTACACGGAGATATATGAGAGGGCAATTGATTCCTTTGGCGATTACTATGAAAACTTCAAGTCGGATGTGGATATGCCATTTATCCATTTGGGACTTGCTTATATAAAATATGCGAAGGAGGAAAGAAAACTCTTTCAACTCCTTTTTCAGTCAGACAACAGAGGCTCAAGAAGCCTTTATGAGCTTTTGAACGGAAAAACAGGAGCCGTTAGCAGGGAAATCAATCACGCTGCCGCCGCAGGCTGCAAAAATCCGAGCGGGCTTTTTATGAAAATGTGGATTTTTATACACGGCTGTGCGTGTATGGTGCTGACAGGGGATTACGACTTGACGGAGGAAGAAACCATAGACCTTTTAGGGGATATTTATAAAAGCTGCTCATAAAATAATCGGACGGCGGGAGAGCGCGACCGATAGGAATGGAAGTTTTATATGGAAGTAAAATACGATACCATATCGAGAATAAATGATAAGTTCAACAGGATGAGTAAGAGCCATAAAAAGATAGCGGAATACATTATAGACCATTATGAGCAGGCCGCCTTTATGACGGCAGCAAAGCTCGGGAAAACGGTCGGCATAAGTGAATCCACTGTGGTACGGTTTGCGTATGCGCTTGGTTATGAGGGATATCCGGAATTTCAGGAGGCGCTTGCGGAATGGGTAAAGGATAAACTTAATTCCGTGCAGAAAATAGGAGCAAAATACGGGAAAAGCACGCAGTCGGAGATTTTGACCTCCGTGCTCAACGCTGATATAGAAAAAATCGATGATACCATTGACCACGTAGACCCGCAGGCATTTGAGGCTGCCGTCGATATTATATTAAATGCGAAGCATGTGTATATTATCGGACTTAGAAGCTGTAAACCCCTTGCGGAGTTTTTGCATTTTTATCTGAATATGATACGTTCGGATGTTATTCTTTTGGATTCGACAAGCACCTCTGAGATTTTTGAGCAGATGCTCAGGATTGACGAGAGGGATGCGATAATCGGCATCAGCTTTCCGAGATATTCAATGCGTACCTTAAAGGCGATGGAAATGGCAAACGACAGGAACGCTAAGGTCATTACCATCACAGACACCATACATTCGCCGATGTGCCTTTATTCCTCATGCAATCTTATGGCAAGGAGCGATATGGTTTCAATCGTGGATTCGCTGGTAGCGCCGCTGAGCATGATAAACGCTTTGGTCGTGGCATTGTGCCTGAAACGCCCGAATGAGGTAAAGCAGAATCTGGAAGCCTTGGAGTATGCGTGGGATAATTATCAGGTATATTTGAAGGACGAGATTAATTTTATTGATGAGGAGCTGCTCAACACGCCGCTTCAGACGCAGATGGAGCAGCGGAAAAGGAAACATGTGTAAAATGACGGATATTGTAGTAATAGGCGGCGGCGCCGCAGGGATGATGGCTGCAATTGCGGCTGCGCAGACAATGAATACTCATGGCAGGGTTTGGCTGCTTGAAAAAAATGAGAAGCTTGGCAAGAAGCTGTTTATCACGGGGAAGGGACGTTGCAATGTGACAAATGCCTGTGAAACGCAGGAGATTTTTCAAAACGTATTGGAGCATCCGAAATTTTTATACAGTGCGGTGTACGGCTTTGATAATCAGGAGGTTATGCGTTTCTTTGAGGATAACGGATGCCGCCTGAAAATTGAGCGCGGACAGAGAGTGTTCCCGGAATCCGACCACAGCTCGGATATCATAAGAGTTTTGGAAAGGAAGCTTAAGGATGCCGGAGTTTGTGTGCGCCTGAACAGTGAGGTCAGAAAAATAACAACCGGTAATTCGGGAAAATATAAGGCTGTCTGTGCCGTGGAGCTTTTTGACAGGCTGTCAAAGAAAAGGCATACGATAAAGGCGGAGCGGGTGATTGTGGCAACGGGAGGCATGTCGTATGCACTTACGGGCTCTACGGGCGACGGGTACACATTTGCAAAAGACCTTGGACATACAATAGCTTCGCTTTCACCGGCGCTTGTGCCGTTTTCGGTCAGGGAAGGCTGGTGCGGTGAGCTGCAGGGGCTTTCCCTGAAAAACGTGCGGGCTTGCGTGGAGCTTGACGGAAAGGGAATTTATTCGGATTTCGGGGAGATGCTTTTTACTCATTACGGGGTGAGCGGTCCGCTGATGCTGAGCGCCGCGAGCGTGTATGCGCACAGGTTGAAAGGGAAACGTGAAAAGGAGGCAAGGCTGTCGATTGACTTAAAGCCCGCGCTTACCTTGGAGCAGCTTGACAGGCGTATCTTAAGAGAGTTTGACGCCAATAAAAACAAACAGTTTAAAAGTGTGCTTGGCTCGCTTTTTCCGGCAAAGCTCGTACCTGTTATGCCGGAGCTTGCCGGCATTGCCGCCGAAAAAAGAGTCAACGAGATAACCAAGCAGGAGCGCGCGCGATTTGCGGAGAGGATAAAGCACTTAGAGCTTACGATTACAGGGCTTCGCGATTATAATGAGGCGATTGTAACAAAGGGCGGCGTGGCGGTCAAAGAGGTTAATCCTTCCACGATGGAGTCGAAGCTTGTAAGAGGGCTTTATTTGGCCGGGGAGGTGCTGGATGTTGATGCATTTACGGGCGGATTTAATCTGCAGCTTGCGTGGTCTACGGGGCATTTGGCGGGTGAAAGTGCAGCCGCAGTAATTTCCGGTTAATATAAGAATGAATTTTTTGGAAAATGATAAAACTATAAAAATGAGATAAGGAAGGATAAAAATGGGTTACAGTATCGCAATCGACGGGCCCGCAGGGGCAGGAAAAAGCACAGTCGCAAAGATGATTGCAAAAAGAAAAGGGTTTATTTACGTGGACACGGGGGCAATGTACCGTGCCATGGCGCTTTATTTCCTTGAGGAAGGCATTGGCGCGGACGATAAGGAAAAAATCAGGGAGTCAGCGAAAAACGCAGATATTACCATTAGCTATGAGAATGGAGAACAGGTTGTGTGGCTGAACGGCAGAAATGTAAACGGGCTTATCCGCACCGAGCAGGTGGGAAACATGACGTCGGCGGTCAGTGTGAACAAGGCGGTGCGCGAAAAGCTCGTGGAGCTGCAGCAGGCGCTTGCCCAAAAAGAGAATGTAGTGATGGACGGCAGAGATATAGGCACATGTGTGCTTCCTGATGCCGACGTAAAGGTGTACCTGACGGCGGACAGCCGTGTGCGCGCCAAAAGGCGTTATGAGGAGCTCCTTGCAAAAGGGAGCGACTGCGACCTTGATGAGATTGAAAAAGACATTATCGAGCGCGACTATCGCGACATGCACAGGGAGCTTTCGCCGCTGAAGCAGGCGGATGACGCAACGCTCCTTGACACTTCGGATATGTCAATAGAGCAGGTGGCGGACGCCATTATCGGTATGTGCGGCTAACTGGAGGAAGAACAAACTTTGTTTGTTCCGGCTGTTTGTTTCTGAGCGAAAACAAATAGCCATGATGGCATCTCTTCGCAAAAGAGTTGCTCAGAAATGGGGATTAAAATGAAAGTGGTACTTGCAAAGACGTCAGGCTTCTGCTTTGGGGTAAAGCGGGCGGTCGATATGGTCTATGAGCAGTTGGAGAAAAGCAAAGCAGGCGGTATATACACCTACGGACCGATTATACACAATGAGGAGGTCGTGAGCGACCTGGAGAAAAAGGGCGTGAAGGTCATAAACTCCAAGGAGGAGCTTGCATCGCTTGAAAACGTGAGCGTGGTGATACGCTCACATGGCGTTTCAAAGGACATTTATGAGCTGATGGAAAGTAACGGCATCAATTGTATAGACGCAACCTGCCCGTTTGTGAAGCGTATTCATGGCATTGTCGAAAAGGAATCGGAGAACGGAAGGCGCATTGTCATCATCGGAAACGACGGGCATCCTGAGGTTGAGGGCATAAAGGGCTGGTCAAAAACTCCTGCCATAGTCGTGGAGGACGCCCGGACAGCAGAAAATTTCAATGAAAAAACAGGTGAAAAATTGTGTATTGTGTCACAAACGACATTTAATTACAAGAAATTTCAAGATTTAGTTGAAATTTTTGAAAAAAAAGGTTATGATATAATTGTTGCGAATACTATATGCAATGCAACGGAGGAACGTCAGAGGGAGGCGCTTGAGCTGGCGGCTGCGGCTGACGTTATGATTGTGATAGGTGGTACTCACAGCTCCAACACACGTAAGCTTTATGAATTATGCAAAAGCAGATGCGCGAGTACTTACTATATACAAACACTGGCAGACCTGAAATTAGATTTACCTAATTCTGTTGAACTGGTGGGCATCACAGCAGGGGCATCTACCCCAAACAAAATAATTGAGGAGGTTCAAAATTATGTCAGATTTAACTTTTGAACAAATGTTAGAGGAATCATTAAAAACTATTCAAACAGGAGAGGTAATCGAAGGTACAGTCATCGATGTTAAGCCCGATGAAGCAATCCTTAACATCGGCTATAAGTCAGATGGTATTCTTACGCGTAATGAATACACGAACGAGTCAAGCGTTGATCTTACCACGGTTATTAAGCCTGGTGATAAGATGGCGGTTAAGGTTCTCAAGGTAAATGATGGTGAGGGACAGGTTCTTCTTACCTATAAGCGCCTTGCAGCCGACAGAGGCAATAAGCGGATTGAGGAAGCATATAATAATAAAGAAGTCCTGACCGCAAAGGTTTCACAGGTGTGGGACGGAGGCTTGAGCGTTGTTGTTGAGGAAGTAAGGATTTTCATTCCTGCAAGCTTGGTGTCGGATGTTTATGAAAAGGATTTAACAAAATATGCGGGACAGGAAATAGAATTTGTTATCAGTGAATATAATCCTAAGAGAAGGCGTTATATTGGCGACAGGAAGCAGCTTATTGTTGCCAGGAAAGCGGAGATGCAGAGAGAGCTCTTTGAGAGAATTAAGCCGGGCGATGTTGTGGAAGGCACGGTTAAGAATGTAACGGACTTTGGCGCATTTATCGACCTTGGCGGAGTTGACGGTCTGCTCCACATTTCGGAGATGTCGTGGGGACGTGTTGAAAATCCGAAGAAAGTCTTTAAGGTTGGAGAAACGCTTAAGGTATTGATTAAGGATATAGACGGCACGAAGGTAGCTCTTTCTCTTAAGTTTGATGATTCAAATCCGTGGAGAAATGCGGCTGAAAAATACGCAGTCGGCAATGAGGTGACGGGTAAGGTCGCAAGAATGACGGATTTTGGCGCATTTATTGAGCTGGAGCCCGGTATTGACGCGCTCCTTCATGTTTCACAGATTGCAAGAGAGCATGTTGAGAAGCCGTCAGATGTATTGTCGGTTGGACAGGAAATTACTGCAAAGGTTGTTGATTTTAATGAGGAAGGCAAGAAAATCAGCCTGAGCATTAAGGCATTGCTTGTTTCGGAGGCAAAGGAGGAGGCTGCGGCAAAGGCGGCTGAAGATACTTCCGATGTAGTTTCCGTAGATATTGATGCAGTGATTGCAAAGCAGGAAGCAGAGGATGCCGAATAATTTTGCATACATGACAATTGAATGAAAGTGCTCTAGGAGCGCAGACTCCTAGAGCTATTTGTATGTATTAAAATAAGTGTAACTGTTCGGTGTGGCAACGCATTTATTGTGCGGCTGCGTGCGAAAGCCTGTATTTTAATCGCAGTTGTTAAGCGGATTGGCAGTTGCGGACAATTTAATAAAAAAGAGAGGGAAATACTCATGGCATATGATTATGAATATTTCAAAAAAGAGGTTTTTTCACTTACAAAGATAGACTTGAATGCATACAAGGAAAAGCAGATGAAGCGGCGTATTGACACGCTTATCGCAAAGCATAAGGTTACTGGTTATGATAAGTTTGTGGGTTTACTTAGGGACGATAAGACTGTTTTTGACGATTTTGTGAATTACCTTACGATAAACGTATCTGAATTTTACAGGAATCCGGAGCAGTGGAAGCTCATGGACACGCAGATAATTCCGGAGCTTATAAGCAAATTCGGGACGAGGCTCAAGGTGTGGAGCGCGGCGTGCTCGACGGGCGATGAGCCGTATTCGCTTGTGATGGCGTTGTCGAAGCATATTCCGCTGAACCAGATTTCAATATTGGCGACGGATATCGACAAGCAGGTCATAGAGAAAGCGAAGCTTGGCCTTTACAACGAAAAGAGCATTGCAGCTGTGCCTGATGAGTTTAAGCGGAAATATTTTACAAAGGTCGGTCCGTCATATAAGATTTCGGACGATATAAAGGCGAGGGTGCAGTTTAAGCAGCACAATCTCCTGAAAGACCCGTATCCCGATAAATGCGATTTGATTGTGTGCAGGAATGTGCTTATCTACTTTACCGAGGAGGCAAAGGATGACATATTCAAAAAGTATAACGCTTCACTTAAAACGGGCGGCATACTTTTTATCGGAAGCACGGAGCAGATTATGACCTACAAGGAGATAGGCTATGACAGGAAAAATTCGTTTTTCTATGTAAAGAGCAAGTAGGGGGACAGATGAAGCTTGTACATATCGGCGATCTTCATATCGGCAGGTCTATCGGTGATTTTGATTTGATTGAGGATCAGGAATATATTTTAAAGCAAATATTAGGAATCGCAAAGCAGCGCGCGGTGGATTCCGTGCTTGTCGCGGGGGATGTTTACGACAGGGCAGTACCCGGCGAGGCGGCGGTGCGCCTGTTTGATTCTTTTTTGAATGAGCTTGCAGAGGAAGGTCTGCAAGCTTTTATCATATCCGGAAATCATGACTCTGATGAGCGCATGAATTACGGAAGCGCGCTGTTTAAGTCAAGCGGTATTTACATCGCGGCGAGGTATGAGGGGGAGCTTTCGCATATCTCGGTTGATGATGAGTATGGAAGGGTAAATATCTACCTTATGCCGTTTGTCAAGGCATCACAGGTGAAGCATTTCGTCAAAGATGAGGAAATAAAAAATTATGACGATGCCGTGCGCGTGGTGTTAAAAAACGCGAATATCAATCCCGCGGAGCGCAATGTCCTTGTGGCGCACCAATTTGTTACCTCGCAGACGGATAATCCGATTTTGAGCGGTTCGGAGGGTTTTGCCGCGCAGAGCGTAGGGCTTGTCGAGAAAATCAGTGCGGAGAGATTTTCGGCGTTTGATTATGTGGCGTTGGGGCATATACATTCGGCACAGCAGGTGGGGCGAAGTGAGGTGCGCTATACAGGCTCGCCGCTTAAATATTCCTTGAGCGAGGCAGGGCATAAAAAATCGGTGCCGATTATAACGCTTGGGGAAAAGGGCGATGTGCAGGTTGAGCTTGTGCCCTTGCAGCCAAAGCGCGATTTGCGCCATATCAGGGGGCGAATGGAACAGCTTTTGTCAAAGGAGAATATCATTTCGCAAAACGATTTTATTTATGCGACGCTTACCGACGAGGATGTAATAAACGACGCGATGGGGATTTTCAGGCAGTATTATCCGAATACAATACGGATTGAGTATGATAATTCCCACACAAGAAGGCTTCAGGAGGTTGAAGCCCCGCAGTCGGCGCAGGAAAAGCCGTTCGAGGAGCTTATCTCGGAGTTTTACAGACAGATGTACGGATGTGACATAAGCGACGAGGAGATGAAGCTTATGCGTGAGGTCGCAAAGGAAGCGGGGGTGAAATATGAAGCCGATTAAGCTTACAATGAGCGCGTTTGGGGCGTATGCGGATAAAGCGTATATTGATTTTGAGCAGTTTGCGGATAAGGGTCTGTTTTTGATATCGGGCGATACGGGCGCGGGCAAGACCACGATTTTTGACGCTGTCTGCTTTGCGCTGTATGGCACGACAAGTGGAAGCTACCGCGATACGAAAAACCTCAGAAGTGAGTACGCAAAGGATGAAACGGAAAGCTTTGTCGAATTTTCTTTTTCGCATCAGGGGAAAAATTATCGTGTGTACCGCAGTCCGCAGTATGAGCGCGCCTCAAAACGCGGCGGCAGGTCAAATATGGTTACGGTGCAGGAGAAGGCGGCGCTTTACTGTGAGCCTGACGCTCCGATTGAGGGCATAAAAAATGTAAATGACGCGGTTTTTGACTTACTTCACATTGACGAGAAGCAGTTTAAGCAGATTGTGATGATTGCGCAGGGTGAATTTTGGGAGCTTTTGAACGCGAAAACGGACAAGCGGACGGATATTCTGCGCACTATTTTTATGACGGACGGCTACAAGGAAATAGAGTATAGGCTAAAGGCGCGCATGGATTCGGGCTTTGGCAGGCGCGAGGAGGCAAAAAACAGCATAATTCAGTATCTGCGCGATGTGTCGGCGGACGAGGAGAGCGAGATGGCACAGGAGCTTTCTTTGCTTAAAGGTCGTGTAAGCGAGAGCAAAAGAGTGTGGAACGTGGAGGAAATCCTTTCGCTGATTGAGCGGATTATCGTGGAGGATTGCGGGACAAACAAGACAAATGCCGAACTGCTTGACACGGAGGGAAAAAATCTTGACGAGCTTAAAACTAAGCTTGCCACAGCCGAAACGAACAACGGATTTATTGCGCGGTTTAACGCGCTTGCAAGGCAAAAGGCGGATTTGGATGAGAAAAAGGATGAGATGGCTTCAAGAAGGTCACTGCTTGAAAAAAAGAAAGCAGCGACATATTTTGTCGCGCCTGTGTATAAGGCGTGGGAGGCAAAAAATAAGCAAAATATTTTATGCGAGGAAAAAATAAAAGACTCTCATGAGGAGTACAGCGATGCCTTAAAAGCACAGCAGGAGTCAAAGGCGGCGCTTTTGCGGGCTTTGGACAAGCAGGGGCTTGCGGATGAGAAAAGGCGTTCTGCCGCTAGGATAGAGGAGGATTTGCCAAAGTATGAGCAACGCGGCAAGCTGCAAAAAAAGCTTGAAGCCTACAGGGAAAATGAAAGCGGTTTTGCAAAGAGAGAGGATGAGCTAGGGGAGAGAGAGGTTAATCTGAAAGAAAAAATTCAGAAAATTAATGAAATTATTAAAAAGCTTGAAAACTGCCCTGCCGAGTTGGAAAGGGAAAAGGCGGCAGGAAAGCAGGCGGTGGAATTAAAAAAGGAAATATGTGCTATTTTGAGTGAGGATTTGCCAAAGCATAAGGCAAAAAAGGAGGAGCTTTTAAAGAAGCAGGAAGCGTTTGAGAAGGCAAGGGATGCGTTTGAAAAAGCGCGCGACAAAAGACAGCAGGCGGAAAGATTATTGGAGGACTGCCGCGCGGGAATACTTGCACAGACCTTGCAAACGGACGAGCCATGCCCTGTCTGCGGCGCGCTGCACCACCCAAAGCCCGCTGTGCTTCCTGAAAAATCCATAACGGAGGAGGAGTATAAAAAATACGCGGACGAGGAGGAGCGTCTAAGGCAGAAAAAGGAATCCGCAAACAAAGAGGCGGGGGAATTAAATTCCTTTGTGGAGGCTGAGAATAAGAGCATTGCGGAGAAAATTACAAGATGTCTTTCAAACGGAATTTATGACAGCAAAGTCGGATTTTCGGATAAATCAGGCTTGAATGAATTGTGCGGATTGCTTGAAAGCGAACGGCAGCGGATAGAAAATTTCATTGACCAAAAAAAGGATTTGGTTGTCGGGCTGAATGCAAGCTGCGAAAGGCTTAAAAAGGCGCAGGAGGAATTAGAGCAGGCGTCGGGCAGTGAAACGCAGGAGCTTGAAAGGGAAAAGAGTGCGTTCGAGGATGAAAAAATTAAAAATCAGACAGAGCTTTTAAAGGTTTCGGCAGATTTGCAGGCTTTGAAGGATTTGCCCTATGAGAGCAGGCAGGCGGCGGAAAATGAGCAAATGAAAGCTAAGAACGAAGCGGCGGCAATTTATGATGCAATTGAGGCGGCGCGGGAGGCGGAGAAAGACGCGGATAAAAGGGTGTCTGAAATAAAATCGGCAATAGCGACAATGCAGGGCACGCTTAAAAAAGACAGGGAGGATGAGCAGAGGCTATATGCTGAATTAAAGACTGCGCTCTCGGAGAAGGGCTTTGCTTCGGCGGAGGAATTTTTAAGCCTTGTCGCGACGGAGGATGAGCTGCGCGGGGAAGAAAAAGCCGTGAACGATTACAGCATGGAGCTGCAGACGGTGTCTGAACAGCTGCGGCAGGCAGGGCAGGACGCGGAGGGCAAAACGCCGATTGATTTAGAGAGGCTTCAGGAACAGCGCAAGGAACAGGAGAATACAGTAAATGAGCTGCGCGAGCGGCAAAGCGCTCTCAAGGCAAGAATTGCAAGCAATGAGAGCAGGCGCAGGGAAATTGCGGACAGGCAGAAGGAGTATGAGCGTTTTACCAAGGATTACAATGTGGCAAAACGCCTTTATGAGCTTGCGCGTGGAACGACGGGAAACGGCAAGATTACCTTAGAGCAGTATATTCAGGCGGCAGGCTTTGACAGCATTATCCGCGCCGCAAACCGCAGGCTTTTGCCTATGAGCGACGGGCAGTACGAGCTGTACAGACAGGAGGGCGCGGTCGGAAAGCAGAAAAACAGCTTTCTTGATTTGGAGGTGCTTGACAATTTCACGGGGCATCGCCGCCCTGTCGGAAATCTCTCGGGCGGCGAGAGCTTTAAGGCGTCCTTAAGCCTTGCGCTCGGCTTGTCGGACACGGTTTCATCAAACCGCGGCGGCGTTCAGATGGACGCTCTTTTCGTAGACGAGGGCTTTGGCACGCTCGACAGGAAATCCATTGAAAACGCGATGGAGATTTTGGCAAGCCTTTCGGGTACGGGCAAGCTTGTCGGCATAATCAGCCACCGCGAGGAGCTAAAGGAGGCAATCCCGCAGCAGCTTGTAGTCAGAAAGACCATGAATGGAAGCAGGATTGAGGTGGAGAGAGGGGAGTAAGTGCGGTTTAATGTGACCGGCGTGATATGATGAGGCTGCATAACGGCGGTAACAGTTAAAAAGCATTTATATAATATGTTCTGAGAACAGCTTTTGAACCTTTTGATACAACTTTCCGGTTGCAACTATCATAAAAAGCAATGCAATCAGTTCCGCAGGCCAAAAGGCATACCAAACATATTTAATTCCCATAGTGGCAGCCAAAATATAAGCCATTGGAAGGAGCAACGCGAACTGGCGAATCAAAGTTCCGATCATCAGTATAATACTGTTACCAAGCCCGGATGAGGCATAACCAAGAAGCACCGTTACGGAAGCGAGTGTAAATGTGATTGAGATAATTCGCAACCCCGGGATGCCAATGGAAAGCATTTCCCCGCTTGCAGAGAAAAGTCCCAATAAAGTCTGCGGTATAGCAATAAATATCATTGTTGCAATAAGTGAAATGATAACAGCGGCAGGAATACTGTATTTGAATACTTTCTTAATCCTGCCTAAATTTCCGGTTCCGTAATTATAGGAAATGATCGGTAAACAAGCCTGTCCCATACCGTTAATCGGCATTAGCAGAAAATTTTGCAGCTTATAATATACACCAAAGAATGCAACGGCAGACGGCGAAAATGGCATTAAAATAGAATTCATAACCGCAACCATAACTGACGGCATACCGTTTGTTATCATAGTTGGCGCGCCGATTATGTATATTTTTGCCACTGCTGATTTAGTTATTTTATAATTTTTAAATGATACTTTTACTTCGCGGTTAAAAAATGTATTGAGCAGACATGCAATAATGGAGCCGAGCCATTGACCGATTACTGTTGCGGCTGCTGCACCCTCAATACCCATTGCGGGACAGCCGAAATAACCAAATATCATAATCGGGTCAAGTATAATATTGGTTACTGCTCCAATAACCAAAGATACCATGCTTAAGAATGTTTTGCCGGCAGCCTGCAAAAATCGTTGAAACATCATTTCAATAAAAATACCTGAGCAGAATACCATACATATGCGAAGGTATTGGCTGCAAAGCCGGCAAATTTCCGCGTTCTTCGATAATACCGAAGCAATCTGCCCGGCAAAAATTGCGCCGGCAAAAACAAATATGATAGAGCTTGATACAGTCAAAATCAATCCTGTCACGGCTGTTCTTGTGACTTCGTGAAATTTTTTCTCTCCCAGCAGTTTGGAAAGCTCCGCATTTACTCCGATTGCAGTTCCCACAGATACCGTAATCATGATTACCTGTAACGGATACACTAATGAAGTTGCCGTCAAAGCATTTTCACTTAATTTTGCAACGAATATTCCGTCAACGATATTATATAAACTTTGAATCAACAAGGAAAACATTAGAGGTATCGACATATTAACCAGTAGCTTTGGTATTGGCATAACTGCCATTTTATTTTCGGTTTGCATACTAATCCTCCATTCCGCCCTTGGCGGCTCATTACAGTTGTTGTTTATTATTGCTTCCGTTATGTTTCCTCAAGCATCATGCCTAACTTATGGTATATTTCTTCAAACACCCTTATAAAGGTTTCCGTATTTTCGGAGGATATATTGGAAAACAATTGCTTATTTACCTCCTCAAAAGAAGTATTGATTATCTGACACATCTCTTTTCCTTTTCCAGTCAGGAAAATATAGTATGTCCTCCTGTTTCCGTTCATACGTCTGCGTTATATTAATCCGTTTTCTTCCATTCCATTTAATAAGGATGTCATAGAAGCTGTTTCAATAAAGCATCCGGAAGCTATTTCTGTTTGATTGGAACCATCGTGTTTATCCAAATAACGTAATACCTTTGGCGGTTCTCTTGTCAGACCGGTTCCCTCGAGCATTTTCATAACATATTTGCGATGCATTGCATGTGTTGTTGTAAGCAGATTTTGAAATTCCATGTTGCCACCTGATAGTTAGTTTTCTAATAATTATAATTCTAACATTTAATCAGGTCAAGTAATTTGATGAATAAAAAAAGTGTAAAAAATGTAAGGACTGAAAAACGGAACAGAAAGAAAATCCTCATTGAACATCGCTTTGGGCTGTGTTAAACTAAATGAAAATAGTGTGAAAAATAAATTTGCGGGATTGAGCAAGAATAGGGGATTAATATGAGTAAAGGAGCAGCGTATGGGAATTTATTTAAATCCGGGGAATGAGGGCTTTAAGGCGATAAGAAAAGGCATATATGTTGATAAGACGGGCATGATTGATTATATTAACGGAACAATCGGTGACGCTTCGTGCAGAATGACCTGCTTTAGCCGTCCGCGTCGTTTTGGCAAATCATTTGCGGCAAAAATGCTATGCGCGTATTATGACAAAAGCTGTGACTCGCACGGGCTTTTTGACGATTTGGAGATTGCGGGAAAGCCGTCGTATGAGGAACATTTGAATAAATATGATGTAATCTGCCTTGATATTACGTATTTTATTTCCATTTCACAGAATATAAAAAACATAATTTCAGATATTCAGATAAGCGTGATTAAGGAGCTTAGTGAAAAATACGGCGATTTGATAGCGGAGAATGAAAAAATACTTCCTAATGCTCTTGCGAGCGTTTCAAAAGAAACGGGCAATAAATTTATTGTAATCATTGACGAGTGGGATGCGCTTATCCGCGAGGCGAAGGACGATGACGCGCTTCAAAAGGAATATGTACAGCTTTTGCGCGGGCTTTTCAAGGGCGGAGTATCAAC
>JAJQDE010000008.1 GCA_021202335.1 Lachnospiraceae bacterium
GTATAGCAAAGCCAACACGACAACAGTCTGTCATGTTCCTGCATTTAAATTGTCTAATCACCATATTTTTGCGTGATTATCTTCAACGCCTCCACCAGTTCTGCCCGTAAATCTTCCAGTTCCAACAGCTCCGCCCTGTCACGGAAGGTCAGAAGCCATGTCAGAATATCTTCCTTATTTGTGTAATCAGCAGTAAAAAGCATTTTTCCATCCGGACGTGTCTGAAAACATCCCTTGCCAAATTCCTCAATAAGCCTCCATTTGCACTCCGGCTCAAACAGCGCTTTCACCCGAATGCCTCCCGGAAAAATCCGTTCGTTCCGCAAATCCGGCATCAGAACCTCCCGCCCGTCAAACCGAACGCCGGACAAACAGACATCTTCCATACGGTTCAGCTTAAACAGCCTGAAATCCTCCCGCTTTGTACACCACGCCCACACATACCAGCTAGACCATCGGAACAATAGGAAATACGGCTCCACCTCCCGCTCGCTCTCCCCTGTCGGAGAATAATAATAAAAACGCAGTCCGGTTTTACTTTCAATCGCTTCACGGATTAATTCAATTTTGGGCGCAAGGGAACCCTTATACCATGATGAGAGATCAATCAGGACAGACTGACTCCCCACCATGAAATCAGAAGAACCCACCGAAAGCTTTTCCATTAACCGCCCATATCGGTTGGTGCCGTTCACACTGTCCAGACTCCGCAGCCCCGCAAGAATATCCTGCATTTCCGCATTCGTCAGCAGCGTCCTATCCATACGGTAATTATCCATGATGGAAATGCCGCCGTTTGCTCCCTGCTTTGTCACAACGGGAATACCGGCTCTGCACAAATCCTCCACATCACGGTTGATCGTCCGTCTGGAAACCTCAAACCGTTCCGCCAGTTCAGGAGCCGTCACCGTATCCTTTTGCAGCAATATCGATAAAATGCCAATCAGTCTGTCTATCTTCATTTAAGTAATCCTTTTTCAATCCATCAGCTAAAAGCACGCCTCTCGAGTGTCATGTTTCTATTCTAGCAAATGATATGCTGTCCTTCAATCAAAAACTGTTGATTATTTTAACAACTTTTACTATACTTACAATACTAGGAAGTCTTTTCAATCAGCACCACCGGCATAGCCGGTGGTTTGCTCACGCCCTATAAGGGCTCATTACCGGCGTTGGAGAGTCTAAAGACTCTTCGAATCGGCTCGCCAGCCGCAAAACATTTATCTACTGAACCCCTTGGGTTCTTTTTACTTGTTCTGCTTTACCGGCTCACCCGTAAACGGGTCAATATACTCTTTTAACGTCATTTGATCATAATCCAAATCTTCTTTTAGTTGGTTTTGGATATATTCTTGGATTTTCTTTGCATTTTTCCCTACTGTATCCACATAATATCCTCTATTACTGCTATAACTGTCATCTGTACCACTCCACACAACCGTTGCGTCACTATCTAAGCTGACAGTTGTATCCGATGCTGATATCGATTGAACCGTAACCACAAATTCCGCATCATCAGAATCATAGTTACATACATACAGGTATACCGCACCCTTCGCGCTAATATCCGCTGCCTTGTAAAAATCTTCATGATAAGGAGTGACAATGAGAGTGGTAAAGGACGCCGACATCCGGAAAGCTGAAATACTGGACGCGGCAGAAAAACTGTTTAACGAAAAGGGCTATTCCAAAGCAACAACCGAGGATATTTTTGAAATGACAGGCATTGCAAGGGGAACCTTATATTACCATTTTAAGAGCAGGCTGCATGAAAAGGAAAATTCCGAGCTTCATCAAAAGAGCTTTCAGCAAAGCCTTTTGCGTTACACACCCGTCATGACTGAAATTGTGGAACAGGGAATAAAAAGCAGTGAATTTTCCACTCCATACCCTAAGGAGAGCGTGGAGCTGCTGCTGTGCGCCTCGCAGCTTCATGATCCGGGAGTTTTTCAGTGGTCGCAGGAGGAACGCGCGCAAAAAAAGAAAGCCTTCTTTTGGATGCTTGAAATCACTCTCGGTATCGCGCCCGACGCAAAGGAAAAGCTTTATCGGTTAGCAGGATTATCACAGGAGGTAGTGTAAAAAATAAGCTTGATAGCTTATTTTTACAAAAACAAACAAAGTTTGTTTTAGCTATATTGTGCCGGAGCGTCACAAATAGCTTTGATGGCAGACGCGACGCTGTTTCAGATTGGATTTTTCGGCGCAATGGCTACCTACGCACAGCTTATTATCTGCATTTGCTTCTATTTCTACATCAGGAAAAAAGACCTCAGGAAATTTGAAGCTTGAAACAATGTACCACGCAAACGGTGTCGGGCTTGCCGCGCCACAGGTAGGTGTGCTGAAAAGAATAGTGGTTGTTGACACGGAAGGGGATAATCCGCTCTGTACTTCTGCGGGACGAAAAACGGTAAGGGCTGTTTCGGCTTGCGGAAGCATGAACAGCCCTTCATCCGGCTTTCTAATTTATATTCTTTGCGGTTATCTTAAATTTAATCGTTTTGGTGCCGCTGTACACCCCTATTCCTTTTATGAATGCCAGCGCCGTACCCTTATTAACATTATCGGAATATACAATCTCATAGTCAGTACCCAATTTAAGCGGATCCGTTACGCCCTTGAGCGTAACCTCCAGCTCGCCCTCAGCAAATGTAATCGCCTGACCCGTATAGACTTTTGTAACGGATTTACCCGTTTGGGCATCCTTTACCTTCGCCTTAGCTATGTTCACACCCACCGAAAACTCTGCTCTCTTTGTTTTTGTATCCGTTTCAAGGTTTTTGCCGTCTGCGGCTACAGCCTCCACATAAACAGTTGTGCCCGCCGTAAGCTTATCACCCGGGCTGCAAGGCGTCGTATCGTTTTCCCCCTTATAAACATTCAGCTTATACTGTGAGGACTTTAGCGCGTTCCCATTGCCATCCTGCACGGTCGCCGTGACCTTGCCCGCCTTTATGCCATCGTAAACAGCTGCCGCACCGACTGCCGCCTCGGACAAATCCAGCTTATTAATGGTATAACTCTTGGTTATGCTTTTTGCGTAGTTGCCCTTGCCTGTAATGACTAGCTTTCCGCTCCCCGCCTTTTTATTGGACGAGTATTTTACGGTATAATCCGCTCCCTCCGTCAGCGTAATCTCCGCATCGTCGTTTTTGTATGTGACAATCAGGTTTTCAAGCGTCGCTCCCTTTACTGCATATGTTCCTGCAAGCTCATACGTCGTGCCGCCATCGTCCGATTCCTGCGACACGCTGACCTTACTGTCATCAAGCTTTTGAGCCGTTATCTTAAAAGTCTTTTTGAGCGTGGTATTATCCGCGCCCGTAAGCAGTATCGTGGCAGTTCCTTTATTGACATTGTTGGAAAACGCTACTGTTGCCGGAATGAGAGCTTCCGATTCATCATCCGTCACATATGTACCCTTCTCGTCAGAATATTTGTAGCTTACAGGGGAGCCGCCCTTTAATGTAAGCGTAAGGGAGTCCGGATAGATTTCCGCGCCAAAGCAATATTCCTGTGCCGCAATGCCCGCAAGCTTTGCACCCTTAAGGCTTTCAAGGTTTGCGGATTCGTCCGCTTCCTTATCCGCAATCTCAAAATAGCCCTTTAAATTTTTGCCCGTATAGTTTCCCTTGCCTGTTATTGCAACCACCGCTTTTTTATTTTCCGTGGTGACTTTGACATTGTCCGTATATTTTACGGTATAATCGGTTCCCTGTACCAAAAGCCTGCCGCTTGCGCTGTCAATATCATAATCCCTGACCTCAAATTCCGGGATTACCTTTGCGCCGGTATAATAGTACACCTTCTGTGCGCCGGAAGAATCGCTTGCAAACACAATCTGCACGCCGCTGTTTTCTTCCGTATCGCTTTCTTCCGTTTCCGATTCGGAAGGCTCCGTATCGCTCTCATCCTCCTCCCACTCCGCATAAAACGTAGCGTCGCCGCTTACCGTATACGGATATGTGACTTCCGTGGAACAGGACGCGTCCAAATACAGACCCTTTAGCGTATATCCCGTCCGCTTAAAGCCGGATGGCGCTAAAGCGCTCATATCGTCATAGCTTGTGCCGTCCGCTGCCTCTATTTCCTTTTCATCGGGCGAGCCGTCATAATTGTAGCTGAAGGTAAGTATGCTGTAGGTCGTTTCCGGCTCCGCATTTACCACGGATATATAAAACAGATTAATTGTGTCGCCCTTCGTAATTTCATGTGTTCCTGCCGATAAATCCGAAACCGTGACCGTAGCCTCGGAATCCGTCGTATACGAATTTCCGTCAACCTTTACTGCTTTGCCCGTTTCCGTGGACGCAAACGCCATAAACAGCGACGCTCCTTCGTTACAGGTAAAAGTTATCGAGGTTTTAGACTCCATTTTTACGCAATATGCATATTCCGTGCCGTTTACCGTCGCCGACCCCTTGGAATCCGAATAGCTCACATTCGATGTCGTAAAGAAATCCGTATCTCCGTTATTGACCTTGCCCGTAAAATAAAGCACATAATCGCCCGCCGCCGTGCTGCCGGAGGATGCTTCGCTGTCATCGTCATCACTGCTCTCTCCAATTGCTATCTCCTGAGTCTGTACATCGCCGCAGACGGTGCATGTGCGGGTCTTTTCGCCCGTTTCGGTATCCGTGGCTTCCTTTGTCACAACCCAATCGCCGTAGCTGTGTCCCAATGCGGCAACTGTTTTAGTCTTGTCGCCCTCATAATCGCACTCACCGTCGCCCACGCATTTATAGTAGGTGGTTCCTTCCTCAGTGCAGGTGGCGGCAATCGTCCTGTCCTCGTCAACCTCCCATACGTGATAATGCGCGTCGGGATCGTATGCCGTTATAACAAGCGAATCTATCGTCATGTCCTTAAATGTGACAATGGTTCCTTCCGAATAATCTCCTGTAGAGAAGGTTTCCGCCTGTATCATATATGTGCCCGCCGGCAGATTGATGACGCTGCCATCACCCTCCAGCAGATTTTCTCCTGCTTCGTTTACAATCACGCCGACCACGGAGCTTGAATAAGAAACCTCCAGATTAAACGCCGTTTCAACGGTAAAGGCGTACGTGGTCTTTGATATCTTTCCGGGCGAAAGCTCCTGCGGAAGCGAGGTAAACGTATTGACAGCCGCACCGCTTCTCTCAACCACGGAATAGTCGCTTTGAGTCACCTCGGAAGCGGTCTTTGGCTTCTGCGCCTGCACGCCTGTCCGGGAAACTATCACCTGCCTTAAAGCGGTAAAATCCGTCTGAAGCTCATAGTCCTCATCGGGAATATATGAAAGGCTTGAGTCCGTATCAAACGTGCTGTAATCAATACCCCCATATTCATACTGACAGCTGTTTTCCACCTCCTGCGTCTTGCTATCGACCACAGTGCCCAATGTTCCGTTATACACGATGCTCGCAAACGAATCCTGCCAGCTTTTTATCGCGCCGCCGTCCACGCGCTGCGGGTTTTTGCTCGCGTAAAACAGATTGTATTCTGAAAATATGTATGCGTCAGCCCTTGTATTCTGCGCGTAATCCGTCTGCATATCCACAACATTATTGTACATATGGATATTTGCCCTGCGCGCAAGCGGTCCCCTTGCCTTACACATATACCAGTAATTATGGTGATATGTGAGGTTATACTGCAGACTGGTGTCCGCCGAGCCTACCAGATTTGTCTTATGGCAGCCCTCAAAATAATTGTAGCTGCATGTGAAATACTGCCCTCTTTTGAAATCCACGGAGCCGTCGCCCTCTGATTTGTCAGATTCCGCAGGGTTGGAAATTTCCGGACAGTAAAATTCATTGTTGTGGATCCAGCACCGCTCCACGCTTGCGGTAAGATAGCTCGACGCGCTTGCGGAAGCCTGCACGCCCTCCATCCCTATGGCGTCCTCAGGGGTATTGATGAACGTGAGGTTGCGCACCTCAAAGCTTTTCCCATAGCTTGTGGCGGAGCTTTCCGCCATAAAATGCACGCCCCAGCCGTCCAGCACGGCATCAAAGCCAATGCCCTCAAGCGTAATATCCTTGCCGGATTTCATGCGCGCCATATGTCCGTTATCCCCGCTGGTGCCGCCGTTTCCGGTCGAATCATAATCCGTGAGTCCCTCTATCAGACCCTCCGATGAAGCGTCAAACGTCCCCTGCTCATAAAGACCCGACTCCGACACGGTGCCTATAAATCTGACCACAAGCGGAGTACCCGCAGCCGCCAGCTTTTTTATAATGCCCTGATTTGTATTCCCGGCATCCTGTCCTACGGAATTTAAAATATTGCCGATGCCGGTCACGGTCACGTCGCCGACGGTAAGCGACACTGTATTTTTATTATCGTCCGTGACATAAAGAACCACTGCGTCATCCTTAAGCGTGCCGTCGTCGTTATATGCGCCCACGCCGTCCGTATAATTAAAATGCGCATAACCGGAGCGGTCGTATGCATAAACGGAGATATCCTCTTCCTCGAGCGTGCTTTCCCCGACCTCTACCGTCAGCGTATATGTACCCTCTTTAAGTCCCGGAATATCTATGCGGACCGTAGAATCACCGCTGTCCCTTACAAGATATTCAAAATCATCGCCGGTCAGGCTCCCCGACGCCGTCCCGGACCAGCTGACCGCCGTGACGTCGGAATCCGAAACACCTTCAATCTCCGCATAAATGCTTTCATTCCAGCCTCCCACGTTTGAAAATGAAGAAACGCTGACTGTATTTACGGCATCCTCGGTTTCCGTTTCCGTTTCGGTTTCCGTTTCCGTTTCTTCCTCCATCTCAGTTTCACCATCCGTTTCGGCTTCCTCCTCCGTTTGGGCTTCCCCGTTTGTTTCCGTATCCGAGGCTTCATCTTCTGTCTGAGTTTTCTTCTCTGTTTGGGTTTCCCTGTTTGTTTCCGCATCCGAAGCTTCCTCTGAAGCATTCTCTTCGAAAGCTTCCGACGTTTCCTTAGCCACCTCGCTTTCCGTTTCCTCGACTGTTTCGCTTTCCGTTTCCTCCGTCAGTTCTCCTGCAAAGACTGTGATATTTGACATCACAAGCGCAAGCGACATCAGAAACGCAAAAATCCTGTTTTTACTTTTTAAATTTTTTAATCCTCCCATATAAAGCTCCCTTCTAAAGGCGGTCAAATAATTTACATGTATCCCCATCCTGCGACACCGGCTTGAGTTTGAAAGTTAAAAACCTTCAAACTTATTATCGTCCGTCCTTAGATTTCTGTCAACCGAATATCGTATGGAACAAGCTTTCATATACAATAAAAATTTCAGGATGGGAAAGCATAAAAGCTGTTTTCCCACCCTGAAACTATTCTGCCGCCGATAACCTTTAATTTAAGCCTAAATCTGCCCAGCTTGCCGCGCCGATAATCGGCAGCGCAAAGTCTGTATAGGCTGTGTTTCCCGTATCCATATACTTAAATACATCGTAAGCATATTTTTTGCCGGATTCCGTCCTGATGCCGACCGCCATGCCGTCGTTTGCCACCTCGGAAGCATTGTCAACCTGCCTGTGGATGATAACGCCCTCGATAAACGGATTTGATGAGGTCAGCTTATACGCATATACCATAGCCGCCGCCTGAATTGTTTCATCCGTCGGATATGTTGCATTATAAGAGGTAAAGCCCATCTCTGATATCCGGATATGTCTGACATTTCCGTCCGGCGCAAGCATGGACGCCTGTGTCATGTGATTGGTCACAACATCCACATTCATCGGATTTACCATCTTGGAATTATCCGTATGGTCAATCAAATTCATAGCGGCATATCCTGCCGGCATATTCCAAAACTGACAATTATACAGCGGTACCGGATGCGGGTGCAGAGATAAGCCCCAGTCGATATTGCCCGTTTGCGAAATATTCTCCGCAAAGCTGTCCAAAACTGTCCTGCCCGCATACTGATTTGGCGTGCCGTCCGTAAAATTCCAGCGCTGGTCAATGTTTATGTACACTCTTGCGCCTGCATTTTGGCTCTTGATCGCATTATAGCAAAGCCTGAATTCCTTCGCATACTGCGCGCTGAATGTCTGAGCATCCATATCTCCAGCGTAATGCCAGGGCGAGTTGTTGTTAATCTCATTGCCGATAATCCATGTGTGAATGGTTCCCTTAGAGCCTGAATATCTTTCCGCAAGGAACGACATCAGCGCCTCAATCTTCTCTGCGCCGCCCTGCTCCGCCGTATTCATGGCATAGCAGTTTTTCCCTGCCACTCGGGCTGTCGGGAGAATTAAATCTGCGGTTGCCGCATTGAATGAATTTTTGATAACCATAACGACATTGCAGCCTTCATTTGCAAATTTCTGACACACAATATCATACTCGCTGACAACGCTCGAATTAAAGCTGTAGGTCTTTCCGTTATATGTGTAATTTGTGCCGCCCCCTGTACAAAATCTGCTGATATCCAGCTCATAAGCGGCATATCCGACACCCAGGTCGCTAAGCTCGTCGCTATATCTCCAATCGGCAGTCAGACCCTTTTTCGAGCGGACCGGATAGCCTGTCGTCTTTGTCGCAAGCGCCTCGGGATTTGTGATATACATTTCATTTCTCACGGGTACAAATACGCCGCCTTGCAGGGTCGTTACAACAAACCTTGAATACAGCTTGTTTCCCGTTTTACCATAATCCAGCGGAGTCGTAAAGGTCGCTGTTTCCGCTGCAGGAGCTGCTGCACAGTAATCCGTCCTTGCTCCGACCTCTGTCTGATACGGCTTCAGCTCAAACAGATAATAAACGCCGTCATCGCTTGCGGGAACCGTGCCAAAGGCTGTCAGAGTCACCGTGTCCCCCGCAATCAGGCAGCTGTTGATAGTGACTGTCTGCTCTGCTGCCATTACAGTCATCTGCACCATAAGCGCAAACAGCATGACAAGAGCAAGGCGTAAGCTCCATCTTTTTTTCATTGTAATCCTCCAATCTATATTATTAAATTTTTATTAACACCTCCAGTATATCAATTACAAAAAAAATAAACAAGGTTTAGTCTACATAATTCCTGCGCTTTTTATCAAGCTCTATCCACTCATCCAAGGTCAGCGGCTCATAATCCGAATACATACAGAAGCAGTTTATCATATTGCAGGGAATATACTGCTCCTCTCCTTTTACATTAGTGACCGTCGTGCTGCGTGTTATCTCCTGAAACTGCTCAATCAGCCTTTGATCCTGCGTGTCATGCACATGTCCGTAGAGCATATAGGTCTTTGGGTTCCCTTCTTTATCCATGCGGTACTGCCCGTTATAGCACATAACCGGATAATGGCACAGGATAACCTTGCGCCTGTTATCCGAAAGCTCCTCATATGGCTTCATCCATACAAACCTGTCCGCTCCCGCTTTTTTGTTGAAAAGGACAGCATCGTGATTTCCCATAATAAGATACAGCCTGCCGTTGAGCCGCTCAAGGAGCGCGCTTGTTTCCTGCGCGCTCCCCCACGACAAATCCCCGATAATGACCACATCGTCGTTTTTCCGGACCTTTCCGTTCCATTTTGCTATCATGTATTCGTTCATTTCCTCCACGCCCGCAAATCCCCGGCAATCCATTTTTTGGTTCAGCGCCGCATGAAAAAAATGTAAATCCGCAATATAATATCTCAATTTTCCTACTCCATCTCAAGCACGATAGCAGTCATGGCTTCGCGAAGGTCAACCATCATGCTTCTCTGCATCAGACCGACCGTTTCTCCGTCCACAAGCACCAGACAGCTTTCGCCGTCATATTGATAAATCTCAACCGTAACTGAGGAATAATCGTCCCTGTCCAGTGAAACCGTCATGGACAGCTCCTGAGTCTTATCGGCGGCATCCTCCGCAAACGTATCAATCTCCATCGCGTCCGCAGCAGTCATAACCGCCTCAAAATCTATCTCGCTGCCGTTCAAAACATAGACAGGCTCATCCCCGTCGGCTTCTTCGTCACCGTCCGATTCCCCGGCGTTTCCGGTTTCCTCCCAATCGGCTCTTGTCATAACATCCACGTCATAGGACTCTCCGTTCATGCCAATGCAGACCTCTGTAACAATATCCCAGTCAAGGCTCAGCACCTGCGTCGGGCGCAGTGAATTGTAAGAGCATTCCGACAATATTTCATATTCGGCGCTGCTTAAGCGATAAACAATCTCACTTTCACCCAAACGCGCATAGGCGATAACATCAGCCTCCTCCTCTGCCGTATCGTCCGGAATTGTACCGATATACAGAACAAATTCCACATCCTCCGCGCTCTCCTCATCGCTTTGCGCCTCTATGGTTCCGTTTACGGAGATGGTGTACGCGGGAGCATCCAGCCCGTATTCCGACAAATCCTCATCGGAAGCCGTATAGGTGGCATAATCCGTCAAATCAAGCGATGTAAGCGTGTTAAGCCAGCTTTTCACCAAAGTGTCACTAAGAGCCAAATGGCTGCCGTCCTTAATCGCATAGTAATGATAGCTGTCCGTGTATGAATAACTGCTGTCCGGCTCATATACGATGTCCAGCGCTGTTTCCCCGGCGATTGTCAGCTCCGCCAGTGTGTCAAAATCAGAAACCTCATCGTGCTGCATAAAATCATCCCGGTCGGTAGTGACATACTCCAGCAAATCGTCCTCAATCAGGTAAACCTTTTCATCGCCCACACTGATCTAACGCTGCTCATCCATTGTCGAATAGCCCCCAAGCGACACGACCGTTTCCCCAGAGTCCGCAGAAAGCGTAATCGTACACTGCGGAGCATCCAAGCCATACTGAGAGTAATCCTCAACATCGTCAATGATAAAGCAGGCATGGACTTCCTCAAAATGTGCCAAAAACTCCGCCATCGTTTCCTGATTTACCGGAAAATCGGCATCCTCACTATCACACCATGTACCGTCCGTCTTTTCAAATGCAAGCGACTCTTCCTCATAGGTCCATGTGACATTCGTAAGCGACTCCGTTTCGATGGTCAAAATAATTTCATCTGTCGTGTTGATGCTGTCAATATGCCGGGTTACAGCCTTTTCGATGCCAATGACGCCGCAGAGGACAATCAGCACGGCAGCGAGAATTATCATATTTCTTTTCCGTTTCATGCCTGTTTCCTCCTTTTATAGACATCCTCCAGCCCCATACCGAGATAAATCAGCGGAATCAGGGCAATCAGGCACACCTTTATCAATGTCGCCTGCGAGGTGCTGATGGTCCGGTAGCTGTAACTGAGCGACTTTGAGCGGATGGAAATTGCGTCCGTTTCTCCAATCATCCACGAGAGCGCATTCATCACAAAATCCGAATTGGCTCCGGACGAATACGAAACATAAGTGTCATCCATAATGCTGTCAGAGCTGATCCAGACCATCATGCCTCCGCTTTGTGTATCTTCGACGGAAACGGCAACCGCAAACGGGCCGTCAATATCATTTTCCTCCTTTTCGGAGCTTGTCATACCGTAACCGTCAATCTTAGAAAATGATTCATCCGTCGTGGTGAGCAGAGATGTCACGGTAACGCCCGACGGAGTATTTCCGATTGTAAATCCCTGTGCAATCGCCGCAATAATATAGTTGTTGTTTTCCGACAGCTCTGACGTGATATCGGAATCGCCAAGCTCCGGCAAAAGCACATACGGCCAGCCAAACGCATAATTGCTGCGGCTTCCCTCCATCACAATTCCTTCCTCCGACGTAATGCCGTTGTTTTCAAGAAGCGTATGCAGATTTGTCATCTCATCATCCTCCTGCGGTCCCGAAATGACAAACAGGCGCCCGCCGTCCGCAAGATATTCCGTAAGCATTGTGGCCTCCTCCTCGGAGATATCGCTTGTAGGCGCATAAATCAATATGGCGTCCGCATCCTCCGGAATTTCATCCACCGTCAGCAGAGAAAATTCCGCCGTTTCGATATTCTGATTTTCAAGGCTTTCCGTAAAGGTTTCCGACAAATCAGCCTCCCCGTGCCCCGTGACAATATATATAAGGGGCAGATCCTCGCTTGTCACATCGTCAATTGCGGTCGTAATCGCGCCCTCTCCGTCAAACGAATATGCCGCGGAGCCTGTCGTATAATAGCTTGAATAATCGCTTTCGTATATGTCATTGTAGGAAATATAGCGGTATCTCTCTGCGCACTCCACAATCAGCGAGTTGTTGTAAACCGTGTCGTCCGTATACTGTGCCGCAAACGTAGGATAAATATCCGGATTTGTCTTTTCAATAGTAACATGGTCGCTTAAGGCGTCGTAGACGTCCAGCAGCTTTTCAACAATCGTGTCCTCCGAGCCGTCCTGCGTAATCCAGTAAATCGTAATATCGTCTGTCAGATTCTGCACCACCGCCTTTGTGGACGAAGTCACCGAATACAGCTGCGCCGCAGAAATATCATAGTGCGTCCATGTGCTCGGCAGTGAGGAAACAGCCACGTTCACCGCGATTAAAATGGCAAGCACGAACACCGCCATAATAAAGCTGTAACCCCCGATTTTTGCGGTGCGGGTGTTTAACGCCTCTCTGTTTTTTCTGAAAATATTGCCTAAACTGCTCATCCGTTATACCTCCGTTTTTCCAAAGCCTGCACGCAAAGGAACAGGAAGAATATAATGACGCTTGCGTCGTAAACCAGCGCAGTGACGTCAAAAACACCGTTTACAAAAGTATTGAAGCGCGTAAACAGGCTTAACTGCCCCATAATGTTAGGAAGAAGCCCCTCCAAAATCGTGGAATCATACAGATAAGCCGCCAAAACCGCCGCTGCAAGCACCACCGCGACCAAAATCCCGGAAAAATCCGATTTTGTCAGATAGCGGACGATGAGCGCCAGCAAGGCAATTACCGCCGCAATCCCAATGACAGAGCCTGTCGTCGTGGAGGACACATAATCGGCAAGCGTGTCGCAGAAATAGTTGAACAGCATCAGCGCCACGCATATTCCCGCCGCCATGCTCTGCGACTCCGTAAGGCAGCTTACAAACATTCCCATGCTCAGAAGCGCCAGCCCCAAAAAAAAGAATGCCAAAATCGTGCCGTAAGAGGTGGGCAGATAAACGTCCCCATACTTTGAAAACAAAAGCGGATAAAGGCAAATAATCGCGACAGGTATCAGAAAGACGATCAGCAGAGAAAGAAATTTCCCTATAACGATTTCCGTCGTCGTGATAGGAAGCGAAAATAAAAGCCGGTCTGTCTTTTGGCTGCGCTCCTCCGCCATAATCCGCATGGTCAGAATCGGCACAAGCACTATAAATGTAATGGAAATAAAGTTCAATACATATTCAAAATTGGCAACCGACGCATTGATATTGTAAAGCAGCGCGCCGATTCCCGTAAATACCAGCAGAAAAGCGCCGAAAACATACGCCTTCATGCTGTGATAATACATGGAAAGTTCATGCTCTAATACTGCAGCCATGCACTTATTACCTCCTTATTCTTCTTTATTTTCTTCATAATTTTCCTCATCATTTTCTTCTTCATTCTCTTCTTCCTCATTCGATTCCTTTGAATTGTCGCCGGTAATCTCTATGAAAATATCCTCAAGCGTCGCGCTTACCGGATTCATCTGCTGCAGGATTTTACCCGACCTTGAAAAAGCAAGGAAGATTTCCCGGCAGATTGCCTTCGGATCCGCCTCCCCTACCGTAAGCACGGCGCTGCAGGTTTCCCCGTTCTCCTCCGTGACGGTTATGTCCGTAATTTTATTGATGTCGAGCAGAAGCTGCGTCATTTCATCCGCAGAGGCTTCACAACACAGCTCAATCGTGTTTCCGCCCGAAAGCGCATGGCTTAAGTTTTCCGGCTTATCAAACGCGACCAGCTTTCCCTTATGGATGATCAGCACTTCATCGCATATTGCCTGAATCTCGGAAAGTATATGAGAGCTTAGGATAACCGTATGGCTTTCGCCGAGTTTTTTGATGAGTTCGCGGATTTCGATAATCTGCGCAGGGTCCAGTCCAACTGTCGGCTCATCCAATATGATAATTTCCGGATTTCCCAAAAGCGCCTGCGCGATGCCGACACGCTGCCGATAGCCCTTTGACAAATGCTTTATCAGCTTGTCGGACACATCCTCAATATGCGTTTCTTCGATAACCTTTTCCATTTCAGAGGCTATATCCTGTTTTTTTAAGCCCTTTGCCCTTGCCACAAAATGCAGATACTCACGCGCAGTCTGCTCCACGTAAAGCGGGGGCAGCTCCGGCAGATATCCGACAAGCTTTTTTGCTTCCTTTGCCTGTTCAAAAATATCATAGCCGCCGATTTTTACGTCCCCGGAGGTGGCGGCAAGGCACCCTGTAATAATGTTCATTGTGGTGGATTTCCCTGCTCCGTTGGGCCCCAGAAAACCGTATATTTTGCCCGGAGTGATGGTAAACGACAAATCCGACACGGCTGTATGGCTGCCATACCGTTTTGTCAGATGACTTACTTCTATCAAAGCTGTTTCCTCCCTTCCAATACCGGCGGACACTGACATATCCGCCGCATTAACAGCATAAGGCTGTTTGCTGAATTTACGCTGAAAATTACCGCGTATTTTTGTGAAAAGTCTGTGAAACATATCTTACTTCCTGCAGACCGGCAGCTCCACCGTAAATGTGACCGCGCCGGCTTCATATGACGCACGGATTTTACCCTTATGGGCTTTGACCACCGACTCCGCGATTGACAGCCCCAAACCGTAGCTGCCGCTTCCGGAGCGCGATTTTTCAACCCTGTAAAAGCGTTTGAAAATATCCTTAAGCTGCTCACCGCTTAAAGGCTCAGAGGCGTTTGATACCGTAAACCGGCATCGGCTGCGGCTGACTTTCCACAGCTTCAGATAGACCGGCTCCGAGCACAGCGCGTATTTTTGCGCGTTATCCAGCCGTATTGCCGCGACCTCCTCCAAATGCCTCGCGCTTCCTTTTATATAAATTCTCGACTGGATTCCCGTAACGAGCTTCAACCCACGCTCATAAAAAACCGCTTCATAGGGCAGGACGGCATTTTTTAACAGCTCCCCAAAATCCAGCCGTTCCATAAGCATTTCTTCTCGTCCGCGGTCCGCTCTTGCAAGATTTAACAGGCTCTCCACAAGCGCCCGCATCCGGACGGACATTGCTAAAATGCTCTCCGCGCACCGTCGGTGCGAAGCGTCGTCGTAGGACGGGTTCAACACGATTTCCGCATTTGTAGATATCACGGTCAGCGGCGTTTTCAATTCATGGGACGCGTCCGCGACAAACTGCCTCTGCTGCTGCCACGCCGCGGCGACCGGTCTGATTGCCCATTTTGCCAAAAGAATACTGACAAGCAGAAACGCAAAAAAGCTCAACGCTCCGATGACGGCACAACTGCAGATCAGATTATTGAGCGTGGCAAGCTCGCTGGAAATGTCGGCAAACACCAGCAAATAACCGCTTACGCCCTCCACCCTCAAAAAGCGCAAACGGTATTCCTCCAAAACGCCCACGGAGTCGGGGGAAGCAAGGCACAGCTCAATCAGATTTACAATAAGGCTTCCTCCCGACAAATCATAATATCCGCCGCCCGTCGCTACCAGCTCTCCCTGCCCGTCAACCTGCAAGGTAAAATAAGGAAGCTGCACCTCCTGATTTTCCGCTCCGGGCGGAAGCTGCTGAAACGGATTTACCGCAATGCCCTGCATCATGGTAATGCTGTTCTGCTCAAGCCCGCCCTTGGTAAAATGATATATCAGCCCGAAAATCACACCCAGCATGACGGTGACAATCAGCATATTAATCATTACAAACCTAATCTGCAGCCGCTTTAGCATGTTTCCTCAACCTCCAAATGATAGCCTAATCTGCGGATGGCTTCTATTTTGATATTGGAGCCGATGCTGCCAAGCTTTTTCCTGAGCAGCCCGACATACACCTCCACATGATTTTCCACCGCGTTCGACTCATATCCCCAAACGCGCGCCAAAATCGTTTCTTTGGATAATACGCTGCCCTTGGATTGCAGCAGAAAACGCATGACGTCAAATTCCCTTGATGAAAGACGCACTCTCTTTTCACCGCATATCAGCATACAGGCGGACAAATCCAGGGACGTGTTGCCCATCGTCAGCTCGTCTACCTGATTTCCCTGACGGCGCAGCAGTGCATTGATGCAAGCCATCAGCTCCCGCGTGTCAAACGGCTTTGTCAAATAATAATCTGCCCCCGCGTTCAACCCCTGTATGCGGTCCTCAAGCCCGGATTTTGCCGTAAGCATCAGGATTGGCGTGCCGCAGCGCTTTGCACGCACCTGACGCGCCACCTCGTATCCGTCCGGCTCCGGCATCATGACGTCCAAAATCAGCAAATCGTACACACCGAGCAGGGCATAGTCCCGTCCGTCCTCACCATTATATACAGCCTCCACCTCAAAGCCCTTGCCCTCCAGCCTAATTTTTAGGGAGTCGGCAAGCGCCTCTTCATCCTCAATAATCAATATTTTCATAAGAATACCTCTCCTGCCTGTTAATACAGACCTGCCTCACAATTAAAGCCTTAATACTGCACTGATTTTAGCATACTGAATTTCCCGATACAAGTGCCGCTGCCGGGAAATTATTCCGTAAAGCTGTTGAATTTCCCTCAAACGCTGTGTTATACTTATAGTAGATTATAAAAATAATCGCTTCTGAAGGGGGAAATTAGTATGACTATTGGAGGCATTGGAGGATATCAGCCATATCAATCCGTTTATACAGGCGCTGCCAGAAAATCCGCGCAGACGCCGGAGAACAGCTCTGTTTCGGGTGTTGACGGCAGCGCCGACCCCGATGAGGTTAAAAAGCCCGGGCGCAAATCCTCTCCTGCGGAGTGTGAAACCTGTAAAAACCGTAAATATCAGGACGGCTCTGACGAAAACAACGTATCGTTTAAATCAGCATCGCATATTTCGCCCGAGTCCGCCGCTTCAAAGGTACGCGCGCACGAAAACGAGCATGTGTCCAACGCATATAAAAAAGCCGCCGAGGATGACGGAAAGGTCTTAAACGCATCCGTTTCGATAAAGACCTCCATCTGTCCCGAGTGCGGACGCACCTACGTTTCAGGCGGTCTTACCAGAACCTCGATTAAATACTCAAACGAGGATAACCCTTACACACAAAACCAAAAGGCGCTTGACGCGCTGGGTACGCGCGGCGCAAATATCGATTACGCAGCATAATAACCGGGCAGGGTGATTTCACCCTGCCCATAAAATTTCTTCACAGCATTTCGCGGTACACACGCAGCACATTCCGGTACGCGATTTTTTCCATACCATCCTCAGAAAATCCCGCTTTTTTTAGCGCGTCAAACAGCTTATACATCTGCGAGCAATCCTCCATTTCAAGCCTTCCGCTGATTCCGTCAAAATCCGAGCCAAGCCCGAGGCCCTCAGACCCGCCCACCTTCACGATATAGCGCGCATGCTCTGCAATCCGCTCCACGGTTGAATTATCGTCATACCTTTGATTGAGAAAGCAGCCGTAATAATTCAATCCTATCACGCCGCCGCGCTCTGCAATCTCCCTTATCATATCATCGTCAAGATTTCTTGCGTGCCCGCAAAGCGCACGCGCATTGGAATGGCTTGCGACAAAGGGCTTTTTGGTGCAGTCCGCGATTTCCCAAAAGCCTGCGTCGGACAGATGCGACACATCAATAATGATACCAAGCTCCTCCATTCTCTCCACAAACGCAAACCCCGTTTCGGTAAGCCCTCTTGAGCCGTCAAACAGGGCAAAGCCCTCCGCGTTTCTTTGTTCACTGAAAATATTCGGGTTTGCAAGCTCGTTTTGATAGTTCCACGTCAGAGTCATCATGCGCGCGCCCAGCTCATAGAGCCGCTCAAGCTTTTTGATATCCCCCTTGCAGCAGCCTCCCTCCTCAATTGTCAGGAGTTCCGAAAGCCTTCCGCAGCGCTCGTTCTCCATAAGCTCATCATAGGTTTTTATGACACCGATGTCATTTTTATTCTCCAACAGCTCCTCATAAAAAACCCTTATTAAATCCAACACGTACTCAAATGAATCCAAATCCTTTTTCAAATCAACAAACATGGCAAAGCTTTGCAGCAAATAGCCCGACTGCTTCATTTTCGCAAGGTCGACATGCAGACTGTTTTGGGAAAGCCTCTGCGGCTTCCCCTCGCGCCTGCTTTCCCATATGGCTGATATCGTGTCGCAATGCATATCCGCTATTTTCATTTTCAATCCCCATTCCGGAGCGTTAGCGACGTGATGCCGTCAAAGCTATTTGTGACGCTCCGACACAAATAGCCGGAACAAACAAAGTTTGTTCTGTCCCCCATCTTAACGCCCATTTTGCACTAGCACATAATATTAACAGCTTAAAATATTTATGAAAAATATTCAATAAAAATTTGAAAAAGTCAGTAAAAATATCTTGCAAAATTTTTTAAATCCTTTATAATGGATAGTGCGTGTTGATTTATTATGCATATTTCGTTGCGTGGCTCAGTTTGGTAGAGCGCTGCGTTCGGGACGCAGAGGTCGCAAGTTCGAATCTTGTCGCAACGATTAAAAAACCTTGAAAACATAATGTTTTCAAGGTTTTTTCTTTTGTTTTCCCTCCATTCCGAAGCGTTACAAGATAATCAGCACCCACCGCTCCTCTTGCTCACCTTCTGCAGCTGCGCATTAAGCAGCGCAATCTTATCTTCCGCCCCGGCTCCAATCATCGCGCCGAAAGTGCCGCTCATATCCTCCACTGTCTTCGTTCGCATTGCGGCAAGCATCTCCTCGTCAATCTTCATTCCGACAAGGGCGCTGACAGCAGGAATGAAAACCTCCTTCGCTTCCGCATGGCACAAAATATCGCCGATAGTGTCTTTGATGGAAAAGCACCCTGATTCAAATGACATATCCGGAATTTCCTCCATGTCCTTATCCTCAAACCAGTTGGCAACAGTGCCGTCCTCGTCCGCTCCCACAAAATGATAAGCCGGATTTTCCTCCTCTACCCTAGTCAGCACAATGCTGTCCTCAATATCACGATATTTTGCCATAAAGGTATGGCTGCCCGCGGAAAATGGAATATTTTCAAAAATGAATATCCGTTCCGCTGTTTTTTTCTCCACAAGACTGCCGTCCATGTAGAGCGCAACCTCCGGTTGATTTGAATATCCCTTCAGGCTAAGCGTACTGCCCGACCTTTCCGCGTACCTGCGCCCGCATATATGGATAAACGGCTCGCTGCTCCACCATGCCTTGTAAATATAAAACGCGTCCTTTTTCGTCCTGCGGTCCATTGTCACAAGACCTTTGTTGTTTCTTCCCTTTACGCCGCCCTCGTCCCTGCTGTCTGCCGCAAAGTCAAACATATTCCAAACATGAGTTGCCCACAGCCACGGACGCTCAGAAATAATCCACGCCATATGCTCATGGTACAGCGCCTGATATTCCTCCGTATAATCCTTGCGCTTGGGCGTATCGCTGTGCCAAGTCAAAACAGCCTCGCAGCCATATTCGGAAAGCCCCAACGGACGATTAGGATATTTTTCATGAAAAACATCCAGACATTTTTCATTGTCCTCAAACTCTCCCACATACCAACCAAGATAATGGTTATAGCTGACAACATCCGTGATTTGGTTCAGCGGACCATCCATAGGATACGCAGTAAACTGGGCTATAGCAGTAAGACGAACCGAATCCATATCGTGTACCATCTGATTAAGCTCTCTTAAATTTGCCTCCGTCTGTGCCCCTTCTCCGCCAAGCGTAATTTCGTTGGCAATGCCCCAAACGCAGATGGACGGATGGTTGTAATTTTGGCTAATCAGCTCCTTCATCTGCCGCAGGCTGTTTTCATGCGCTCCCTTAGCGGCGCTCATCACGGAAATCAATGGTATTTCCGCCCAAACCACCAAACCCAGCCTGTCACATTCATCGTAAAAAGCCTGACTGTGCTGATAGTGGGCAAGCCGCACGGTATTTGCTCCGACCTCCCTAATCAAAGCGGCATCCTCTAAATGATCCTGCTCGGAGAGCGCATAGCCCTTATCCTCCCTGTCCTGATGGCGCGAAACGCCCCGCAAGGGCGTCAGCTTTCCATTCAAAATAAATCCCTTTTGCGAATCTGCCGAAAAGGTACGAATACCTGTCTTTACGGATATTTCATCAATTACCGCGCCACGGCGCAAAAGCCTCGCCGTTGCCGTGTAAAGATAAGGGTCGTCAACGCCCTGCCAAAAATGGGGCTGCTGAATGTGAAGCTGCGCGGAAACATATTCAGAGGCGGCATTTTCACTCTGCGCGACAACAACGCCATCCCTGTCCGTAACGGAAAAATATCCCGTATCGCTCCCCTTTACGTTCTCAAGCCATGCCTCCGCTTTAATTCTCGTGTCAATCTCATCGGAAATCGGCGTACACAAAAATCCGTCCGCGCCGTAGCGATTTAGCATAAAATGGCTTTCAGGCACGGTAATAAGATTAACTCCACGGTACAATCCTCCAAAGAACGTAAAATCAGCCAGCTGCGGATAGACAGCCTCATTGTTTGAATTGTCAACAAAAATGCAGAGCAGATTTTTCCGTTTATTCAACATCTGCGTCACATCGGCGCGGAACGCGGAATAACCGCCCTCATGGCGCATTACCTCTTTCCCGTTGATATAGACCTCAGCAGTCATTGAAGCCGCTTCTATTTCAAGCCACACGCGACCGTCCGTTTTCTGCTTTGGAATCCGCACCGCATAGGCGCATTTTCCACGAAAATAATCGCTGCCGCCGTCCTGCCCGTCCATCGCGTTCCACGTATGAGGCAGGGAAATGCTCTCCCACCGCCTCGGAAAGCGCTTTGGAAGTTCAGCGCAGTCCTTTTTTGAATTTCCAGCCCGCATTATTTATATTTTCCGTTTTCCGCGTTACCCTTATTGCCTTCATTGCTTCCTGCATCTGAAAAAAAAAGCAACAACATCCAAAACAGCCTCAACAATCAGAGAAATCGCCGTAAAATTCCAAAGAATAACCGTGGTTGTAAATGGGTTTTTGATAATAACAGCTGCAGAAATCAGGGAAAGGAGCGCACTAATCAGTGCAAACACCCACTGCTTTTTCTTTAATCTGATGCAATCTGCCACCCACTGAATTTTTGTTATTCCCGCAAACAATATTATAACGCCATAGATAAGCGTCAGCACGGGAAACGTAACAATAAACCACTCTGAACGCGTCATGCAGAAAAGCCCGACAGCAAGAAGGATAAAACCGCTTGCCAAGTCTTGCCCTTTGGCGGCTTCCTCAGGCTTTGCGCGAAAATAGGCAATAACGCTCACTATACCACGAACCGCCAATACAGCACCCAACGCGATAATCACAAACGACGTAAAGCCTGTCGGGTTCATAAGCAGCAAAATCCCGATTACTGCCTCACACAAGCACATAATTAAATTTCCCGTGTTTTCTTTCAGATTTTTCATTTAGTAACCCTCCGTTATAACTCCGAATATTTTTGTCAACTGCAAGATATTTGACAGTTGTTCCGTTATCTATTATAATCATTTTTGTATCTTTTTCAATAATACAGTATTCTCATAATGTCAGTTAATTGACAAATGGTAAAATATGTTTCCGAATTAAAAATGGAGAAATGACGATGGAACAAAAAACGGATTTAAGAATCATAAAAACCTACAAGGCGCTCACGGAAGCGTTAAAAGACCTGCTTTTGAAAAAACCGCTGACTGAAATAACCGTCAATGAAATATGTGAAAGGGCAGTGGTGCGGCGCGCGACCTTTTATAAGCATTTCGGAGATAAATATGAACTGCTGACATTTATTTTAAATGAAATGAGAAACGATATCAGCCAAAAGGGGGAGCAGTCCCATCTGCCGGCGGATAACGGAAATTTGGACTTTTACAGCGATATTATCAATATGCTGGAATACATGAAAGCGGATGAGCCGCTGTTTCGCGCGTTGAGCGATAACTGTTCATCATCCGCTGTTCTATCCCTGATGATTGATTTTATCACTCACACCATGAAAGAATTTTTAAAGCAGGACGACAGTATAAGCGATTTTCACTCCGCATCGTTTGATTTGCTATGTCAGCTATTGACGGGGGCTTTTCTCCAAGGCATAAGCTGGTGGCTGAACAACAAGGAGCGCTTCACAAAGCCGGAAATGGCAGAGCAGCTAAACTCCTTTATCGTAAATGCGCTTGTGAATGAAAAGGACAGGCTGCTCTCGTGTTAAAAATCAGACGGGCAAATACATCCGGCGTCGGCAAGCGATATGCCGTTCTCTTTTGCAATCCTCGCGATATCGTCGTACTCCGGCTTTTCGCGCTGAACGCCCCAGCCGGACACCCTCTTCACGCGGACAGGCCCATATTTTGTCTGTCTTGTTTCCACAGTGCGGTTAAGCACATAGCGGCTGCAAAGATATTCCCGTACTCCCAGCGTTGTTGTGTGCAAAAACAGCAGCCGGAGCATTTCCTCGCGCTTATCCTGCCCGCACATGCAGGTAAGAAGAACACCCGGACGGTTTTTCTTCATGCCAGTCGGTATTGTATACACATCAAGCGCGCCGGCGGCGAAAAGCGCGTCCATTGCAAATCCCACAGCCTCCGGCGTCATGTCGTCAAGGTTGCAGCGAAGCTCCACGATGCTGTCGCGCCCGTCGTCGGTATTTCCCAGCATTGCCCTGACGCAGTTTGCCGCCTCAAAGTCCTTTTTCCCGCATCCGTAGCCGATTTTTTCCACGCGCATAGGCGGCAGGTTTCCAAATTCCTGCACAAAATGCTTTAAAAGCGCCGCTCCCGTAGGCGTACACAGCTCACCCCGCACCTGTCCGCCGTAGGTTGGCACATCCCGCAAAATCCATGCGGTCGCAGGAGCCGGGACGGGAAGTATGCCATGCGCGCACCTGACCTGCCCGCTCCCCACATGAACAGGAGATGCCGCGATGCAGTCAGGCGACAATTCATAAATCAACAGGCAGACCGCCGTCACGTCCGCTATGGCGTCAAGCGTCCCCACCTCGTGGAAATGTATTTCCTCCACGGGCTTTCCGTGAGCATGGCTCTCCGCGTCGGCAATCAACCCATAAACCGCAATAATATCCTCCCGCACCTTATCAGGTACATCCATATGGGAAACGATATGCTCAATTTCATGAAGCGTGTGATGCTCATGCGGATGCTCGTGTCCATGTCCGTCATGATGATGCTCATGAGAATGGGTATGTTCTCCGTGATGCTCATGTACGTGAAAATCAGAAGCAGCTTCCTCCTCCCCATAAACCGACACATGCATCTGCGTGCCGCTAATCCCGCATTTTGCGGATGACCCGGCACAAAACCGAATACTGGGAAGACCCAGCGAATTAAGCCTTTCCACAAAAGCGTCAGGCTCCGGGTACAGCTCAAGCAGCGCCGCGGTCAGCATATCGCCCGCAGCTCCCATATTCAAATCAAAATAAAGCGTTATCATTCTTTCACCCCGATATGATTAATCATACTTGCCAAATACCCGGCTCCAAATCCGTTGTCTATATTTACCACGCTGACGCCGCCGGCGCAGGAATTCAGCATCGACAGCAGGGCGGACAAGCCCCCGAAGCTTGCGCCGTAGCCCACGCTGGTAGGCACGGCAATCACAGGGCAATCAGCAAGACCTCCGATAACCGACGCCAGCGCGCCCTCCATTCCGGCTATGGCGATAATGACCCTCGCCGACATGATATCCTCCTGATGCGATAACAGCCTGTGTATTCCCGCAACTCCCACATCATAAAGCCGGACGACCACGTTTCCCAACGCTTCCGCCGTGCGGGCGGCTTCCTCGGCAACAGGCATATCGCTGGTGCCGCCGGTTGCCACCACAATCCTTCCGGCGCCATCGGGCTTTGGCATTTCCCCAATAACGCCGACCCGGCTCAGCTTATCGTACTGCATGGGCATCTCCCTTCCGACAAGCTCAGCCGCCTCAGCGCTCATCCGGGTAATCAGTATGGTTTTCTGACCGTGCGCTTTCATTGCGGCGGCGATATCCTTTATCTGCTCCGGAGTTTTTCCGGCTCCATAAATAACCTCGGCAATTCCCTGCCTTAAGGCGCGGTGATGGTCGGGCTTTGCAAAGCCCAAATCCTCAAACGGCTCCATTTTTAACCGCATCTGCGCGTCATCAACGGAAATTCTGCCTGCCGCCACATCCTCCAAAAGCGATTTTACCTCAATCCTTTCCAAACCTGCCCCTCCTTCAGCGTTTCATTCATGCTCCCTGTCCGATAGCCCTGCAGATCAAGCGACACATAGGTAAAACCGTATTTTTTTAATTCAGTGACGATTTTCTCTCTGTTTGGCTTTTCCATTATCTTTGGAAAATCCGCTTCCTCCAATTCAATCCTTGCAGCCGTTTTATGGATACGGACTCTAAGCTGATGAAATCCCATGTCAAGCAGAAGCTGCTCCGCCCTGTCCACCATCCTAAGCTTATCCTCGCTGATTTCTTCGCCATAGGGAAAGCGTGATGCAAGGCATGCAAAGGACTGCTTGGCAAAGGTTTTTAATCCCAGCCTTTCCGACAGCTCTCTTATTTCTTCCTTATATAATTGTGCATGACGCAGCGGGCTTTTGACGTCAAGCTCCTCTACAGCCTGCAGCCCCGGACGGTAATCACCCAAATCATCCATATTGGAGCCTTCCGCCACATTTTTCATGCCGTTTTGCGCTACAATCGCCTTTATCTTTTCAAAAAGCTCTCTCTTGCAAAGATAACAGCGGTTGACGGGATTTTTCCGAAAGCCTTCGATTTCCAACTCCTCCGATTCACAGACGATTTGCCTTATATCATTATCCCTGCAAAATTCCTCCGCTTCCCTGCGCTCTCTCTCAGGAAAAGAGCAGGATTTGGCGGTAACTGCAATCACGTTATCTCCCAGCACATCCTTAGCCGTTTTCAGCAGCAGGGTGGAGTCCACACCGCCCGAAAACGCGACGGCAACGCTCTCAAGACTCAATATGTATTCTTTTAAAGCGACATATTTCTCATCAATCGTCATCAAATGCCTCCGCCCTAATGCCGTCCGTTCTTAAAAAGCGCCTCTCTTACAACACCCTTCGGGTCTTTGATGAGCACCCGCGCAAGCCAAATTACAAGACCGAGCGCCACCACGGATATTCCCAAATAAAAATCGTTTAACATATCGCCTGCCTCCGGCGTAAAGTATGCAGCCCCCAGCTCGGCATATTCAAAAATCGCATCCACAAGCCACATCAGTGATGCACCCCAATACATAAGGCAAAGCATACCGATTTTCATTTCACTTCGGCTGCTGCTCTCGTACCAAACTATTGTACTGATAACAGCCGCAAATACGGCAGTAAGCAGCGTCATGGCTCTCTCCTTCCTCTTACGGGCTGCGGTGCAAGCGGCTTCTTTTCCAACATATTCGATACCGCCACCATTCCTGCCCATACTGCCGTCACAAGAATCGACATTGATACTCCCACGGTTCCCATTTCATGAAACAGCTCCATCGCATCGGCAGGGTCGGACATCGCTGTCAGGAACGGGAAATAAGGAACCACCTCCCCATGCCAGATGTGCTCAAAGCACAAAAGAGCGGAACCGCCCCAAAGCATATTATTCAGCCATTTCAGCTTTTCTGAAAACTGAATTTTGTTTTCCGCAAAAAGCTCCGTCCTTTCAGCGGGATTTTTCTCCGCCTGATTTTCCCTCCTTTGCAGGATTTTAGTCGCTGCCGTCGTAACAACTGCCTCCGTTACCGGTACAATAAAACAACCCATTTTTTCCTCCATTCCGAAGCGTTTTCGCTGAGGAACGCGAGCCGAATCTCAAATTCGGCTCTGCGATAAAAAGATTTGTGACGCTTCGGCACAAATCTGAGGTTGAAAAAATACTCATCAGAGATTTTTTCAACCTTGTCCTCCTTCTATTCAATGCTTCATAAGATTAATTTAAACGATACATTCCTCATCTGTCAATCCCCATTATCTCATTTATAATCTGCAGCATCTGCCTATTGCCTAACTGGTCTCTGAAATACACCTTATAACCGTCAGCGGTAAGCATATCAAAAAACACCCTTGCGCACTCTATCTTTGCTTTTTCGCTGCCTCTTAAATCATTCTTGCCCTCCACATCCTTTGTTTCAACGATAATGTTAAGCTCCTTATCGCCGTTTTTCTTCTTCACCACATACATAAAATCCGGACTGTACATTCCCCCCGTAACTGTCGGTATCGCTATACTCGAACGAGGAATTTTACCGTAAACGACAACCTCCTCTATATCCGCCATAATATTCTCCTTCTCAAGCGGCGAGTCATACGCGTACGCGTCATACAGATACTTTGCGCTTGGCGTGCCGGGAACGATTCTTGTCCCTATCCGCCCCTGCGCAATCTCACCCCTGACCGTTCCGTCGGCATATGTCAGTGCCGTCGCGCCAACAGGTGACGCACTCCTTACATACCTGAAACGCCCCTGCAGATTTTCATTCTTCCATGCTGCAAACTCCGAACAAAAAGCGGCAACTGCACTGTCGTTTATATAATTCTTAAATTCCATTCCGTGTTTTTTTGCATACCTGCACAGCGCGGTATGAAGCGTCCTGATTGGCAGGCTTGTGGCTGCGCTTATACGCTTTAGGAAAACATTGTATGGAATAATCCTGCGCAATACATACTGCACTCCTGTTTCATTCAGCACGCTCATCCGCTCACCGTCGCTTTCCACTCTCTCTCGCTCGCTTCGCATAACCAAATCCGCAAAAACACTTGGCTTCTCAAATATAGACAGCGCCACAGCCTCGATACAGTCATTGAGTTCGTCATCATAAAACAGCAGATAGCGGTGGTTTATCGTTTCCCACAATTCCTTAAGCTCATCATAAGCAGCCTTTCGTATTTTCACGGGCTTTGGCTTTTCCCCATTCAAATCCCTGACCTTTCCGGATTTAAGTCCCGATACTAAATCCGGATATTCATCAAAGAGCTTATCGCGCGTTTCCGCTTTGATTTCCATATGCCTGTCAATATATCGCTTGCTGTAAAGCTCATCAAACAGCTCATCCGGCGTAATCTTTAATTTCCCTGCGGCAGCCTTAAGCCTTTCCTCAGTGATAAATGACGCCTGCGGTACCTCCGCATTTATTTGGTCTACAAGCTTCTGCGCAAAATCCGCCTCGGTAAAATCCACAATATAGTTCAGCAAAAATTCTTCGTTCGATATGCGGTTGCCATTCTCGTCAACGGGAAGCCTAAGCCCTCTGCCGACCTCCTGAAGCTTGGAATTATCACTGCCGCTTGAGCGCAGCTTTGCGATAGTAAACACGTTCGGATTGTCCCACCCCTCTTTTAATGTCCACTTTGAAAAGAGAAAACGCAGGGTATTCGGTTTGCCGGCACTGTCCTCAAACGAAAGAAGCTCCTTTTTGCCGTGCAAAATAGTGTCCACCTCTTTAGCAATGTCCTCATCGGAATCACTGTTGTCCTGCGAAAAATATCCTGCATGGCAAGCTCCCAAATCCGCAAGGCTCGCCTCCAGATATTTTCTGTATTCCGCATCATGCTCATCATCAAGTATACTGAGCGTCCGCTCAATCTGCTCCCCCAAAAGCCTCTCAAACGCTTCCAGCAAATATGGACATTTCCCATCGTCACCCGTCCTGTATGACGTTATGTCGTCAATGAAAAACAGCGCAAGCGTTTTTATCTTGTATTTGCGGTTACAAAAATTCACCTTTTCCGTTTCAAAATGCCGCTGCAGGGCAAGCCTGAGCATCTGCTCCTGATAGGATGTCATATAAATATCCACATCCAGCTCCTCGCCTGATGTTTTTGTAATTCCGTTTGAAAATTCCACGCTGCTGCGCCCGATAGCCTCTACCGTTACTCCCTCAAAGGCATTGCTTATAATAGACAGCGAATCACCCGTTTTCAAGGTATAGCTTTTTGGCGCCTCGTCACGTTTCCTATATTGAAAGCGCACCGCATCCCTGCTGTCAATGCCGACAATTTTAACCTTTTCTTCCTTTCTTGACAACGGCTCAAAATGCTCCTTCGCTACCCCCTTTATAAGCCCCTTATTGAAGGCTGCACAGGCGTTCAAATCATAGAGCAGATTATTGTAATCTCTGACATTTGTCGTGCTTTTTTTCCCTATTGCTCTCTCCGGAAATGTTGCCCCATACCTGATTATTGCCTGCGGCTTTATCTGCTCCATAATTACCTTAAACGCTTTTTGGTCACGAGAAAAACGGTGCGGCTCATCAATAATGACAATCGGTTTTGTCGCAGCTATCGCATCTATCGGTCTGTTAAACCCTTCCGCTCCGTAATCATAATCGTCCCTCGTCAAAAGTTTGGCGTTAGTCAAAAGCTGCATATTCGCAAGCAGCACATATATTTTTTTCGTATTTTGACATGAACCTCTGATAAATTCGCTGACTGCGCTCGGAAAATACAGACGACCCTTTTTCCTGTTCTTTGGCGCTTCAAGCGTAAGCGCCTCTATCTGCGCTCCATAGCCGCAGCTATCCTCAAAATGCCTCCTCGCATACGGCTCATTCAAAAACTGCTCTGTCCCTGCCTTGATTGTAAGAGATGGAACCGCAATTATGAACTTATTAAAGCCATACCGCTTGTGAAGCTCAAATATTGTTTTTGCATAAACATAGGTTTTTCCCGTGCCTGTTTCCATTTTTACATCCAGCCCCAAGTATTCCTTGCTGTCTGCTGCTCCTGAGCGGTACTCTGAACGATACTCCTTAGGGAGTTTTTTCTGAATCTCCCTTATATTTCCTATAATGTATCCATCCCTCGGTGAAAAAGAAGGATTTTCATAAAATTGCTTTGGCGGCATGATAAATGCATCCTCAAAAACGTCGCAGACTGCATTGACTGCCTCCTGCTGATGCGGTAAATTCTGCTGTAAAATAATCTCCATAGATTTCCTCCCTTCCCCCACTAATACCGAATATCAAAATTAATCCTCAAATTTCTTTCCGTACTTCCCAACCTTGCAAGGTTCGTTTTCAATTCATCGGTTATCGTCCATGCAAAGCTATAGCCGAATATCACTACATTTTCAGGATTAAATGTACCGTCCATTTCATACATATCCGTGATTGCCATGATACCGTCATTCGTAAGCCCCCCATCAATCAGGTACAAATGCCGATCAATATAATACCCGTCATATCCTGCAAAATCTATTTTTCGCACTGGCGCATTGAAACCGTAACCATCGCGCACAAGCCACGTTGTAAGCACAGTCTGCGTTCCAAAATCGTTCAATATGTCATTTGTAGCGGCAAATCCCTGCTTCGCCGCGTCAAAATCCTCTATCTTGTCAAGCGTATCGTCGGACGGCTCCTGCAAAGTATAATGCTTAAAGCCCAGGTCTGCGGTGGTATCTGAAAACTCTTTTTTTAAAATCTCGGCGGATTTTTTTATCCTGTCCATACCTATATCGCAAATAGTACGATAACCCGCTTTATACGCAGATGTCCCTTCTTTGCACATTTCCGGCAATTGTATCATTATGAATTTTCTCTCATTTTCAGGCTCTTGGCAATTTATTTTCATAACCGCCTCGGCTGTGGTTCCTGAACCCGAAAAAAAATCTAATATAATATCATCCTTACGGGTACATAATCTTGCAATCAGCGTAATCAATTCCACAGGCTTTGTGTGGTCAAATATTTTTTTCCCTATTGTTTTGTCTGCAGCCTTAGTCGCATTATCATTGGAATAAATATTTTCGGTTAATTCCAAAGTAGACAGCGGCTTTGTCCTGTCAGAATAGGCAATATAATAGCCGTTTTTCTCACTCTTTATAGACGCGTTCTGATAAGTTTTGGTATAAATTCTCTTTCCGGTTTTACATGATTTCACAACCACAAATCCATTTTTAAATCCAAATTCAAACTTTTCTTTGCTCCATCTCCACGCCCAATCAGCAATATCATGATTGCCTTTTTTTCTTTCCTCATATAATTCCTTAGATTGCCCTGCATAAAAAATCTCCCCGTTTATTTCAAGCGGATAGTCAAGACTTGTACTATATTGAAGGCTGTCATAGTCAAGTGTTTGATTTAATTTATAAAAACCTCTTTCCTCAAAAAATTCATCTTTATTTTTAAATGCTTCATCGTCATGTTCAATAGGATATAAATTAGGCTTTTCACCCCTTGAATACATCAAAAGATAATCATGATTTTTTGCTGTAACATCCGATGACTTACCTCCCCTTTTAGTAATGCGCGGAAATTCAGCGACAAAATTCTCCTCCCCAAATACATCATCGCATATCAGCTTCAAGTTATGACACTCGTTATCATCTATTGAAATAAAAATTACGCCGTCATCCGTCATCAAATCTCTCGCAAGCAAAAGGCGGGGATACATAAACATCAGCCATGCCGAATGTGACGCCGACCCTCGTTTCGTCAAGTCAAGTATTCGCGCAGCCTGCTCCTCGTCGATACTAAGCTTCTCCGACAACTCCTCCGCCGTAAAGCTAAAGCTGTCTTTGTAGACAAATCCGTCCGAGCCTGTATTGTATGGCGGATCTATATATATGCATTTCACCTTGCGCGCATAGCTTTTAAGCAAATGCTTTAAGCCATCAAGGTTATCACCTGAAATATAAATATTTTGGCTCTCTCTGTTCTCTGGCTTACTGTTGTGCTCCTCATCTGGCACAATCACACAGGTTGAATCCATCGACGCCAAAAGGCGCGCGTAATTTTTGCCAAGGAATTTAAGCTCATATCCCTCATGGCTCACTGCCACCTTACCATTCAGAAATTCCTTGAAACGCTCTATATCAAAGCTCCCATCCTCCTTAAAGCACGATGGGAAATTCTCTCTTAAAACCGTTATCTCCTTCGTGTTCGGTTCAAGCGTTTCATTTGCTTCAATAATGCCCTTTATCATCTAAGCTTCTCCCTCTATTCCAACATTTTAAATGCAAAAATTTCAAGACTTGCTCGCAAGTCTTCAACTCTCTTTATTCTATCACACATAAGTCTTTAAATGAACATTTATTTAAATTTTCGACAATTAATGTTGCACATTTTGTTTTAAATTAGTATTATTTTATTATAGAGGACAGGCAATCGCCTGACAGCATATCTTAAGAACCAACCTTGTTGGTTCTGCAACCTTGTTGGTTCTGCAACTTTGTTGGTTCTGCAAGTTTGTGATTGCGCGCTGCTTGCACAAACATTGCTTTATGCGCAAAAAGCAGCGCAGAAATGAGGAAAAATATGAGAAGGCATATCGGTACTAAAATTATCACTTTATTGGTAGTCCTATTCGTGATTTTCGAGCTGACCTGCGCAATAGGGTTAAGCTCAACAAGGAAAATCTCAAGCGAGGTAAGTACGCTGTCAAATATTTATCTCGAGATGGAAAGGGAAAGAGCAGAGCTTACATACAATTTTGACAACATAAAGAATTACTCAAACCTGATAGCATTTCTTCCTCTTCCCGAGGCAACGGCAGGCATTATCGGGGAGGTGGACGGCACCATAGCCGCGGTGGATGAAAATATTGAGTCGATAAGGCAGCTTTGCCAACAAACAGGAAACGCGCAGCTTTTGTCGGCATATGAGGATTATGTTGCGGCGCTCCTGCCCGCAGAGGATGTGCTCACACAGGTTGCCGAGCTGTACAGCCAAGGTGACTCGGACGCCATGACCACCGTGGCATTGACCTTCAATGATTTAATAGAGAATATAACCGCAACGGAAAATGCCTTCAACGATATACGAAACTCTCAAAGCGCCCTGTGCCAGCAGGAGGTTGAGAGCGTTATAAACAGAACGCAGGCAATTATGGCAGCAGCGATGGTCATATCAGCGCTGTTCGTAGTCGGAATTTCACTTGTGGTACTGCTAAGCGTAGCAAGACCGGCGCAGAATGCCGGCAGGCGCCTGGAGGGCATCATTGAAAAAATCGACCACGAGGAGGGCGACCTCACGGAGCGCATTGACGTGACATCGCAGGACGAAATCGGACAGCTTGTAAGCGGTATCAACAGCTTCATTGAAAAGCTGCAGAGCATAATCCGGACACTGCGGCAGGATTCGAGGCTTATGGCAGAATCCGCCAACCAGATATTTGACCATGTAAATGAGTCAAACGATAATGCCGTCAATGTATCGGCAGTCATGGAGGAGCTTGCCGCAAGTATGCAGGAAATAGCGGCAACGGTTGAGCAGATTGGCGGAAACACGCAGTCAGTTCTCGGCGAAACAAACATGATAGCCTCAGGCGCTCAAGAAGGTTCGGAGCTTGTCGATGTGATTAAGGAGCGCGCGGAAACAATACGCGAGGATACCTTGGAGAGCAAAAACAACACCAGCGTGAAAATGGACGGCATAAAAACAATACTTGCAGCCTCCATTGACGAAAGCAGGAGTGTTGAACAGATTGCAAAGCTTACGGGGGATATCCTTGACATATCCGGCCAAACTAATCTGCTGGCGCTGAATGCCTCAATAGAGGCCGCGCGCGCGGGTGAGGCAGGAAAGGGCTTTTCCGTCGTGGCAGACGAAATCCGCGTATTGGCGGACAACAGCCGCAATACCGCAAACGATATACAGGTCATCAGCAAGACGGTCATGGATGCGGTAAAGAAGCTTGCGGACAACGCAAACGAAATGCTTTCTTTCATCAATACCACGGTACTGTCAGACTATGAAAAATTTGTCAGCGTAGCGGACCAGTATCATGCGGACGCAGACAGCATAGACCAGATTATCAAGCGTTTTGCGGACGGCGCAAAGACACTTGTGGGAACGATGAACAATATGACAAGCGAAATTGAGGGTATTGCGGCATCCGTGGAGGACAGCGCAAAGGCCGTGACAAGCGCGGCGGAAAGCACGGAACAGTTCGTTTCGGCAACCGCCGGCATCCGGGAGGAGGTCAATGTCAACCGTGACATTGCCGCACAGTTAGAAAGCGAAGTGAATAAATTTAAGCATATTTGATGTGCCGGCTATTGTCACTTTACATAATTCCCCTTATGTCACGACCAATTACCATTACCGCCCTAAAGCTCTTCCTAAATCCCTGCACGGCTGCGGGTCGTCAGGAGCGCCATTACAGATTACCGAATCGCTCACAAGACTCGCGCCTGCAGTCATGCAGGCATTTTCCCAATCCCGCATCCACTGACCGTCTCCCCAGCCATATGAGCCAAACAAAGCAATTTTCCTGCCTTTAAGCTCTGACTCACACGCTGAAAACATTGGTTCAAATTCCGTTTCCTCCAACTGCTCAGCTCCCATAGACGGGCATCCAAAGGCAACCGCGTCATAGTCAGGCAGCATATCTGCCGTAAATTCTGCCGAAGTCCAAAGGCTTACCTCTGCTCCAACCTCTCTTGCCCCTTCCGCAACATACTCTGCCATGGCTGCCGTATTTCCGGTGCCGCTCCAATAAACAACTGCTGCTTTACTCATGCTAAAGTACCGCCTTTCTTAATAAATTTATCTTATATTTGCTGTACGGCAATAACGCCATACATAAATATACAATTTTAAACCGCCACTAACAGCCGTGATATCGGTATTCCTTTCCCATAACATTTCCTGTAACATTCACTGCATATATCAAATGCCTGAAACAGCTTTGCGGACTGCTTCTCATTTTCATAGACCTTCCAATACCCGCAAAAAACATAGTTATTGCCGGCGTTATCTATGAACCCTTTCACATCGTAATAAGGATATCCGAGAAAAATACCTATTTCATGTGGAAAAATATCAGAGGTTTCAATTCTGTCCTTCAGCACATTTAAGGTTGAATTTAAGTCCTCATCTCTTTGATATCCACAGCCGTAAAGCAATTCCCATACAGCTTCATTATCCAATATGCTTTTTAAAAGCTTTTCCCTAAAAACAAAAATCAGCGCCCTATTTTTTTGATGCTGCAATATCCTGATATTAATTCCCTTGTCATTGCACATCATATTCAGGCGCGCAACTTCATTCAGCAGATTTTCTTCGCTGCCATACATCATCCCAAACAGATTTGCGCATTTAATCCCTGCCAGCGTAGGCGCGCAAAATTCTACCAGATAATCCTCGCATTTTTTTATTTTAACAATCATATAACATCAGTCCTTTTCGGCTATGTGTTAGTTTTGACTAACTCAAGCTTTGAAATATAACGGGCTTGTGCCCGTTATATTGGTTAGTTTTTTCTAACTCATTATAATATAATACCTTTTAGTCCTTCTGTCAAGTATATATGTTTGAGTTTTCGCCGTTATTTTAGTATAAGGTTCCTTCTTATGCCGCCTACATTAATATGTCAATATTGTATTGATTTTTACATTTCAGGCACTTTTTTTACATTTTCCATTGCATTTTTTTGAATATTCGTGTATGCTCCAAATACAGGTCTGCGCAAATCCGGTATCAATCTTACGAAAGGACACATCTTTTTATGCAATATCAAAACACATTTCACTCTTTTGAGGACGCCCACGGTCCGCTTCCCTACAACATGACCAACGATTATCTTTTCCGCGCCGTGCTGCAGCGCAACAACTTTGTTCTCTGCGGTCTTATCCGCTCACTCTTACATATCCCGAAGGAGGTTTCCGTCGAGGCGGAAATCACCAACCCGATCGTGCTCGGCGATTCCATCTCCGACAAGGAAATACGTTTGGACATCAGCCTGATTTTAAACCGTTCCACTCTGATAAACCTTGAAATGCAGGTGGTGAACAGGTTTAATTGGAAGGAGCGTTCCCTTACCTATCTCTGCCGCTCCTTCGACCAGCTTGAGCACGGCGATGATTATTCGGACATCAAACCCGTAATCCACATCGGTTTCCTTGACTATACTCTCTTTGACGACGCTCCCGAGTTTTATGCCTCATATATGCTCATGAATGTAAAAAATCACCGCATTTATAGTGACAAATTCAACCTCCGTGTGGTAGACTTAAATCAAACGGAACTGGCAACTGATGAAGATAAGGCGTACCATATCGACTATTGGGCGCAGCTTTTTAAATCAACCACATGGGAGGAATTGCATATGTTAGCAGAGAAGGACGAATATATAAGCGAAGCTACAAAGGCGATTTTCCAGGTTACTACTGACGCTCAGGAGCAGAAGCTCCTGCACGACCGCAGGGAATATAATAATGATGTACGATATTATAATAAGCAGATTCAGCTTTTGAAAGAGGCACGGCAGGATATCGCTTCGCAGAAACAGGTCATTGATGAGCAGCGGCAGGATATTGCCGAAAAAGACAAGGCTCTTGATGAGAAAGACAGGGCTCTTGAAAAACTGTCAGAAGAAATTGCCGCACTGAAAGCTAAACTGACGGCATCTGACAACAATTGATTTCGCATTTGTTTCCATGGACATACACTTATGTTCATGGGAATAAATGTTTAATACATATTTTGTATTGATTTATACATTCCAGTCACTTTTTTTACATTTTCCATTGCATTTTTTTGAATATTCGTGTATGCTCCAAAT
>JAJQDE010000019.1 GCA_021202335.1 Lachnospiraceae bacterium
AGCGCTCGGCTGTTAACCGAGTTGTCGTAGGTTCGAGTCCTACTCGGGGAGTTTATAAGGAGTCCGCAGATATTGCTATTTGCGGACTCTTTGAGATTATTGATTGCTTGCGTTAAGTCAAGTTAAATTCAATAAATTTCTGCTTGCCAAAAACAGTAGAGTATGGTATCATATTACTCGCTGGTACTTTTATGAACAGTGCTTGCAGGTAATGCTCACAAGCTTGTATGTGGTATAAGACATGGCGACTTAGCCAAGTGGTAAGGCGTGGGACTGCAACTCCCTGACCGCCGGTTCAAGTCCGGCAGTCGCCTCTCTCGAACCCGAATTTATTTCGGGTTTTTATTATGCGTAAGGCTGCATAAGGAATTATTCTGGCTTATGCTGTATGCAACTCGGGCGGGCAAGCAGGGGGCAAAATTATTCTACTCGATTGGAATTTGCTTCACTTGAGATAAAGTTAGGAGTGTTATATTGTGGAGAATCTGATATTCAGCTTAAACGCTACCATACCGATATTTCTTGTTATGGTGGCAGGCTACATATTAAGACGTGTGAACATGGTGGATGACGGCTTTGTGAAAACGCTCAATTCATTTAACTATAAGGTAACATTGCCGATTTTGCTTGTTGTGGATATTGCGGAGGCTGACTTTTATGCTGTTTGGGATACGCATTTTGTATTCTTATGCTTCTTTGTGACGCTGTTTTGTATTTTAGCGATAAGTCTGATAAGCAGATTTTTTATTGCAGATAAAACGATAAGAGGCGAGTTTATACAGGCGTCGTATCGCGGCAGCGCTGCGGTGCTTGGGGTAGCGTTCATGCAGAATATATACGGAACAAGCGCCATAGCGCCGCTGATGATACTTGCGACGGTTCCGTTGTATAATGTGGCAGCGGTCATGATATTGAGCTTTACGTCGCCTGACAGCACGGGCTTTGATAAGAGAAGCTTAATGAAATCATTAAAGGGTATTGCCGCAAATCCTATTATATGGGGTATTTTTATCGGAATGGTTATATCTGTGGCAAGGATAGAGCTGCCATATATCATTGATAAAACGCTTCATAATTTTTCGGTGCTTGCGACGCCCCTTGCGCTGATAGGATTGGGCGCCGGCTTTGAGGGAAGAAAGGCGCTTGCCAAGCTGCGCCCTACTATCGCAAGCACATTGATCAAGCTGTTCATCATGCCGGCTATTTTTCTTCCTGCTGCGGCGGCGATGGGCTTTAGAAATGAAAAAATAGTCGCAATACTTATCATGCTTGGAGCGCCGACAACTGTAAGCTGTTATATTATGTCAAGAAATATGGGACATGAAGGAGTGCTTTCTTCAAGCTGCGTGGTTTCCACGACATTTCTGAGTTCCGTTTTTATCACGTTTTGGCTGTATCTGTTGAAAAATTTTGCGTTGATATAAAATCAGAATCATTTGATGCTTTATTTCCTCAAAAATAGTGCAAAATGACAATAAAATATGCAAATATGCGAAACTCTTATTGCAAATTCCACAAAAGTAAAGTAAAATTAAAGAGCAGTATGAAAAAATTACATACTGTTTGTTCCGTCAACTGCGAAGGAGGTATATGGATGGGATTACTGAAAACATTAGAGGAGCATCTTAGTAAGGTCAAAATCGAAAGAAAAATCAAGGTGGCGCTCTTTACGATTTTGATTGCGCTGGTTGTGCTGGGAGTCATATCTCTTGCGGGAACTTTAATTATGACAAGCAGCATGCGAAATTTTAACAATGTCACTTATCAGGAAACGAAGGCGCAGCTTTCCATGCGCAGGGATGCCAACAGCCTGATGAAAAATCTGCTGTGGGCATGCACGAGCGATAATCCGCAGCAGTATCTTGATGAGGCGGAGGCTGATGGAGCAGGCATCGGGGAAAATTACGCTGTTTTGGCGGAGCTTTATGATAACGATGAGGATATAGAGGCTATTTGGGCGGCGCTGCAGGCGGAATCGGAGTCGCGTGCGGAGATTGAGGCAAAGATTGAAGCGGGCGATGCGGATGTGATGGATTATTTCAATAATACATATAATGTGATTGCGGAAGAACTGATATCGGCAGTAAAATCAGTCGGAAGCACTGCGGATGAGAATGCGCAGAATGCATATTCAAGCGCTATGCACGCTACAATATTTGTTTTAATAGCAGTGCTGATTGTAGGCGTAATCTCACTTTCGATTGTTATATATTATATCAGGACGCTGGTAAGGCTTATGCTTACGCCTATCGATGAGCTTAAAGCGGCGGCGGGGCAGCTTGCGCAGGGTAATCTTGAGATTGATATTAAATATCAGTCCGAGGATGAATTCGGAGAGCTTGCGGAAAGCATCAATCGTGTATGCAGCATGCTCAAGGAAATAATCCCGGATATGAGCTATTGTATGACAGAGATGGCGGGCGGAAACTTTACGGTAAGCAGCAAGTGCAAGGAGGCGTATGTTGGCTGCTATGAGCCGATTTTGGAGTCAATGCGTGACATTAAGTCAAGATTGAGCAGTACGCTTTCACAGATTCTGACGACGTCGGGCGGCGTGCGCGCAGGCGCGCAGAACATGGCTGAGGGAGCGCAGGATTTAGCTGAGGGCGCTAATTCACAGGCGAGCGCGGTCGAGGAGCTGACGGCGACAATCAATGAGCTTACATGTCAGATTGAGGATAATGCAAGAAAGAGCACGGAGGCGAGCAAACAGGCGGGAGCTGTGGGAAAACAGGAACAGTCGAGCATGGATTACATGCAGGAGGTCAATAATGCGATGCGGCGGATTACCGAAACATCTAAACAGATTGCGGAAATCAGCAACAGCATTGAGTCGATTGCAAATCAGACAAATCTTCTTTCTCTGAACGCCAGCATTGAGGCTGCAAGAGCGGGCGAGCACGGAAAGGGCTTTGCAGTGGTGGCTGATGAAATACGCACACTTGCGAGTCAGAGCGGTGAGGCGGCGGTGAATACGAGAAAGCTGATTGACAATTCTTTGAGTGAAATCAATAACGGTTCGCAGATTGTTGAAAATGCGTCAATCGCGCTGGAGAAGGTAATCAGTCAGATTCAGGCAGTGGTGGCAAGCTCGGAGCAGATTAGCGAGGCATCTGAAATTCAGGCGGAGGCTGCCGCGCAGGTAAATGTCGGCATTGAACAGATTTCTGCCGCAGTGCAGAGCAATTCGGCGACTGCCGAGGAGAGCTCCGCGACCAGCGAGGAGCTGTTTGCACAGTCGGAAACTCTTAATTCATTGGTTGAACAGTTTACCTTGGCGTAAGCGTTTATAAAAGAGCATTTGAAATCCCGGTTTGAGGGCGCGGGGGCGCCGGAGAACTGGGATTTTTGATAGTTTGAGCGAACCAAAAATAGTTTTCACTTTACTTGAAATTGACATATATTTATAGTAAGCTGAATCATAACTCGCAAAGGGGGATTTTCCATGAGCAGGAGAGCGGATAACAGAACGGAATTTGAAAAGACGGCGATGCAGGTATCTTTGGTAAGCGTTGCGGTGAATCTTATATTGTCGGTGTTTAAGCTTGCTGCCGGGCTTCTTGCGGACTCGGGCGCTATGATAAGCGATGCGGTTCATTCCGCATCGGACGTGTTCAGCACGTTTATCGTGATCATCGGCATAAGGGTTTCAAGCCGTGACTCCGACAAGGACCATCCTTACGGACATGAACGCCTGGAATGTGTGGCTGCAATCGTGCTTGCGACAGTTCTTGCGGTTACGGGACTTGGCATAGGCGCGGCGGCGTTACGGGAAATGGTATCGGGCGATTATGAGACGCTTGCCGTGCCGGGAGCCTTGGCTCTTGCGGCGGCGATTATTTCCATTCTTGTCAAGGAGGGTATGTATCAGTATACGAGGATAAAAGCGGCAAAAATCGGCTCAAGCGCGCTAATGGCGGATGCGTGGCACCACCGCTCGGATGCGCTTTCATCAGTTGGCGCGCTTGCGGGTATCGGCGGCGCCATGCTCGGCTATCCCATTCTTGACACGGCTGCAAGTCTTGTAATCTGCCTGTTTATCGAAAAGGCGGCGTTTGATATTTTTAAGGACGCGACTGATAAAATGGTGGATAAGGCATGCGATGAGGAGCTTGAAGATGCGATGAAGCAATGCGTGCTTTCACAGGAGGGGGTGCTGGGCATTGACCTGCTGCGCACGAGGGTATTTGGAAACAGAATTTACGTGGATCTTGAGATAAGGGCTGATGCGGATGAAACGCTGCGGGAAGCGCATGGCACGGCGGAAAAAGTGCATGATTCGATTGAAAGGAACTTTACACGGGTAAAGCATATCATGGTGCATGTCAATCCGGTAAACACAGCAAAATAAAAGAGGGCATTATGCCCTCTCTATCCAACGCTCCACATGCGAGGAAAGGGTGTCGAACTTATCCTCGTAAATAATCGTAAGGAGTCTGTCAAGTCTGATAAGTGCCGAAGCTACAAGCTTTGGTTCGCATAAATTCTTTTGCAGCGCAATCGCAAGCTCTCCGATATCGAGCACCTTGATATATCCGTCGGGATAAATTACCACGTCGGCAAGCAGGTCAGTGACAATCAATGCGTTTTCTTTTTCATCGAAGCTGTAATCCACGATATCGCAGTACCAGTACAGCAGCGAGCCGTTTTCGCGGTAAAATTTGCTTACCTTATAGCCGGCTTTCAAAAAATAGCAGGAATAGCCGTGGTGAAAATCGCGCCGGGGCTTTAGGGTTTTCCACTTTGTAACGATAATTTCATCATTTGCTTCAAGGACGGTATCGTCCTTTAAGAGAATACATTCATTGGGAATAAGGCGTTTGCGGTAAATATCCGGATTTGCCATGGCTGCTGCGACCTCCTGTGCATTATTTTGAATTATAGCATTATTTTTGCGCCGTATTCAATAGATTTTTATAAAATAATCCGTATCCTTTTTTAGAGGGCTTGAGCAGGAATGGAGGATTAAATAAAAAATAAATTAAATTCTTTTCAAAAATCTGACACTTACTGGACATATCCGTTAATTTTTTGTATAATTATTAACGGGTATTTAAAAGAACGGATATCATTATAATATTTATTGATAGCGGGCATATGGAGGAGCTGAAATGGGAAGAAATAAAAAATATAAAAGGTCAGTATATCAATCGCTGGCTGTGATTACCCAGTTTGGCATTAATATGCTCGTTCCAATCTTTTTATGCTCTTTTGCGGGAATGTATTTGGACAGGAAATTCGGTACCGTGTTTTGGTTTGTTTTACTTTTTTTTGTCGGTGCGCTTGCGGGATTCCGGAATATTTTTATACTGGCAAAAAAGATTTATGAGGGAGATAGTTCGCATGAGGACATTAATCGGCAGGATAAGGGAAATTAACAGCGCATTGCCGGAGCTGCTTTTCGGCATTGTGATATTCGGCGTGATATGTCAGATTGCGGGCTTTTTTCTTGTAAGCGATAAAACAGGCTTTGCCATAGGGCTCTGGATAGGGGTGCTTACGGCAGTATTTATGGCTTTTCATATGGCCGTTTCATTAAATACGGCAGTGGAAAGGGGTGTAAAGGAGGCGCAGGCAGCAGCGACAAGACAAAACATTATCCGATATTTTGCGGTAGTGATTGTGCTTGGAATATTGATGGTGACAAAAATCGGCAATCCACTGGCTGCATTTGCGGGGATTATGGGCTTAAAGCTTTCGGCCTATGCTCAGCCGGTGCTTGCAAAAATGTCGCAAAAAAGGAAGATGGGAAAACTGAATAAGGGAAATTAAATTTTTAAGCAAGGAGGTGAGTGTATGGGGGCAGAGCTTCTGAAATCCGGGCTTTTGCTGTCCGGCGCCGACGACATTGACTTCATGATACACGGCGTATTCAAATATGAGCTGTTTGGTCAGACGCTTTGGATAACTACAACGCATGTATGCCTTTTCATAGTCATGGCAATCATCGTTATTTTCTGCCTGTGCGCAAACAGGGCGGTAAAGCATGCGTCAGAGGTTCCGGGGGCATTTCAGAATGTCGTGGAGCTTGTGGTTGAAATGCTTGACGGCATGGTCGGCAATGTTATGGGTAAGAATGCGCCGCCGTTTGCAAATTATATCGGCACGCTGTTTATCTTTATACTGCTCAGCAACATTTCGGGTCTGTTCGGCTTAAGGCCGCCGACGGCAGATTACGGCGTGACGTTCGCGCTGGGAATTATGACCTTTACTCTGATTACGTTCAACAAGTTCAAGTATCAGAAGGTGAAGGGAGTTATCAAGGGACTTTGCGACCCGTGGCCGATATGGGCGCCGATCAATATTATCGGTGATATCGCGGTTCCCATTTCCCTGTCGCTTCGTTTGTTTGCGAACGTGCTGTCGGGTACGGTAATGATGGCGCTGATTTACGGTCTGCTGGGATTTATCGCGACTGCGTGGCCGGCGGCGCTGCATGTGTACTTCGATTTGTTCTCGGGCGCGATTCAGACATATGTATTCGCCATGCTGACAATGACGTACATTAATAATGCAATTGAAGGTTAGAAAACGGCAAATAATTTTATATCGATAGCTTATTATCATATTTAGGAGGAAAAAACTATGGAATTTAATACGAACTTTATATTAGGCTGCTCGGCAATAGGCGCAGGTCTTGCGGTTATCGCAGGTATCGGACCCGGTGTAGGACAGGGTATCGCGGCGGGACATGCTGCGGCTGCAGTGGGAAGAAATCCGGGAGCGAAGTCAGATGTGACATCAACGATGCTTTTGGGGCAGGCGGTTGCCGAGACGACAGGTCTTTACGGTCTGCTTGTTGCCATGCTGCTGCTGTTCGTAAAGCCTTTAGTACCTTAATGAAAATTTATGCGGCAGCCTGCGGGCTGCTGCGCGGACACTATAAAATGTGAAAGGAGGTATAAGGGTATGATACTTGCTACCGAAACAGAGGGTTTAAGCCGCCTGTTTGACTTGGACTTACAGCTCCTTGCAGATTCGGTGCTTATGATAATCGCGATGTTTTTCCTGTTTTTGGTGGCGTCGCATTTCCTGTTTAACCCTGTAAGGAAGATGCTTTCCGACAGGCAGGAAAAGATAAAGGGCGAATTGGATGAGGCTGCCCGCGACCAAAAATCCGCAGCCGAGACGCGCGCGCTTTATGAGGAAAAGCTCAGTCAGGCAGGAAAGGAAGCGGAGGAAATATTGGCAGATGCACGCAAGCGCGGCATTGAAAATGAGGCAAGAATCGTTGCCGAGGCGAAGGCCGAGGCAGCCGGGATTGTTGAGCGCGCCAGAAAAGAGGCGGAGCTTGAAAAGCAGAAGATGGCTGACGAGGTGAAGCGCGAAATGGTAGCGGTTGCTTCCGTTATGGCTGCCCGGATTGTACAGGCTAATATTGACACAAACGCTCAGCATGAACTCATTGAAAAGACATTGAAAGAAATAGGTGATAGCACATGGCTAAGCTAATTTCCAAAACGTATGCGCAGGCGCTGTTTGAGCTTGCCGTTGAAGAAAACAAGACCGCGCTCTTTTTAGAAGAGGCGACGGAGCTTCTCAAGGTTATACGTGCCAATGCAGAGTTCGGACAGTTCATGAACCACCCCAAAATCCAAAAAGAGGATAAGATAGAGGTGGTTAAGAACGTATTTGAAGGCAGGGTCAGCGGTGAGATGATTGGATTTCTTGTCACGATTGTCGCAAAGGACAGATATGCCGGGATTGAGGATATTCTGAGTGAGTTTATCGCAGAGATAAAGGAACACAGCAATATCGGAACGGCTTATGTCACAACTGCCGTAACGCTTGGCGATAAGGAAAAGCAGGACGTTGAAGACAGGCTGCTCGCCACTACCAAATACAAGACCATCGAGTGCTTTTATGATGTGGACGCCTCTCTGATAGGCGGTATGGTCATCAAGATGGGCGACAGGGTTGTTGACAGCAGTATCCGGACAAAGCTGAATAAGCTGCAGCGCGAGCTTCTTGCTGTTCAATTGTAAATGATGCATTCGGACGCTAGGGTATTTAAAAATAAAAAGAAAGGTGCAGATCCATATGAATTTAAGACCGGAAGAAATAAGTTCTGTGATTAAGGATCAGATAAAGAGATATGCCGCTGATTTGGAAGTATCGGAAGTCGGTACGGTCATTCAGGTGGCAGATGGTATCGCACGTGTACATGGGCTGGAAAAGGCAATGCAGGGTGAGCTTCTTGAGTTCCCGGGAGAGGTTTACGGAATGGTGATGAACCTTGAGGAGGACAATGTGGGCGCCGTTTTGCTTGGAAGCTCAAGGAATATTAACGAGGGCGATACCGTAAAGACTACGGGCCGCGTGGTAGAGGTTCCGGTAGGCGATGCGATGCTCGGACGCGTAGTCAATGCTCTTGGTCAGCCGATAGACGGCAAGGGTCCTGTGGCGACTGAAAAATATCGTCAGATTGAGAGAGTGGCGTCGGGCGTTATTACGAGAAAATCAGTAAATACGCCGCTTCAGACCGGTATCAAGGCTATTGACGCAATGGTGCCTATCGGAAGAGGACAGCGTGAGCTGATCATCGGCGACAGGCAGACAGGTAAGACTGCCATTGCAATCGATACCATTATCAATCAGAAGGGACAGAACGTAAAATGTATTTATGTTGCAATCGGTCAGAAGGCTTCTACCGTTGCAAGCATTGTTAAGACCTTGGAGGAGTTTGGCGCGATGGCGTATACCACAATCGTGGCGTCTACTGCCAGCGAGCTTGCTCCATTGCAGTATATCGCACCGTATGCGGGATGCGCAATCGGTGAGGAATGGATGGAAAACGGAGAGGATGTGCTTGTTGTCTATGACGACCTGAGCAAGCACGCAACGGCTTACCGTACACTCTCATTGCTCTTAAAGCGTCCGCCCGGACGTGAGGCTTATCCCGGAGATGTATTCTATCTTCATTCAAGGCTGCTTGAGAGGGCGGCGCGCATGAGCGACGAGTACGGCGGAGGTTCGCTTACGGCGCTTCCCATTATTGAAACGCAGGCAGGCGATGTTTCGGCATATATTCCGACAAACGTTATTTCTATTACGGACGGACAGATTTATCTTGAAACGGAGATGTTTAACTCGGGCTTCAGACCTGCCGTGAACGCAGGACTTTCCGTTTCGCGAGTTGGCGGTTCCGCGCAGATAAAGGCGATGAAGAAGATTGCGGGGCCTATCCGTGTGGAGCTTGCCCAGTACAGAGAGCTTGCTTCCTTCGCACAGTTCGGCTCGGATCTTGACCCTGACACAAAGGAGCGTTTGGAGCAGGGCGCAAGAATCAAGGAAATCCTAAAGCAGCCGCAGTATAAGCCGATACCGGTTGAATATCAGGTTATCATATTGTATGTGGCTACCAATAAATATCTGCTTGACGTGCCGGTAAGCGATGTGACAAGATTTGAAACTGAGTTTTTTGAGTTCCTCGATACGAAATATCAGCAGGTGCCCAAGGACATCAAGGACACGAAGGTTATCTCGGAGGAAACGGAAAAAACGCTCATTGCAGCGATTGAGGAGTTTAAAGGCAGGTTTAACAGTTAGTTTCTTATAAGATTAACGGAAAGGAGAAACGTATTATGGCCTCAATGAGAGATATAAAAAGGCGTAAGAGCTCCGTACAGAGTACGCAGCAGATTACAAAGGCCATGAAGCTTGTTTCCACCGTCAAGCTGCAAAGAGCAAAGGGACGCGCAGAGAGGTCAAAGACCTATTTCAGTTGTATGTATGATACGGTGGTTTCCATGCTTTCCAAAGCAGGGGAGCTCAATCACCCGTTCCTTAAGCCTAATGCTTCCCAAAGGAAGGCTGTAATTGTCATTACGGGCAACAGAGGCCTTGCCGGCGGCTACAATTCCAGCATTGTTAAGCTCGTAAGAGAGAATGGCTGGAATAGGGATGATGTGATCATTTATCCTATCGGAAGCAAGGGAAGGGACGCGTTTGCAAGGCTTGGCTATGAAATCGGCGAGGATTACTCTTCGGCGATTGAGGAGCCTGTCTATGCGGATGCAATGGCAGTCAGCAATCAGGTGCTGGGGGATTTTGCGAGCGGAAGGGTAGGCGAGATTTACATTGTCTATACGGGCTTTAAAAATACCGTGACGCATATACCGACGCAGCTTAAGCTCCTTCCCATAAAGCTGGAGGATGAGCGCAGCGATGATGATAAGGCTGTGCTTGACTTTGAGCCGGAGATGGAGGATGCGATTGATTTGATTGTGCCCAAATATATCACCAGCCTGATTTACGGGGCGATGATAGAGTCCGTGGCCAGTGAGAACGGTGCAAGAATGCAGGCGATGGATAATGCGACCAACAATGCGGAGGAGATGATTTCAAATCTGTCGCTTCTCTATAACAGAGCGCGTCAGAGTGCAATCACCCAGGAGCTTACGGAAATTATCGCGGGCGCTCAGGCAATCTCATAGGGCTGTCCGTATAGAAAAATTTAGAGAGAGGAAGAAAGAGATGGCAGATAAGATAATTGGTAAAGTTACCCAAATTATCGGTGCGGTTCTTGATGTAAGGTTCAAGGAGGGACAGCTTCCCGAGATTAATGACGCCGTAAAAATTAAGAGAAACGACGGCACGGAGCTTACAATCGAGGTTGCGCAGCATTTGGGTGACGATACGGTAAGGTGTATCGCCATGGGACCCACTGACGGATTGGTGAGGGGAATGGATGCGGTCGCGACAGGCGCGCCTATCACGGTTCCGGTTGGTGAGAGCACGCTTGGGCGTATGTTCAACGTACTTGGCGAACCCATAGATAATAAGCCTGCTCCCGAGGCACAGGGCTATGAGCCGATTCACAGACCGGCGCCCTCGTTTGAGGAGCAGGCAACGCAGACAGAGATGCTTGAAACGGGAATCAAGGTCGTTGACCTTCTCTGCCCTTATCAGAGAGGCGGTAAGATTGGTCTGTTCGGCGGTGCGGGCGTTGGCAAGACGGTGCTTATCCAGGAGCTTATCACGAACATTGCCAATGAGCATGACGGATATTCGGTATTTACGGGTGTAGGAGAGCGTACCAGAGAGGGAAACGACCTTTACTATGAAATGACCGAGTCAGGCGTTATCAGCAAGACGGCGATGGTATTCGGACAGATGAACGAGCCGCCAGGAGCAAGAATGAGGGTCGGTCTGACGGGACTTACTATGGCTGAATATTTCCGTGATAAGGGTGGAAAGGACGTGCTTCTTTTCATTGACAATATCTTCCGTTTCACACAGGCAGGAAGCGAGGTTTCGGCGCTGCTTGGACGTGTGCCGTCCGCCGTTGGTTATCAGCCGACGCTTCAGACGGAGATGGGCGCTTTGCAGGAGCGCATTACTTCCACAAAGAACGGTTCAATCACATCGGTACAGGCGGTTTATGTGCCTGCCGACGACCTGACTGACCCGGCACCTGCAACGACGTTCGCGCATCTTGACGCAACGACCGTGCTTTCAAGGGCTATTGTAGAGCAGGGTATTTATCCCGCAGTTGACCCGCTTGAGTCTACATCCCGTATTCTTGACCCGCGTATTGTGGGCGAGGAGCACTATGAGGTGGCGCGCGGCGTGCAGCAGATTTTGCAGAAGTATAAGGAGCTGCAGGATATCATTGCCATTCTTGGTATGGATGAGCTTTCGGACGACGATAAGATTGTGGTGAACCGTGCGAGAAAAATTCAGAGATTTTTGTCGCAGCCGTTCCATGTGGCGGAGCAGTTTACCGGCTTGGAAGGCAAGTATGTGCCGATTGCGGAAACAATCAGAGGCTTTAAGGAAATACTTGAAGGAAAGCATGACAATATTCCGGAGGGTCATTTCCTGAATGCGGGAACGATTGACGACGTTGTGGCGAGGGCGAAATAAGGCAGCCTTTTGCCGTTCGCAGAAATGAGGGAAACTATGGCAGAGAATTTCAAGCTTACGATTGTGACGCCGGACCGTGAATTCTTCAGCGGCGAAGCGGAGATGGTGGAGTTCAATACAACGGAGGGGGAAATCGGCGTTTATGCAGGTCATGCGCCCCTGACGGTGATTGTAAATCCGGGCATCCTCACCGTGACGCAGGGTGAAACGGTAAAAAACGCGGCGCTTCATTCAGGCTTTGTGCAAATTCTTCCCGATGAGGTTACAATCCTGGCGGAGGTGATTGAATGGCCGCAGGAGATTGATGAGGAGCGCGCTGCGGCTGCTAAGCACCGGGCAGAGGGAAGGCTTGCGGAGCGCGGACCAAATGTCGACATCGACAGGGCGCAGGTAGCGCTGATGAGGGCGGTTGCGCGCATCAATGTCGTTGGGAAATAATAATGAACGCAGTACCTGCGTTCATCAGCAAGTTTCTGCGAAACTTGCGATATGTGTAAAGGACTGCGTTCATCAGCAAGTTTCTGAGAAACTTGCGGTATGTGAAAAAGACAGCGTTCATCAGCAAGTTTCTGCGAAACTTGCGGTATGTGTAAAGGACAGCGTTCATTATTAATAAACAATCTGTTCATGCCGGGATATGTCCGTTCCATCATGCACGCATGATTTACGCGTATATCCCGGTATGAGTGTTTGTAACTAAAAATTAAGGAAATGCATATGATAATCATAAAACAGAGATGCAGAATGCTGCATAAGGAGCTCGAAAAATGGATTATTATAGAACATTTCCTTTTTATATGGGCTATCGTGATATAACCGGGGCAAGCGGTGTGTATCAGGGCTATGGACAGTGGAGTCAGGTACAGGGCATACAGCCGCCGGCGGTGCCTGAGGACAGGATTTTGGAGGATTTGGAATACTTACAGCAGATGTATCCGACCTATGCAAAAAAATACCGGAGCGTAATCAGCAGCGTAGTGGATAAAATGGATTATGACAACAGCTTTATTTATGACCAGTACCCGGATAAGCTCACATTGCAGAGAATGGTCGCAAGCGTGATGGCTGTCATTAAGGCAAATGAAACGGCAGATGCTTCTGACGCGCAAGAGAGCCAAAGCGGTGAACAGGCTGAGCCTGTCGATGAGAAGGCGCTGACCGAGGACGCGCCGTGGGAGGAAAAGGAGCCGTGGATAAAGGAGCTGGTCACGGTGCTGATGTATTATGAAATATTGATGCGCCGCAGAAAAAAGCATTATTAAAAGCTTTGTCAATAAAAGTTTCACATAAATTTCATTGACTTATGTATATTACTAAGGGTATAATAAAAACACCGTGCAGCCGGGGCGTTAGCGGTGCCCTGTACCATCAATCCGCTAAAGGTGGGGTGTTGGGCGGCATGAGGGTCTGCGTTCATGCAGCTGCCCTTTATAAGCGGCGTTGAAGTTTGGGTCTTACGCAATACGTGCCGGTGAACCGTGTCAGGGCAGGAATGCAGCAGCACTAAGGCGGATTTCGTATGTGCCGTGAGGGTGCCTGGCGGAGCAGGCTGTAAAGGTAACGTGCATGGGTATAGGATTCGACGCCGCCCGCACGGTGTGTGAAAAAGGGTTTAAGCTACAAAGAGGGAGAAAATAATGAAGAAAATGAACAGGAAAAAGAGCTTGGCTTTGTTGGCTTCGATGGCATTGGCGGCAGCTTTGATGACAGCGTGCGGCAACAGCAGCAGTAATGACGAGCCGGCAACGGAGATTGATTTTAACGATATTTCGGCTTCATCGGAAACGGAAACCGAAGAGGAAACAACGGAGGCCGTGACCGAGGAGGAGTCGCGCGAGGGAATGTACCGCAGTGAGCTTACCAATGAGTGGATTGATGAAAGCTTAAAGGATCAGCGCCCTATCGCCGTGATGGTAGACAATGAGTCTACGGCGCTTCCGCACTATGGGCTTACGGAAGCGGATGTGGTGTATGAGCTTATGAACAGCACTGCAAACGGCAGGATTACGCGCCTTATGGCTATTGTCAAGGATTGGGGAAGCATCGAGCAGATGGGAAGCATCCGCAGCACAAGACCTACGAATATTATGCTTGCCGCGGAGTGGAACGCGGTGCTTTGCCACGATGGCGGACCGTTTTATATTAATGATTGGATTGCGAAGGCTTATTCCGCAAATTTCAGCGGCGGATTTACCCGGGTAAATAATGGCAAATCATATGAGTTTACGGAGTATATCTGCGCGGGAGATTTGGATGAGAAGTTCAGCAGCTCAAATTACAGCACGGAATATAACGAATATTATCCCGGACAGCACTATTTCTTTTCCAATACGGAGATTGACTTATCGGATATAGGCGATGCTATTGAATGTACGGAGATAGAGCTGCCTTTCCCGCATAACAGCTCAACGCTCAAGTACAATGAGTCCACGGGGACTTACGATTATTATGAGTATGGAAAGGCGCATACGGATCCGCAGCATGACAATGCACAGCTTACGTTTAAAAATCTGTTGATACAGGATACGACATTCTCACAGCTTGATGACAACGGATATCTTATTTACAATGCCATAGACTCAGGGCGTGACGCGTATTTCATCACAGACGGAAAGGCAATTGAGGTGACATGGATTAAGTCGGGCGAGAGCGAGCCGACAATCTATCTTGACAAGCAGACGGGTGAGCAGATTGAGCTGAACACGGGCAAGACCTATGTGGCTTTGGTGCCCTCTGACTCATGGGACGATATCGTAATCAAATAATAATGAATGCTCGGAAGCGGATACTTAAAACAGGTATTCGCTTTTGCTGTCGTATGGGAAAGTGCGCCCTATACGATAAAACGCTCCGCATGGATAAAAGATAATATGTCGCAGGAATGTGCCTTTGGCACATTCTTATTTCCATACAAATACCATGTACAAATGCGTAAAATGTGGTATCATATTGGATATAAAATACCGGCTTGGCGTGAGTGATGCGGGAGCGCCAACGCTCCGGAATGGGGATTAATATGGAAATGGATTTGAATATGACATCTGCCATGGCATTTGCCGTTTTGGGAATAGAAGCAACGAAGGACGAAAGCCAAATCCGCAGCGCTTATCGGGCGGCATTGCAGTCGAACAACCCCGAGGATAACCCGAGCGGCTTTCAGTCCGTGCGGCGCGCGTATGAGAAGGCGCTGGAATACAGCCGTACATATGATGACGGGGATGAACAGGTCAAAGCGGATATGCCGGATGCAGATACGCCGATAGGCGCGTTTATGCTTAAGCTGGATAAAACATACAAAAGTATATCGGCGCGGATTAATCCGGAGGCGTGGAAGGAGCTTTTGCGCGATGAGGTATTTTCGGGTCTTGAGGATTATGAGGCGGCAAGGCGGGCGCTGTTTGGATATCTTGCGGAAAATTACCGCGTTCCGCGGGAAATATATATTTTATTGGACCAATACTTTCAGATTAAGGAAAATGCGCAGGAGCTTAAGGAGTGGCTGCCCGTCGCCTTTGTTGATTTTATCCTGTCAAACATTAATAACGCGGTAAGCGGTTATACATGTGAATGGATGGGTATGCTTCGCGGAGCTGACGATGCGGATTATGATGCCTTTCTTGTGTATCTTCAGGAGCTGGAGCGCGCTTATTTCAACACGAAGGAGCAGGCGCGTGCTTTCGGCTGAATTAAGGCGATTGACGCTTTGGGCATTTGGCATCCGTACTATGAGCTTGATAAGGCACAATATCTGCTTGCGGCAGGAGAGAAGGAAAAAGCCGGGGATATGGTTCGCGCAATGGCGGATGCGGAGGAATACAAGGGCAATCTGCACATACAGACAGTAGCGGGCGACATTCTCTGGCGCGCCGGGGAAAAGGATAAAGCGTATGAGGTCTTGTGCCGCAGCCTGAAGCTGAACAGGCAAAATTATGTGGGAAACAGAAACTGCGCGTTTTATGAGCTGGAGCACGGCGAGCATGCAAAGGCGCTGCGGCATATTTACGCAATCAGAAATATCACTAACGACGCGGAGGTTAAGGAAGCGGAGGACAGGCTTGAGAAGGAATTTATTGCGCAGCAGGAGGAACAGCCAAAAGATGCCCGGGGGGCGGACGATGCGCGCCTGCTGGTGTATGCGTACCTTTATCAGAATCAGCCCGACAAGGCGCTTTCGGCTGTGACCGCAAAGCCCTCATATGAAACGGAAATAAAGGGATATCACATGCTGCTTTCCATGATTTACCGCAAGAAGGGCGATTATGATAACGCGCAAAAGCATGAGCTGCTTCGGCTTGAGAACATTAAGCGGATTATGAAAAGCATAAACGGGCAGGATGAGGGAGTGAGCTCCCTTGACGAGGATGATACGCTTGAGTCGCTTACGTGCAGCCTTTCCGATGCAAATACGCAGCTTGGGCTGATTTCCATGACACGCGCAAGGGCTGCGTCCGGGCATGACATGCGCTTTCGGCTGTATGAGGAGGCTGCGGTATGGCTTGAGGCGGCATGTGAGGCTGTTCCGACTAACTATACGGCGAGGCTGAACCTCGCCTCATGCCGGTTGGAAACGGGGAAATATGCAAATGCGTATGACATTTGTAATCTGACGATAAAACAGCTCGGCGAGCAGGACAGCCTGCTGCTTTTGAAGCAGCGCGTATGCTATGAGATGGGAAACGGGCAGGAGGTCATAGACCTGTTTTACAGGATTTTTGCGCATGGAGCGGCGCCTGTGGAAAGCTACGCATATGCGGCGCGGGTATTCCTTGAGCACAGGCAGCCTGACGATGCCTTAAACATTCTTCAAAAGGCTTCCGAGGCGAATGTGGAGGGCTTTGAGCTGCGTGCTCTGCGCTTAATGTATGAGGTGTTAAGCGCTTCCGGAGCCGGAGCGGAGCCGGAGCGGATGCAGGTCAAATTTGACGACATGCTGCGTGAAGGGGAGCGGGATGTGGCTGATTTTCGTATCGCGGATTATCTTGCGGAGCTTTATTATGTGAAGGCGATGCATCTGACGCGGACCGGAAAAAATAAAATGATGCATTTGCGCAGAGCTATTGAGCTTCACGACCGCGCCAAATACCATATGGCGCTTGCGGCGTACTTCCTTGACTGCAACGGCTGTGAGGACGCGCTTGCCGAGTATTGTTACATAGAGAAATATTTTGCGCCGACTCCGGAGCTTTATATCAGGATGGCGGGATGCTATGCAGGCTTGAAGGATGTCGTCAATATGCGCGCGGCGCTTCAAAAGGAGGTCGGCCTTGAGCCGAAGGGGCCGGGAGTATATCGGGAAGCCGCAAAGCTGTATGACGGGTTTGGCCTCTGTGACGAGTCGGTGGGACTTTGGGAAACCTATATCGGCTTTTGCCCCGAGGATATTGCTTTTGCCCTGTGCAGATGCGGCAGCGCATGTATGCGGCTTGGCAGAAACGGGGATGCAATCCGCTATCTGAAAGAGAGCCTGGAGTATGCGGACAGGGACAAAGCATATTCGGACAACAGGCTTATTTTGGCGTGTGTGCAGGAGCTTAAGGAGCTTTACGCCGAGAATGGGGAATATGAGAGGGCGCTTGCGCTTTTGGAGCGTTACAGTGAATGCTGCACGGAGGCGCATTATACATTCCTCCGGCTTGATATATGCTACCGTGAACACTCGGAGAAAAAGGAAAAGAAAAAGGTTCTTCGAAAAATTGAAAAGGCGTTTCATCAATACGGCACCCGGGAGCTGCGCATGCTGTATCAGGGCTGTGCGCAGGATTTAAAGGTATTTTTTCATGCATTGTAGGATTTGGATTTTTCGGGGGCGAAGAAAGGGTATGTGCAGGACATGATAATAGGAATTGATTTAGGAACGACAAACAGCCTTTGCGCATATTACGGCGATGAGGGCGCGCGGGTTATTCCCAACCGGTTAGGGAAGCCGCTGACTCCGTCCGTGGTCAGCATCGACGGGCAAGGGCTTGTTTTGGTGGGGGAAACGGCGCGTGAATACGGGCTGATGCATCCTGACAGGACGGCGAGCGTGTTTAAGCGTTTTATGGGGACGGATAAGAAATACATGCTCGGCGGCCGCGCGTATCACGCGGAGGAGCTGTCGGCGTTTGTGCTGCGCGCGCTCAAGGAGGACGCGCAGGCGTATTTGAATGAGGAGATTACGGAGGCGGTCATCAGCGTGCCGGCGTATTTTGACGACAAGCGACGGAAAGCGACAAAACGCGCGGGCGAGCTTGCGGGGCTTAAGGTTGAGCGGATTATCAGCGAGCCGACCGCCGCCGCCATTGCATACGGATTATATGAGAAGAAATCAAGCACGCGTTTTTTGGTGTTTGACCTTGGGGGCGGCACGTTTGATGTTTCAATTCTCGAGCTTTTTGAAAACATACTGGAGGTGCGCGCCGTGGCGGGGGACAACTATTTGGGCGGCGAGGACTTTACGGAGCTTTTGGTGAATGAATTTTTGGAGAAAAACAATATCCCCGAGGATGCGCTTTCGCTCCGGGAGCTTGGCAGGCTTCACAAGGAGGCTGAAGCCGCAAAACGCGCCTTTTCCGACAGCGATGAGGTGAGCATTGCGTTCTCCTATAATAATGAAAATAAGGAGCTTCATATTTCACTTAAGGATTATGAAACGCTTTGCGAACCGCTGCTTGAAAAAATCAGAAGGCCTGTTCAGAGAAGCCTGTCCGACGCACATATCAGGCTGTCGGAGATTGACGAGGTGGTGCTGGTGGGCGGCGCGACGAGGCTCTCCACCGTACATAATTTCATCGTAAAGCTTTTCCGCAAATTTCCCGACACGTCGATTAACCCTGATGAGGCTGTGGCGCTCGGGACGGCAGTGCAGGCGGCTATGAAGGAGAGGAATGAGGCGGTAAAGGAGGTAATACTTACGGACGTGTGCTCGTTTACGCTTGGCACGGAGGTGTCAGTAGAGCGCGCTGACGGCAGCTATGAGCCGGGACATTTTATGCCGATAATAGACAGGAACACGGTCATTCAGACAAGCAGCACCCAGCGCGTCCGCACGCTGTATGACAATCAGGAGCGGATACGCGTAAATATCCTGCAGGGGGAGAGCCGGTTTGCGGACAACAATCTTCTGCTTGGGAGCATGACGGTAAACGTGCCGAAAAATGCAGCGGGCGAGGAGGCAGTGGACATTACATATATCTACGATATAAATTCGCTTCTTGAGGTTGAGGTGAAGGTAGTGTCGACCGGCGACGTCAAAAAGCAGGTCATAAAGGGCAAGAGTAACGATATGTCCGAAGCCGAGGTAAGCAGACGCATGGAGGAGCTTTCGTATCTTAAGATACATCCGCGCGACCGGGAGGAGAACAGGCTTTTGCTGCTTAAGGGCGAGCGGATGTATGAGGAGTGTACCGGAAATACGCGCATGAAGCTGGATTTCCGGCTTCGCAGGTTTGAGGAGGCGCTAAGCTCACACGAACACGAGCAGATTGAGGACGCAAGGCGCAGGCTGAAGGAGCAGCTTGAGGAAATTGAGAAGTCCGGGAATAAATAACCACATAGTCAGTTCTGATTATGGCAAAACTGACAAAAATTTCACAAGGAAATTGTATAAATTCCATAGATTGTTGCTTTTGTGCAAAAATTATAAAATATTCCCTTGAACAACAAAAAGTATTGTGCTATAACTATAATAATAAAAGAAAAAACACAATTTTTTTGTGCAAAATGCGTACCGAAAGGGGAAGTGACTATGGAATTTTTTGATGGAAAGGGAGCTGCACGTTTTGTGAGCGAATACATAGAGCGGGAGATGCAGGAATTTAAGAAATCGGCTGAGGGGGAGTCCTGCCGGACAGGCGTTGCGCCCGAGGCAAGGGAAGCGTTTTACAGGAAACCGTATTACGGAATTGCGGGAGCGGGGCTTAAATGCCGCCCGGTTCTTAGGTAATAATACAAAAAAAGGAATGTGCGCCGGCACATTCCTTTTTTGATGCGCATATAAAATATAAAAAAAAGCCGCAAAAACCCAAAATTAGCTTGACAATATTTATCCAAAGCGGTAATCTGTAACACGTAAATACTTTGAAAGTCAAAGAATTTGAGAGTCAAAGGGTTTGGCGGTCAGCTTGAGCTTTCATGGAAAAAACATATTTAAAAGGAGAATTATCATGTTAGAGAGAGTAAAGGAAATTATTGAGGAGCAGTTAAATGTTGAAGGTGTGGAGATTACGGAGGCTACACGCTTTAAGGAGGACTTAGAGGCAGACTCGCTTGACCTTTTTGAGCTTGTTATGGCATTCGAGGAGGAGTACGGCGTGGAAATTCCTAATGAGGACTTAGAGCAGATTACAACAGTCGGCTCCGTTATCGATTACATGAAAGCAAAGGGCGAAAACGCATAATGAAAACAAGGATTACAGAGATTTTAGGGATTGAATATCCCGTTATACAGGGCGGTATGGCATGGGTTGCCGAGCATCAGCTTGCGGCAGCCGTGTCAGAGGCAGGCGGGCTTGGCATCATCGGCGCCGGCGGCGCACCCGCGTCTTATGTCAGGGACGAGGTGAGAAAAGCCAAGGAGCTCACGGACAAGCCCATCGGCGTGAACGTGATGCTCGTAAACCCCGAAGCCGACGAGATAGCGAAGGTTTTGGTGGAAGAGGGCGTGAAGGTCGTTACGACCGGCTCGGGAAATCCGGCAAAATATATGAAAATGTGGAAGGATGCGGGCATAAAGGTTATCCCGGTAGTCGCAAGCGTGGCGATGGCAAAGCTGATGGAGCGCGGCGGTGCGGACGCGGTAGTCGCGGAAGGCATGGAGAGCGGCGGCCATATTGGCTCGGCTACCACGATGGCGCTTGTGCCGCAGGTGGTTGACGCGGTGAATATTCCGGTCATTGCGGCGGGCGGCATAGCGGACGGCAGAGGCTTTGCGGCTGCATTCATGCTGGGTGCGGAGGGCGTGCAGATGGGTACGCGCTTTGTGGCGGCGACGGAGTCCATCGTGCATGAGAATTATAAAAAGATGCTTATAAAGTCAAAGGACATTGATTCCACTGTCACAGGGCTTTCCATAGGTCATCCCGTGCGCAGCATCCGCAATAAAATGACTAAGGAATATCTGCGGCTGGAAAAAGAGGGCGCGGATTTTATGGAGATTGAAAAGCTCACGCTCGGCTCGCTGAGAAAGGCGGTCGTTGAGGGCGATACGGTAAACGGCACAATAATGGCAGGACAGATTGCCGGAATGGTCAAAAAGGAGCAGCCCTGCAAGGAAATAATCGATGAGATTATTTCGGAAGGAACAGCGCTTTTAAATAAGCAGTTTTAATTTAATTTTGTAGAAAAAGAAGGGCATGTATAATGAGCAAAACAGCATTTATTTTCCCTGGTCAGGGTTCACAGTACGTTGGCATGGGAAAGGATTTTTATGATACATACAGTGAAGCAGAGGAGGTATTCCGGCTTGCGGGCGAGGTTTCCGGGCTTGATATGGAAAAGCTCTGCTTTGAGGAGAATGACGATATCAACATCACGGAGTATACGCAGATTGCCATGCTCGCGGACGAGGTGGCAATCCTTAAGGTGCTTGAGTCGAAGGGCGTAAAGGCGGACACTGCGGCGGGCTTAAGCCTCGGTGAGTATGCTGCGCTTGCGGCGGCGGATGTTATGGATTTAAAGGATTTATTCCATATTATCAGAAAGCGCGGCATCTTTATGCAGGAGGCATATCCCGTGGGAGGCGCCATGACAGCCGTGCTTGGTCTTGACAGTGAGAAAATAAATGAGGTTTGCGAGGCAACAGAGGGCATTGTGACGGTGGCAAACTACAATTGCCCGGGACAGATCGTGATTACAGGCGAGGAAAAAGCAGTGGCGGCGGCCGCGGAGGCGCTTGCGGCAGCAGGCGCAAAGCGCTGTGTGCCTTTAAAGGTGAGCGGTCCGTTTCACTCTGAGCTTTTGGGGAACGCAGGCGAAAAGCTTGGCGCTGAGCTTGCGGCGGTCGAGCTTAGGGACCCTAAAATACCATATATCAGCAACGTGAATGCGACGGAGGTGGTCGATAAGGCGCCTATCAGGGAGCTTCTGCAAAAGCAGGTGTCAAATTCCGTATGCTGGCAGCAGACGATTGAAAAAATGATTGCGGAGGGTGTTGACACCTTTATTGAAATAGGACCAGGAAGAACTCTTAGCGGCTTTATGAGGAAAATCAATAAGGACGTTAAGTGCATTAATATAGATAAAATAGAAGATTTGGAAAAAATCAGTGATTTGGAAAGGTAAAACAAAATATGCTGACAGGGAAAACGGCTTTGGTAACGGGAGCAGGACGCGGCATCGGGCGCGAAATCGCGCTGACGCTTGCGGCAAACGGTGCGGCGGTAATTGTAAACTATAACGGTTCAAAGGCTTCGGCGGACGAGGTGGTCAGAGAAATTATCAAAAACGGCGGTCAGGCAGAGGCAATGCAGTGTAATGTGGCTGATTTTGCGGCAAGCGGAGAGTTTGTCAAAGCAGTGCTTGAGAAGTATAAAAAAGTGGATATTCTCGTGAATAATGCGGGCGTGACAAGGGATAACCTTATCATGCGCATGAGCGAGGAGGATTACGATGCAGTGCTCGACACAAATCTGAAGGGCGCGTTTAATATGATAAGGCATCTCTCCCGCAGCTTTATTAAGCAAAGAAGCGGAAAGATAATCAACATTGCGTCAGTAAGCGGCGTGCTTGGAAACGCAGGACAGGCAAACTATTCCGCGTCGAAGGCGGGTCTTATCGGGCTTACAAAGAGCGTGGCGAGGGAATTTGCAAGCCGCGGCATCAATGTGAACGCGGTAGCGCCGGGCTTTATTGACACGGACATGACGAGGAATATGACGGAGGACGCAAAAAAGGAGCTGAGCGCCATGATTCCGATGGGCAGAATGGGAAGCACAAAGGACATTGCGGATATGGCGCTGTTTCTTGCAAGCGACCGTTCAAATTACATTACGGGACAGGTCTTGTGCGTCGACGGCGGAATGGCAATATAAGGGGTGCAATACCCATTAACGGGCAAGCATTGCGTTATGCACAAAGAAGCATCAGCGAATTAGAGTTCGCAGAAATGAGGAAAATGATGAAGAAAAGAGTAGTTGTAACAGGCATGGGCGCAATAACTCCTATCGGAAACAGCGTGGATGCCTTTTGGGAGAGCGTAAAACAGGGAAAAATCGGGTTTGACAGGATTTCATATTTTGACCCGTCTGAATTTAAATGTAAGCTTGCGGCGCAGGTAAAGGACTTTGACGCCTCAAACTATATGGATAAGAAGGCAGCGCGCAGGATGGAGCAGTTCTGCCAGTTTGCGGTAGCCGCCGCAAAGGAGGCTTTGGAGGATGCGGGCGTTGACATGGAGAAGGAGGACGCATTCCGTGTCGGCTGTTCCGTTGGCAGCGGTATTGGAAGTATTCAGGCAATGGAGCGCGAGCACACAAGGCTTGTGGAGAAAGGTCCCTCAAAAATCGGTCCGATGTTTGTGCCCCTTATGATTTCAAACATGGCTGCGGGAAATGTCAGCATTGCATATGGCTTAAAGGGCAAAAACATTAACGTTGTGACGGCATGCGCGACAGGCACCAATTCCATCGGTGAGGCATTCCGCACAATCCAATACGGAGATGCGGATATTATGGTCGCGGGCGGTACGGAAAGCTCAATCACCCCCTTGGGCGTGGGCGGTTTCGCGGCACTGACAGCGCTTTCTCCGTGCGAGGATCCGGCACGCTGCTCAATTCCGTTTGATAAGGACAGAAGAGGCTTTATCCTGGGCGAGGGCGCGGGAATCGTTATACTGGAGGAGCTTGAGCACGCAAAGGCAAGAGGCGCTAAGATTTACGCGGAGGTCGCAGGCTACGGCTGCTCTGCGGACGCATACCATATCACTTCACCCGCGGAGGACGGCTCGGGCGCTGTGGCGGCAATGCTCAATGCGGTAAAGGACGCCGGAATACAGCCTGAGGATATCACATATATCAACGCGCACGGAACAAGCACGCACCACAATGATTTATTTGAAACAAGGGCTATTAAGAAGGCATTCGGCGAGCACGCAAAGGATATCAGGGTTAATTCCACGAAGTCCATGGTAGGGCATCTGCTCGGCGCTGCCGGCGCGGTTGAGTTTGTGACCTGCGTTAAGGAGATAGAGGAAGGCTATATTCACAGAACTGTCGGTCTGCAGGAGTGCGAGGAGGAGATGGACTTAAATTACTGCAAGGAGAGCTATGAGGAGGAGGTTCCTTATGCGCTCAGCAACTCATTGGGCTTTGGCGGACACAACGCGAGCATTCTGATTAAAAAATATTTGGGATAAATACGTAAAAACTGACACATGTGTCGCAAACGACAGGAGAAACGCGTTCGGCACATGTGTTATGACTTGTAGAATAAAGGAAAGGTGACATGTATGTCAGTTTACACGGCAAAAGAGATTATGGAAATAATTCCGCACAGGCACCCTTTTATGCTGATTGATACCATCGAGGAGCTGGAAGAGGGTAAAAGAGCGCTTGGAAAGAAGTGCGTGAGCTTTAACGAGCCGTATTTTGCGGGACATTTTCCGGGAAACCCGGTAATGCCCGGCGTCCTGATTATCGAGGCGCTTGCGCAGGTCGGCGCGGTAGCGATTTTGGGAATGCCTGAGTGGAAGGGAAAGACAGCGTATTTTGTGGGAATCGACAAAGCGCGCTTTAAACAGAAGGTATATCCCGGAGATGTGCTTATGCTGGAAACCCAAATTGTGAAGGTGAAGGGTCCCATCGGAGTCGGGGAGGCGACTGCCACGGTAAACGGTAAGACGGTCTGTAAGGCGGAGCTGACCTTTGCAATAGGATGATATGGGGAGCATAGTATCATCAATCAATAAATAAGAAACAGAAAAGAGGGTAAATTGGTTATGGAAAGAAAACGGAGATTTCCCGTTAATCTGTACAATAAGCTTGAGGAGAAGCTTAGAAGCAAGCCGGAGAATGAAGGCAGGGAGGCGGCAAAGGAAGCCGCGGACGATGGATTGATTAAATGCCCTAAGTGCGGAAAACAGGTAGAGCGCGCGCGGGTGGTCAAGAGAAAGTATGTGTGCTATGAGTGCGGCGGATATTTCCGCGTAAGGACAAACAACCGTATACGCATGGTAGCCGACCCTAAGACCTTTGAGCCGTGGTTTGAGGAGATGGAGGTAAGCAATCCGCTGAATTTTGAGGGCTATGAGGATAAGCTTGCGGCGGCGCGTGAAAAGACCGGGCTTAAGGAAGCCGTGACGGTCGGACGCTGTAAGGTGTTTGGCGACGATATTGTGCTCGGCATCTGCGATTCCCGTTTCATGATGTCCAGCATGGGTCATGTTGTCGGCGAGAAAATAACAAAGGCAATCGAGCGCGCGACACAGTTGAGGCTGCCTGTGTTTATGTTCTGCTGCTCGGGCGGCGCAAGAATGCAGGAGGGCATTATTTCACTGATGCAGATGGCAAAGACCTCTGCGGCGATTAAAAAGCATGGCGACGCGGGGCTTCTCTACTGCTCCATTCTTACGGATCCAACAACGGGCGGTGTGACGGCGAGCTTTGCGATGCTTGGGGACGTCATTTTGGCGGAACCGGGAGCGCTGATAGGCTTTGCGGGCCCCAGGGTTATCAAGCAGACGATAGGGCAGGAGCTGCCTGAGGGATTTCAGACGTCGGAATTTCTTGTTGAGCATGGCTTTGTGGACGGGATTGTGACAAGGGATGAACTGAAAAAGACTATTCATTTCCTGATTAAGGCACATCAGTGCACAGGAAAAACCTATGCCAATTTTACCGAGGACACGGGATATAAGTTTGAGCTGAGCGAGAATTTGAAGGAGCAGACCTGGAACACGGAGCCGCTTTCGGCGTGGGATAAGGTAAAAGGAGTAAGGCAGGTGGACAGACCGTCCGCCGTTGACTATATGGAAAATATTTTTGATATATTTGAGGAAGCGCACGGCGACAGAGGCTTCAGCGATGATAAGGCGCTGATTGGCGGCATTGCGTTCCTTGAGGGTCAGCCCGTGACGGTAGTGGCGGATTTGAAGGGAAAGAGCTTTGAGGAATGTCAGGAGAGGAACTTCGGCATGCCGCTTCCTGAAGGATATCGAAAGGCATTAAGGCTTATGAAGCAGGCTGAGAAGTTCCACAGACCGATTGTAAGCTTTGTTAATACATCGGGCGCGTTCTGCGGCATTGAGGCGGAGGAGCGCGGTCAGGGCGAGGCGATTGCAAGGAATCTTCTTGAGATGTCCGGTCTTAAGGTGCCCGTTTTATGTATTCTTATCGGCGAAGGCGGCAGCGGCGGAGCGCTGGCAACTGCAGTGGGAAATGAAGTGTGGATGATGGAAAACGCTACCTACTCAATTCTCTCGCCGGAGGGATTTGCCTCTATTCTTTGGAAGGATTCAAGCAGGGCGCAGGAGGCAAGCGAGGTTATGAATATCACGGCGCAGGACTTAAAGCGTCTTGGCGTTATAGAGCGCATTGTGCCTGAGTTTGGCGGGGCAGGTGCGGAAACCGCAGAAGCTATTGCGGGCTATATGAAGGAGCATATCAAGGAGTTTTTGGCAAAGTATGACGGCGTTGACGGCGAGCAGATCGCAGCCGAGCGTTATGCGCGTTTCAGGAGCTTTTAGAGGATATGTTGATGAAAAGAAAAGAATTGAAAATAGGAAACCTCACGGCGCGTATTCCGCTGATACAGGGCGGTATGGGCGTGGGTGTGAGTCTTTCGGGGCTGTCGGGCGCAGTGGCGGCTGCGGGCGGAGTGGGCATCATTTCCACGGCGCAGATCGGATACCGCGACCCTGATTTTGACAGGCATCCCATAGAATGTAATCTGAAAGCGATACATGATGAGATTGCCAAAGCGAGGAAAATTGCCAACGGCGGAATTGTCGGAGTCAATATTATGGTGGCTACGAAGCGATATGAGGATTATGTGAAAGCGGCTGCGGACGCGGGAGCTGATATCATTATATCGGGCGCGGGGCTTCCGATGACTCTCCCCACAGTGTCGGGCGACGCGAAAATCGCACCCGTCGTTTCGAGCAGAAAATCTCTCTCCGTCATTTCGAGGTATTGGAACAAAAAGTTTGGCAGAAAGCCTGACCTTGTGGTTATTGAGGGACCGCAGGCAGGCGGGCATTTGGGCTTTAGCAGGGAGGACATCGAGGAGTATACGGCTGCAGGGACAAAGAACTATGCTGATGAAATAGTGGAAATCTTAAAGCTTGCAGCGGAGCTTGAGGTGCCTGTCGCGGTGGCGGGAGGCGTCTATGAGCGCGCCGATATGGAGCATTATCTGGATATGGGCGCGGATGCGGTGCAGGTGGCGACACGCTTTGTGACGACTAAGGAATGTGACGCTTCGGATGCTTTCAAGCAGGCATATATTAACGCAAAAAAGGAGGATATTGTGATTGTGAAAAGCCCGGTCGGAATGCCGGGGCGCGCGATACACAATGCCTTTTTGGACAGGGTGGCGCAGGGTGAGCGCTTCATGAGCCAATGCCATCACTGTATAAGCATGTGCAATCCCGCGACAATCCCGTATTGCATTACGGACGCTCTTGTGAACGCGGTTAAGGGAAATATCGACGAAGGGCTTGTTTTTTGCGGCAGCAATGCGTGGCGGGCGGACAAAATAGAAACAGTGGCCGATATAATGGAGGAATTTTCGTAATGACAATAAAAATTACAGGTACGGGAAGCGCCCTGCCTGAAAAAAGAGTGACAAATTTTGATATGGCAGAGCTTGTGGAAACCTCTGAAGAGTGGATAAGGGAGCGCACGGGAATTTCCGAGCGCAGGATTGCGACAAAGGAAACCGTGGCGTCCCTTGCGACTCAGGCAGGCAAAGCGGCGCTTGATATGGCGGGCTGCGAGGCTTCTGAGGTGGATTTGATCATAACGGCTACATGCTCGCCCGAGCTTTTGCTGCCTTGCTGCGCCTGCCAGGTGCAGAGCGCGATAGGCGCGGAAAACGCCGTGGCATTTGACTTGAATGCGGCATGCTCAGGCTTCCTGTTTGCCCTGAACACGGCATATGCCTACCTTCAGACGGGGCTTTACAAAAATGCGCTGATTATCGGAGGCGAGGTGCTTTCTAAGCTTGTGGACTGGACGGACCGCTCGACCTGCGTGCTGTTTGGCGATGGCGCGGGTGCGGCATTTGTCGAGGCTTCGGAGGCGGACGAGCTTTGTGAGAACGGCAGGAAAGCAGGCATTGAGGGCATGGTGATGAGCTCGGACGGCTCGAAGGGCATGGTGCTCTCATGTGCGGAGAGAGGGCTGTCAAACCCGTATTCGGAGGCTTCAGGCGAGGTAAACCCTTACATTTATATGGACGGGCAGGCGGTGTATAAGTTTGCGACAAGGCAGGTGCCGGCGTGCATTAACGAGGCGCTTGATAAGGCGGGGCTTACGGTTGAGGACGTTGATATGTTTTTGCTCCACCAGGCAAACGTGCGCATTATCGAGTCCGTGGCAAAGCGGTTAAAGTCAGATATATCCAAATTTCCCATGAATTTAAGCAGAGTAGGGAACATGTCGTCCGCGACAATCCCGGTGCTGCTTGACGAGCTTAACAGGGACGGTAAATTAGAGAAAGGCAGCAGGCTTGTGTTATCGGGCTTTGGCGCAGGGCTTACATATGGAGCAAGTATACTCGTCTGGGGAGCTTAAAAAGTGTAATGGGGAAATTATTGGTGTCATTATGGAGAAGCAGACAAACCGGACCTTAAACGAATTGCTTTTGAAGCTGTTCAACAATATGCCTGATATGGAAGAACGGGCAGTCATTACAAGGGAATTCAGCGATATTACAAACAATGACATGCATATCATAGAGGCAATCGGAATCGGCGAGCCGCGCCGTATGTCTGAGATTGCGGCAAGGCTGGGCGTTACGGTCGGAACGCTGACCACTAACATGAACAGCCTTGAGGGAAAGGGCTACATCTGCCGCAAGCGCAGCGAAACGGACAAGCGCGTTGTGCTGGCAGTCCTCAAGGAGAAGGGCAGGAAAGCATTATTTCACCATCGGGATTTCCGTAAGCGGATGATAAAATCCATCGTCAAGGATTTATATGAGGACGAAATGAAGGCAATGATTAAAGGTCTGCTGAACTTAAATGACTTTCTGACAGAGATTGATAAAGAAAATAAGAAAGTAAAATAAGAAGGAATGTGCGACAGTACATTCCCTCTTATTTTTTTATCCCCTTCAGGATACGCTTGTTCTCGTACATGAGGACATCCGCCTCGTCGATTGCCTCGCTTAAGGTTTTCTGCCCCCTGATCAGCACATATCCGTGCGCGATTACCAAAGTAAAGCCTAAATCAGGCTGACTGTTGAAGCTGTCGCAGTATTGCCACAGACGGGCAATGCATTTTTTGTAAATGTCATCGGCGTCAACGGAATTGATGATTGTCAGAAATTCATCACCGCCCGTGCGGTAAGAGCGCACGATGCCGGAATAATCCTCAAAGGCGTATTTCAAGCCGTCTGCGACTGCCTTGATCATCATATCGCCCTTCTCGTGCCCGAGCGTGTCGTTGACTGTTTTCAGGTTGTTTACGTCAAACTGTATAACTCCGAGCGGCGAAAAGCTGTCGACAATATGGTTGTATTCGGCGGTGTGTGAATTGAACGCGGCACGGTTGTAAAGCCCTGTCATGTAATCGGTGAGAGCCAAATCCGCAAGCACATCCGCGTTCATGCCGTTGGAGTAGGTTGTCAGTATCTGATTAAACTGATAGATAATCAGGCATAACAGAAAGCACAGCAGCGCTATTCTGACATAATCCGAATAATCGCCGTAAGAACCTATTTTGTATTTGACAAGCGACATTGCTATGCATACCATAAGGATTGCAAGGAGCGGGAAAATGATAACATAGTTGTTGTGCTTCCTTTGTTTGTCCATGTAGCTCAAAACCAGCGGCATCATAAGGAAAATCAAAATAACCAAAAGCACATGTACTACAATCAGCGAGTCGTGAAACTCAACAATTCCCGTAAGATGCAGAACCGTCAATACAATTGCGGCAACAGCGCTTACAAGGCTGTAAAGCTTTGAAAAGTCCTTGAGCCGCCCGTTTAAGCGCTGATATGCCAGCATACCGTAGGAGAGAGGTATGGCGATAAGCGAAACATAGCTTAAAAGGTGGAACAGCTCGGAGTAACCGATAAAAAACTGCCACAGCATAGTTTCGCAGCCCGACCACTGAGCCGAGAAAAAGGTTGCGGTGCCAAGGTAAAGCAAATCCTTTCCGACAGTATATTTTTTGTGCATGTAAAAGTAAAGTATCAGCATCACGACGCCGAAAAGCTGCAGAAAAAGGCTTACGATAAAGCCAAAAAGCCGCCCCGCGACTATTTTACGGTATGCGTCCTGCGTTGCGCCCAAATACATATTGTCAATATATCCGTTTGAGTTTTCGTAGCATGCCGTGACCTCAAGGCAGAGCGTCACCGGCTCATCGGATGCATCGAGCGAAATGCAGTGCCATCTGCTGCCGGGCGATGTTCCGAAAAACCATGTTTTTAAACGTCTGTCTTCGGATATCAGCTCATCGTCCACGTAGACGTCGACGTAGCAGCTTCGTGCGAGGAAAACAAGGGTGGTGTCGACGTTTGAGATGTCAAAGGTAGCGTATATGCGCTGCGGCAGCATTTTGCCCGTTTCACTGTCATAGCTGCCAAGGTCTGAAAGCGGGAAAGCGTTTCCGGCTTCATCAACCCAATTGCCGACGGCATTGTCAACCTGATATACGTCATGCCAAAGCACGCATATCAGAACCGCCAGCGATGATATAAAGAACACCGTGTTAAAAGCAGCGGTTGTAAATTTTAAGGTCAGTTTTTCCATGGAAAAAAATTTTCTTTTCATTAGCAGCTCCGCCTGTCGCTATTTTCTGTTTAAAATATCGGACTAAAATGACAAAAATGCCGGAAGCATATTTGTGCTGGAAACATATTTATATCTATGATACAATAAATTTGCAAATAGTGCAAGTCGAACCGGCTTTCGCAAACGCGTCAGGGCGGTCGTCAGCCGCATCAGGGCGAGCGGCACCGGATTACAGTTGTTTGGTTGGGGGGAAAAACGTGGCAAGGCATACAATACAGGAGCTGCAGAGCATGATAACCGTTTGGATGGGCGACTGCAAAACGGCTCGCGGTGAGAAAAAGCTGATTACGAGGGATTTGGGGTCGTGCGTGGGCATCGCCGTCAGGGATCCCGAAACGGGGGTCGGAGGGCTTTTACACATAATGCTGCCGGCTTATGTCCCGGACGGCTCCGGCATGAGCTTTAATCCCGCAAAGTACGCCGACACGGGGATTGACGAGATGATACGTATGCTGGTGCAGGCAGGGGCGGCAAGAGAAAGGCTCGTGGCAAAGCTTGCGGGCGGCGCCCATATGACACGGAGTCCTGATGTGCCTGAGTGGAACGATATTTCATCGAGAAATCTTAAGGCGGTAAGGAAAAAGCTGGGGGAGCTTCAAATCCCGGTGCTTGCCGAAGCCGTAGGGGCGCATCATCCGCGCACGGTGATTTTTGAGCCGGCAAGCGGCATGCTCACTATCATAACCGCAGGCAGACCTGACAGAGTCATATGATTTTGGATAGAACAAAGTTTGTTCGGAATGGGGATTAGTATGAAAAATAAGCTTGATAGCTTATTTTTCATACGGCTATTTGTGCCGGAGCGTCACCAATAGCTTTTATGGCAGACGCAAATCTGATATTTGCGTCGCCCCGTCGCTAACGCTCCGGAATGGAGATTAGTGTGAAAAGTGAATTTAGTGAATTGAATGAGATGCTGCTTTTGGAGCGCAACATCATAAACAGCTACAATGAGCGCCTTAAAGCGCTTTGGGCTGAGGGAGATATGGACACCCTGGGAAAGCTTATCATGGACGATGCGTATCGGTATGAATTTCTGTCAGATGGTACGCATTAACGGAACAATAGCAGAACGAAGGCTTTGACCTTTGTTCTGCTATTGTTTTAAAGCCGCGAGCGCGGCGCGTCTTTTATGTCCTCTGTAAAGGCTTGCAAAACGGTTGTAGAACCAAAAGCCTTCGACCAGCACATGGTTAAATATGCCGAGTTTGTCCTTGACTGTTCCCTCGTAGCGTGTTCCGCCGTAATCAAGCGGCTTTCGGGCTTTGATATAATCTATCAGTCCGGATTCCGTTGAGATGCTTTCCTGAAACCCGGTATATGCCGTGCCTGCGCAGTCTGCGCAATGAGAATCGCTGCCGCCGAGCATCGGAAGCCGGTACCGGAAAGCGAGCCGCCTTGCGGACATGTTTGAGTCAGAGGTTTCGCAGGCGTTAAAGGCTTCTATGAAGTCGAAGCGGGCTGTGATGTCCGGATTTTTGCGGTAGGCGCGCGTGCGGGCATAGCTGATGTGCCGCTCGCCGCACGGATGGGCGGGTCCCAATATGCCGCCGTGCCTGTGGACCACGTCAATCAGCAGCTTTACGGGAAGCCATCTGCATTCCATAAGCACAAGCTTTACGTTTTCGGGCAGTATGACAAGTATATGTCCCGCGTCGATTGTATCATATTCAATCCCCTTAAGAACGACAAAATCATGGATTTTATCCTTGAGGTTATCTCTGTAATAGCGGTAGCCGTTGTAGGAGTCGTGGTCGGTAATCAACATTCCGCCAAATCCGTCTGACTTTAAAAGTCTGATGTATTCCGCGATGGGAAGCTTGCCGTCGAGCGAGCCTTCCTTAGTGTGGCAGTGCATGTCAAATTTTATTGCCGTATTCATAAAATCCCCCATTCTTGCCCAAACCTGCCTGAGCATATCTCCTTTTAATTCAAAAAAACCGATTACCATGCATATTATAATGTACGTGTCAGGCGCAGTCAAACAATATTTAAGAAAAACACACAAAAAACACAAAAGCATTTCCAAAAGCAGCTTTTTAATAAAAAGCAGTTTATTTAAGGATATTATAAAGCGCAGGAAACAAAAATATTCGCGGACGGGCGAACAGGATATATTTGGGCAAAATTCCCCGAAAACACCCGTAAAAACTTAAAACTTTGGTACTTTATAAAAGTTGACTTTGTGCGGTATGTAAACTATAATTATTTTTTAGAAAATTCAGAACAAACTTTGTTTGTTCCGGCTATTTGAGCCGTTAAATGCGGCATGGGGGATTATTATGAAAAACAGAGTGTCAGAGTTAATCGGTCAGTACCGTTCGCTTTGGGTGATGGGCATATACGCTATGCTTTATCTTATTGCCTTTTACTGCTTGGAGCAGCGTGCGGGCGCGATACATGAAATCAATTTCGGGATAGATGAATACATTCCGTTTTGCGAAGTGTTTATCGTACCGTATCTTATGTGGTTTGGCTATGTGGCGTTTTCGGTCTGCTATTTATGCATACGGGACAGGGATGAGGGCGACAGGCTCGTCGCATTTCTTATGGCGGGGATGACAATTTTCATCGTTATGTCCGCTGTTTTTCCGAACGGGCATCATTTAAGGCCTGCGGTGTTCCCTAGAGATAATATTTTTACAAAAATGATAGCGGCGCTTTATGCCGCGGACACGCCGACAAATGTGTTTCCGAGTATTCATGTGTATAATTCCATTGCGGTCATGATAGCGGTGCACAGAAGCAGACGCTTTCAGGAGCATAGGCTTATTAAGGGTTTTATGTTCGCGCTTGGCGTCAGCATCATTGCTTCAACGGTGCTTATTAAGCAGCATTCAATGCTTGATGTGCTCTCGGCGGTTATACTTTCGTGTCTGATGTATTCAATCTGCTACAGACATACGGGCGTCAGGGAAAAGAGAACGGAGAAAACGTGGGGGTTGCTTCCGCGCAAATAATCCGCAAATAAAAAACGGGTGCATATTATACATATGCATCCGTTTTTTGTGCGAAATCCGCATGCGAAATTCGCATGGGAGATTACCGGGTGAGTGAATTTGCGGATACGCTTTTTACAATGAAATGCGAAACCTTATCATAGTTATCCTCGGGCAGGATAAATACCTTCCTGCCGCTTTCAAGGCAAAGCGCGGCAGCTTCCCTGCGATTGTTGACATTATCACAGAGCGCGTCAAAATCGTTTTTGAACGCCGCAAAATCCACTTCCGTTATTAAATTTTTCATTGGGGGGTCCTCCTGTTTATAGTAGAGCCGCCGTTCCTTATCAAACATACGCGTGCTTTGCCGCCGTATATTGGGAGTAGATAAAGCGCGGCTGACATCATATTGTATTAATAATACCGAATTTTTGTATTAATTTCAATAAGTTTCTAAATATTTTGTAATTATTTTGAAATTATTCAGTATTTTCAGAGCGCGGCGCTTTTACTGCACGGAAGGAACAAAGCCTTCAAAGATAAACAGGTCAAAGCGTTTGGAAACATGCTCAAGCTCCTCCTGCGAGCGCACGGTCCACGCCACGCTCAAGGCATGGTAGAGCTTGCGGCAGAGTGTCCGTGAAAGCTCGTTTTTATGCTTGCAGTTGTATGCCACAAAGTCGGGAGAAGCATAAAAATTGCCGATTAAATGCGACAGCAGGAAATATGACGGTCGCAGCTTCCTGCGCGTGAAATCCTCAGAGAGCTGCCCGCGCACGATATCGGGGCGGTGTACCTTATACCAGTGTACGGCAAGCGGATGGAAGGACTCGATGCAGTAAGCGCCTTTATAATTGGAAAGAATACGGTCGCAGATGCTGCAGAGCCTGCCGGCATTATGATCGACCTTATATTCGATAATCAACGGCACGCGCCCGTCCACAGCCGCCAGCGCCTCCTCAAAGGAGGGAATGTGCTCCTGCGTGCCCATCAGGCAAAAGAGCTTAAGCTCCTCAAAGGTGTAATCCTTCAGATATCCGTTTACGCCGCAGACGCGGCTGAGGGTATCATCGTGAAAGACGACCAGGATGCCGTCCTTTGTCAGATGCACGTCAAACTCAATGCCGTAGCCCTTGTCTGCGGCAAGCTTTATGGCGGAATATGAGTTTTCGGGCGGGAGAGCGTCGCCGTCTTTGGTGCCGTGAAGCCCTCTGTGGGCGTACATATGCCCGTAAAACGGCTTGTAATCAGGTCTGCCGCAGATACGCGGCTTGATTGAAATAAGATACAGTACGCAGACTGCGCATAAAATCAGAAATAACAGTAACAGCTTCAATTTAATCGCCCCTTTTATAACTATAATGAATATTTTAATAAAATTTTATATAATATTTGCGCAAATTGCAACAGTCCGGCAAAAACATAATATCTAAACTTTTCGGAACTTTTAAGCGAATTGTTGTGCTTTTTGCATTTTTAGTTTAATATAAATAATATATCTTATGAGAAGCTGCAAAGCAGATTCTCATAAAAGCCCTCGTAAGA
>JAJQDE010000060.1 GCA_021202335.1 Lachnospiraceae bacterium
TATAAAAACACAAATCCGAAATACCATATTCTCCTTACTCTCGATCGCACGGAGATGTTAATAAGAGACAGATAAAAGATGGTGCACAGAAAATAGGTGAACATATATATGGGAAATCTATAACGGATTCTTGTTTGGGATGGGATAAAACAGAACAGTTGATTTATGAAATGGCAGAGTTATTATAAACAATGGGTTCGTAAACATATTCATAAACTCATATAGTCTTGACATAGTGAACAAGTCATGGTATATGTAATTTATGCAGATAAGAAAATTAAGTAGCTACCCGCTACTGAAATGACCAAATTCTGTGCAATGAGATGTAAAGCTAATAATGGGGCAATGCACCCATTTATTTGAGTTATATATGTCCATAGCGTCCAGTTTTGGTCGTTTATGGACTTTTTTATTGTAAAAAATTACGGAGGTGAAACTTGTGAGCATTTATAGGAATTTGCAGCCACATGTACATGTATTAAAATTGACTGGTGGTACGGGAGATGGTAAGACGGAGATTGCAACAGTATTTGCATCCAAAGAAGCCAGAGCTGTATTATTAAGAGGTGTTGGACGAACAAATTCAACCTTAAAGGAACGGTTGTTAGTGTATTCTGAGGAGTATACAGATAAGCTTTTAGTGGCTGTAAAGTTAAATATGGAACCATATGATAAGTTAAGTTTGAGTGATTTATTTGTTTCGTCGGTTGCAAAAGTAGTTAGGAGTCAGGGGAAAGTAGTGGCTTCTATTGTTGGGAGAGCTGAAGAAGAACTGGAGAAATATTTAATTCAGGAAATGCAAGCAAAGAATAATGCAAAAGCAGTCCTGTCATTTTTGTCAGAAGAGCAGAAAACAAAAATTGTGAGCGACTTGGTAGATATATACCATAACTACCATATGTCAGAGCATAATTATGAAATTTATAATAGTGTTAGGAATAATTTGGCGGAAGGCGAAGCAAAAGACAATTCTACAAAATTATTATCTGCTTTAAAAAATGAAGTGGAGCGAATGATTGATATGCAGGGAGAAAAATTGCGTGAAAGCTTGTGGGATGTTCTTGCAGAAATAAATCAATGGCTTCATGAAGTGTTTTTTGAGTATTTCAATAAAAGTGATATTTCAGAAGATAACTATTATTATAAGGAAATTTATTTAGATAACCCAGATGAGACATTTATAGATGCTATGTTTACCGCCAACGATATTCAAAATGGTCAGAGACTTTCTTTGGAAGTGTTTTGTAATGATATTGTTATTTATATTCCGGTTAGCCAGGCGATAAATAAAATAATCCGGTCAAATGTGAAAACAAATACTGTTTTTAAAGATAACAGGGACAAAGTTGCATTTGGTATTTTTGACACAAGGGGACTTTTTCATGCGGAAAATACGGAAGATGATAATGCCGATTATCTGAGTGATTTATTATATCAAGGTGATGCGGATGCATTATTAATGGTTGCTCCTTTATTTGGAGATTCTAATGAGAAAAAAATACAGGAATTGTATAAAACAGCTTTTGCGACTTACAGTAAACAGATACCGGCTTTTATGATACATAACAAAGTGGATTTATTTGTGGACTCGGTTCGAAAAGACAGTTATATGGATGATCCTCTTTCGATGGATATGGAGTTGGGACAAGAGTTGTCAAGTCAGGAAATTATAAGTGCTATATCGGCAAGAGAGCAGGAATTACGGGAAGAAATACAAAATGCTCAGTCAAAATCCAGACAAAATTTGAAGCTTAAATCATTATCCTGTTATTTAAAAAGAGATGGCTCTATGCAGGAAGAGATTGTCCGGAAATACAACATATCAAATGTAATTATGACTATATTTTGTGACACAGCTGATTATCTTGAAAAATCAGCTGTCAAGATTCCTGTAAAAACAGACCGACCGGAAAGTGAAGTTGGTGTAAGAATTGATAAAGAAAGATTAGCAGAAATTGTTCATGAGTATCTGCTGAAGGATACCACAAATAAGAAGGTGTTTGCACCGGGACTTGAAGATTTAAGACTAAGTATTGGGAAAACGCCGCATGGCAACGCTTATAATGCATTGCGTAGAAGGTTGAAATACGGGGATGGTTATACATGCAATATTGACGAATCATATTATTATAATTGTAAGTCTTTTTCCATAAATTTTACAGCCAACTTACGAAACTTTGTTTCTACAGAAATGGTTAAAAAAATTGTAAAGGAAACCATGAAATTATCTGGTGGATATTTCACGAAGGATAAGGATGAAGAAGAATTCTATTATATTGTAGAGGGTAGAATATTCCCGAAGATGTTTGTGGGACAGATGTTATATCATAAAGCAATGCTAAGTGCAGAGCAGGAAGCAGTAGGATTTATGGCGCGATTCCAAAAGTTTCTGAAGAATAGTCAGCGATTTTTTGATAGTGGAAATCTGGACGAACAAGCATATGTGGATGCTATGTACCATGTAGTCTATGAGGCAGCTCAAAGGGCATTAAATATGAATGTAACTTTGAGATAGCTTTTTATAGAGCCTAATCTTTGTCACGAGTACGAAACTACCCGTTTCGGAAAGAAGGGGAAGAAAACAAATCAGGATTGACAAGAACTGATGTTCGATATATTATATGGATGTGACGTAGTATATACCGTCAATTTTATGATCAGCACTGTCAGGGCATCTTGGGATGCGTCGGAACTCCTGACAGAATAGCTTGCGAAGGTTTATTCCCTTTCCTTTGACAAGTACAAAGATGTGAAAAATTTTTGTATCAAAAGGAGAGATAATATGTCAGATTATCAAGAAATGGTAGAATTTAGGTGTAGGAGGCATAATTGTAACAAGTTATTATTGAATTATTACATAACAGGTGTTGGTAGTAACCTTCATTTGGAGGGTATTGAGTTAAAATGTAACAAATGCAAACGTGTAATTCGTTTTAAGAAATACACAGAGCAGATGTTAATTGAACAATCGGACAACGGAGTGTTCAAAGCATAAAAAATTAAATTAGGGCGCCACCTGACAAGGGCGGCACTGTATAACAGTGTGACAGCACTAGAGACGCAGGGGAAAGATAACCGATTCGTGTCGGCTTTCCTTTGCGTCTCTTTTTGTGCAGGTGATAAAGTCCTTTCTTTCGGTTATCAGCCGGAAAGAGAGGAAAAATGAACAACATTAATGAAAGCGGAGCAAGAATCAAGGAGTTGCGTATGAAAAAAGGTGTGACACAGGAACAAATGGCAAATGATTTGGGTGTGACTGTGGAAACTGTAAGCAGAATTGAGAGAGGAGTTAGAGGTGCATCTATTGATTTGATGTCTATATTGTCAAAATATTTTGATACCACTATTGATTTCTTGGTAAATGGAAAAGAAAACAAAGAATGTAATGATTTATTTCAAGGATTGGATGAAATCAAGAAAGCAAAAGTAATCGCCATAATGAAGTGCGTGATAGAAAATATTTAGCAAATCAACCTACAAGGACTAGTTACCCGACCTACAAGGTCCTAAAAAACCAAAAAATTGTTTAGTAGAATGGGTACATAGTCAACAACGGAAGAAATGAACTTAGAAATGGTTATTAAGACTAATTGCAAGTGATTTAAAGAAGTGTTGACTTGAACATTGATAAATTGAATAGGACACGCATACATCTGATTTTATTTTCGCCTTTATCCGTCAGCTTTTGTCTTAGGGATAGGGGTGGCAGAAACCCGTTTCGTGCGACGAAGCTCCTCGGTTCAGATTGCCTGCTGATAAGTCTCTGATTTATTCGGCGGTTGTGGTGGTCTAGCATTGTGCCTGTGAAGGTTCTAAGCAGAGGTTTGTGCCTACCGGATTGGCAGCCGGAGATAATGAGATAGAACAGCACCGGAATTTCAGCGAAACGCATTTTCCGGGAGTGGCTCCCTGTAGATTCCGTCTGGATGGGCATGATGGAGGTGCAGTGTGGGATGAAGCCGTCCCAATGTATGTTACCCGGCTGGGGGAACTGATAGAGAATCAGCTCAAGAAACTTTTATGGTTTTACGGATAATGTGGCATTCGTGCCACGTTGTCCTTTGAGATAAGGAAGCTGACACATACATTATTATATGGAGAGCAGCTTTCTTATTTCAGGGGATAACAGCCGGCATATCTTTCTGTAAAATCTATGAAAGAGCAGGTACAAGAAATATGTGCAATATTGGAATTGTAGTAGGAGATGCCGGGGTTAAAATGCCTACGGGTATCTTGTTTATTAACTTCAACAAATCGGAGCGTAATATCCGAAAAAAGGTTGTAAAAATCAGAGAAAAGTGTATCTCACATGGAATTATCCTGGGACAGGATGTAATCATCAACAAAGGTCCCGACAGAGACATTGACCGTGATGCAGTCAATATGCTTATATCGTTTCTTCTTGATGGAGAATATCAGATGATTGTGGTGGACAAGCTCACGGACATTACACCTGACTTATCTGATTTGGAGGAGTTTTTGAGTGATGCGGCTGCGATTGGAGTAAATGTGTTTGAACTTTCCACTATGAAGGTCAGACATCATGTGTATATGGAAGATTGCCCTGAGTGTTCTCCGATTGGAAATATCATAAGGATGTGGTCCTGATATGAAGATTAGGCGAGGAGACATATTATATGTTGATTTGGGTGTGCAGTATCAGGGAAGCATTCAGGGCAGTAGGCGTCCTGTGGTGGTAGTCAGCAACAATATGGCGAACAGGCACAGCACCGTAATTACGGTTGTTCCCTTATCCACTAAAATCAACAAAAAGAAAAAGCTTCCCACTCATGTATTTGTGTCAGCTTATAAGAGTGTAGGGTTAGAGCAGCATAGTATCGCACTTTGCGAACAGGTAACAGCCCTTGATTACAGTATGATTATTGAGAACATGGGAAAGGTTGACAAAGATACCCTTGATAGAATAACAAAAGCTGTGCAGGTACAGGTCGGGGTATTTGATAAGTATAACTGATAAGAAGGCAGATTTAGCAGAGCCGGGCAGAAATGTCCGGCTTTTACATATCGCTGCTTCGTAGGAGCAGAATATGTCATTCATACAGAACTTATGAATGGAATAGAAGCATAAGTTTCGGTCATAGGACAATCTGTGAAAGCAATAAAATAGAAAGAACAGGTGTAAAGAGGTTTGGATATGGATTTATCAATAGAAGAATTAAAGCGTATGCAGTCTCTGCATATTATGGAGTTGAAAAGAGAAGAACTTGCCAATGCAGAGGATATTGTGATAGATACAAAGAAATGTGTGGGAAGCAGGATAAAGTCTTTTATCGAGCAGACGGGAAACCCTTTTGCACAAAATGTAGGAGAATATATTTTGCAGATCGGTTTTATGGATGGAACAGATGATTTAATTGATGACCGTATGGTTTTGCTGACGAAAAGGAAAACACAGATTACGGTCTGAAAATCATTTTGAGAAAAATTTAGAATCTCTTTACACACAACAAAAATTATGTTAACCTAGAAGTAGGATTATTTCAGTGGGAATCCTGATGATAGGTTTCAATGCCCCGTAGGACGGGTTTTGCTAACAATATTTAATCAGGAGGAACGCAGATGAAAGCAAAAGAATTTTATAATGTAGCCATTTATCTCCGTTTGAGTCGTGATGATGACGATATTGATGGCAACAAAGCAGAAAGTAACAGTATCAGCTCACAGAGAGACATGATTCGCAGCTTTATCAGAAAGCAGGACAACATGGAAATCTACGATATATATGTAGACGATGGATGGTCCGGTGCGAACTTCGACAGACCGGAGTTCAAGCGAATGATGAAAGATATTGAAGCTGGTAATGTAGATTGTGTCATTGTAAAGGACTTATCCAGATTAGGACGAGATTATATAGAAGCCGGGCGGTTGATTCAAAAGACCTTCCCGGCTTTTTCTGTGCGTTTTATTGCATTAACAGACCATTTTGATTCCCTGACAGCAGATTATAATGAGACTTCGTTAGTTGTTCCTGTAAAGAACTTTGTCAATGATTCCTATTCCAGAGACATATCAGGTAAGGTCAGAAGCCATCAGCAGATTAAGAGGGAAAACGGAGATTTCATTGGTGCATTTGCAGTTTACGGTTATAAGAAAAGTGAGGATAACCGAAACCTGCTTGTACCGGATGATTATGCAGCCGATATTGTGCGAAAGATTTTTGCATGGAAAATAGAAGGATACAGCAATTTTGCCATTTCCGAATTATTGGACGATTTAGGGATACTTTCTCCTATGGAATATAAAAAGATGCAGGGAGAGAAGTTTCAGACTGGCTTTGTTACGGGAGTAAAAACGAAATGGTCAGCGGTTGCAGTAAAGAGAATTTTGACAAATGAAACCTACACCGGAACTCTAGTGCAGGGCAAGGAAGAAAAGGTAAATTATAAGGTAAAGAAGTCGGTTAAGAAGCCACAGGAGGAGTGGACGAAGGTACGGGATGCACATGAAGCCATTATTACGATGGAAGATTTTGAAATCGTGCAGGATTTACTTACCATAGATACCCGTGCGGGTGGCGGAGAAAAGAAATCCCATATCTATGCAGGATTATTGTTTTGTGGAGACTGTAATGAGCCGATGATTCGCAGGGTAAACCGTTATAAAGGGAAAGAAACGGTTTCTTTTATCTGTTCCACAAAGAATAAGGGCGGAGAGTGTAGCAGGCACACGATTTTGGAAGAAGATTTGAACCGTCTGGTATTAAGCGGACTCAGACAGCAGGTTTCCTTATTTCTGAATAAAAGCAATGTACTGAAAGGCATTGAGCAGATGGAGATTAACTTTGAGGAAGTTGTTTCCTTTGATAAGGAAATTGAAAGGCTGCATAGTGAGCAGGATAAGTATTTATCACTCAGGGCAGGTCTGTATGAAGATTTGAAAAAGCAGATTATTACAGAGGAAGATTTTAAGAACTTCCGGCAAATCTACGAACAGCGTTATCAGGAACTTCAGCAGGCAATCCATAATCAGGAAGAAACCATTAAAAAGCTCTTTAAATCGGGTGTTACTGCCGGAGTGAATCTGGAACGGATGAAAACAGCCATGCAGATTACGGAGCTCGACAGGGCAACACTGGTTTCATTTGTGAAGCGTATTCTTGTGTATGAGGATAAAAGGGTATATCTGGAGCTTCGTTATAAGGAACTGTTTTCTAAAGTTATTATGCTTGCGGATTATCTGGAATCTGGAAAACAGCTTAGAGGGGAGGCGGTGTAAATGGCAAGAACCTCTAAAAAGAAACAGAATAGTATCAATGTGGCAGAAAATAAAAGACCATCGAAGATATATTCGGTTGGAATATATGCAAGACTGTCCGTAGATGCAAATGAAAGAAAAAATGAGTCTATTGAAACACAGATTGAGATAGCAAAGGCATTTATTGGCAGGCAGAATGATATGGTCATCTTTGACTGCTATACGGATATAGGAAAAACCGGAACAAACTTTGAGCGTGAAGGCTTTGAACGCATGATGCGTGATGTCAGGTCAAGAAAAATAGACTGTATCATTGTAAAAGACCTGTCACGTTTTGGAAGAAATCATATTGAAACCGGAAATTATATTGAAAAGATATTCCCTTTTATGGGTGTACGGTTTATTGCTGTAACAGATAACTTTGACAGCATGAATATATCCGGACAGAATGAAACATTAGGTGTGAACCTGAAAAACCTTGTAAACGAAATGTATGCAAGGGATATTGCTGTAAAAGTAAAATCCAGCAGGCAGGAAAAATGGGAGCAGGGCAGTTATACAGGCGGAATCGCTCCTTATGGATACCGTGCTGAGTGGATAGGAGATAAGAAATGTCTTTTTATAGAGGAAACTACATCAGATATTGTGAAAAAGATATTTGAACTTTTCCTCTCCGGTAAGAATATGAAGGAAATCGTGGTGTGGCTCTATGAAGAAAAAATTGTCAGACCTATGGAGTATCATAAGACAGGACATATTTATTGTCAGGATGGGGATAAATTGCAGCAATGGTCCAGAGGGACAGTGAAAATGATTTTGACAAACCCTGTGTATATAGGCTGTCTTGTGCAAGGCAGAACCTGTGGAAAAGATTATATGATGCGTAGCAAGCATGATATTGCTTCTGAGGACTGGTCTGTAAAAGAGCATACCCATGAAGCCATTATAAGTGAGGATTTATTTTTTCAAGCTGCCGGAAAGTTTGAAAAATCGTCTGTGTACTGCAATAAGAATGGGTATTCTAAGAAGATGCCAATAGATGAGGATATTTATGCAGATGTTTTGTATTGTGGCGATTGCGGTGCGAAAATGCGAAGAATTAGTGCTATCAAGACATTCAGCTCCAAAGATCGGATTCGGACATACAGCTATAATTGTTCAAAGGTAGACCGTATAGATGACGAAAGGTGTGAAACAAAGAGTATCACATTAAGCACATTAAATGAACTTGTAAAGACAGCAATCCGGCAGGAGTTTTCTTTGTCCGCCATGTGTCCAAAGGACTTGATTGAAAGCAATAACAATGAAGCAAATCGGTTAAAAGAGGAATGGCAGGAAGCATTGCTGGAATTGGAAAGAAAAATCGAAAACATGAGCAGGCTGACGAGCGAACAGTATCTGAAATACCGTATGGGTGAAATGGATGCGGATAGCTTTAAGCGTACCAAAGAGGAAAATAATAAAAAGATTACCGCTATTCAAAGAAAGCGGGCAGAGATTACGGAAAAGCTCAGAACAATAGACTATGATACGGTTCAGAAAAACCATTTTTTGCGTACTCTGGTAAAAGGCAATGAAAAGAGCGAGCTGACAGCAGAAGTAGTCAGAACCTTGATTCACAGAATAGAAGTATATCAGGATCATAGGGTAAAAGTTATCTTCTGTTTTAAAAGAAATGATGTCATATTAGCGATAAAGGAGGTCATGTAAGATGAAAAAGTACCAGATTGCAATTTATATCCGATTATCAAAGGAAGATGATAAGATAAAGGAAGAAAGCAACAGTATTACCATGCAGCGAATCCTTTTGCACAGGTTTGTGGCAGAAAAATTTTCAGATTATGACCTGCTTGAATTTTGTGACGATGGATATACAGGTACGAATTTTGAGCGACCAGGTATGCAGAATATGTTGGAAAAGGTCAGAGATTCTAAAATAGACTGTATTATAGTCAAGGATTTTTCAAGATTTGCAAGGGATTATATCGAACTTGGTTCCTACCTTGAACAGATATTCCCATTTATGGGTGTTCGTTTCATTTCCATAAATGATAATTATGATAGTAATAACTATCAGGGAAGCATTGCGGATATTGATGTGAATTTCAAGAATCTTCTCTATGATTTATATAGTAAGGATTTGTCACAGAAGGTTCGTTCTTCCCTTGCTGTCAGAAAGGAAAAAGGACAATATGTAAGCGGAAACAGTCCATTTGGCTACGAAAAAGCTTCGGAGGACAGACACGCATTGATCATTACAGAGGACGAGGCAGAGGTAGTCAGACGCATTTTCTCTTTAACTGTGGAAGGGTACACATCTGTCGAGATAGCAAGGCTGTTCAATGAAACGAATGTGAAAACGCCGATTGAATTTAAGATTGAAAAAGGAAGAACAAGCCAGGAACCAAAGGGAGAAAGATTTCTATGGAGTAGCAGTACGATATGCCAGATACTCCGAAACGAAATATATATCGGAAATGTGGTACAGAAGAAATATACGAAAGACTTTGTGGGTGGGAAGAACCACTTAAATCCCCGTGAGGAGTGGTTGGTGACTTATAATCATCAAGAACCGATTGTTGACAAAGAAGTATTTGATAAAGTGCAGGAAGGTCGTGGGTTAAAAAGAAACCCACAGTATCGTCCTACGCACCCGCTTGTCGGGAAAATGGTCTGTGGCTGCTGTAAAAAGAATTTGCGTTACCGGAGGGGACTCAATCCTTATTTTACCTGTCATAATCGTTACTCTAATATGTTGGAAAATTGTGTAGACAATGTAAATGCAATGTTTATGGAGCAGTACGTCTTATTTATGATGCAGGATAAGTTGTATGCAGACGGAGAATTGGATAAACTTCGTAAAGAAGCAATACAACGACTGGATAAGGAGATTAAAGAACTAAAAGGGAAATGCCATTTATTAGATGGCAGGATACGGAAATTAAAACAGCAGAACTTTGAAGCATACCAGAATTATGTGTCAGGAAAGACCGACAGTTTTCATTCAGATGATATAATGGTAAAATCAATAGAGAATGACTTGGCTACTCTGCAAGAAACAATACAGGAAATGGAAGCTGCATATATTAAGATGGAATGCGACAGAGATGCTTTAAGTGAAGGAAGTGAATTTGCAGTATTATCAAAGGAAATGATAGACCATTATATAGAGAAAATAGTGGTTTGTGATGAACAGCATATAGAGATATGCTGGAGAGAAAAAGTAAGTGTAGCATAGTCAAACTTAATGATTTTGCAGTAATTTAACATTGGATATGATGTTTTTAGACAATGGTTTGACAGCAGGTATCCATTTTGAGCGAAAAAGCGGCAAATACCTTGAAAAAAAGTTAAAAAAGTTGTTTGCAACTACTTGACAGGAGAGGGCATTGATTACTTTCTGCCGGAGTTTCGGGATGCGGACGGTCAGACGCGGATTTTGGCAATCTGGGATCAAAGCGCCGCTCAGGACGCACAGGCGGGATTGCTGCCGCCGCAGGGATATAAGGACGGCGTGCTTTACACGAGGGAAATGATTAATGAGGCGCTTTCACTTGGCAGGGAAAACGGTCAGGCGAGGGTGCCTGTCTTTGACTATTCGGGACACGGGACAGCAGTGGCGGCAGTGGCTGCGGGAAGGGAGAGCGGAGTGGCGGTAAACGCCGATATTGTGGCGGTGAAGCTTGGCGCCGCACCGGACGGCGGTTTTCCGCGCACCACTCAGCTTATGCGGGGCGTGGATTTCTGCGTGAAGCTTGGAGTGGAGCTGAACCGTCCCGTGGCGCTCAACATAAGCTTTGGGAATACCTATGGCGACCATCAGGGCAATTCTCTTTTGGAGCGATTCACAGACAATGCGTCGGAAATAGGGCGGAGCGTTATTGTAGTGGGCAGCGGAAACGAGGGCGCGTCAAACGGACATACCGCAGGCGTGGTGTTTGAGGAAAGAGCGGTGGAGCTTAGCGTGGCTGAATATGAAACAGGTCTTAGCATACAGCTTTGGAAATATGCGCAGGATGTCATGAATGTGACACTTGTGTCACCTTCGGGAGAGTCCGTATTTTTGGATATTGCGGGGCGGGAAACGGAGCGGACACTACGGCGGACGCTTGAAAACACGACTCTTTTATGTTATCTCGGGGAACCGCTTCCTTACAGCGCCGCGCAGGAAATATTTATTGACATGATACCGGAAAACAGCTACATAGACAGCGGGGTGTGGCGCGTTGTCCTCTCGCCGGTGAGTGTCGTCACGGGAGAATACCGCCTTTATCTGCCAAGCTATGCGGCAAGAAACAGGGGCACGGGTTTTTTCCTGCCAACCCCCGAAATGACGCTCACGATTCCCTCAACCTCAAGAAGGGCAGTGACGGTGGGGGCATACGACGTGACGCTGAACAGCTATGCGGATTTTTCCGGGCGCGGCTATGTTTACAGATATGACGGCGCAAGGAGCGATACGGCGCAGGGCGGTCAGATAGTGGCGGACGTAAAGCCGGAGCTGGTCGCACCGGGGGTAAGCATTACCGTGCCGATGCCAAACGGCGGCTATGAGCAGGTGTCCGGAACCTCCTTTGCCGCGCCCTTTGTGACGGGAAGCGCGGCGCTGATGATGGAGTGGGGCATCGTCCGCGGCAATGACCGCTTTTTATACGGAGAACGGTTGAAGGCGCTTCTGATAAAAGGAGCCGCTGCGCTGCCGGGGGTGCCGGGGCGTCCCGACCCGCGCGCCGGCTGGGGTAAGCTGTGCCTGCGAAGCAGTATATAATACCCGTTGGGGAAGAAAACACCCTGTTATTCTGTGGACATAATTTATATTTTAGTGTAAACTGAGTATATCTGATTTGAGGATTAAGAATATACGCGAGAGGGAGTGAGCATTCTGATAACGAGAAAATTTGTCAGAACACGTTCCTTGCAGGACGGAATGATCATAGACCAGTCAATCGTGGACAGGGCAGGAAGAATACTGATTGCAAGGGGCACGCCGATGGATGAGTTCCATAGGGCTTCGCTGATGAAAATGGGAATCAGCGGCGTGTATATACGCGAGGGCGAGGACGATGAGGCAAGCGACGGCAAAAACGCTGAGCCGCTTGTGGCTCCCGCAGTGCAAAAGGTGATAGAAAAAAATACCGTTTCGGACAGGGCAAAGGTCAATCTGTCCGAGAGCGTGAAAGCGCGGGTCGCGGAGGGAATACAGTATCTTTATAATGATACGGAATCGGAGAGCTTTACAAGCACGACCAAAAACATTACGGACGATTTGATGAGGGCAATCACGGATAACGATGCGCTTGCTGTTGATATCAGCGCGCTGAAGGTGAGCGATGAGTATACGTTTAAGCACAGTGTCGATGTTGCCACAATGTCGATGATTGTGGCAAGGCGCCACGGCTTTAGCGACAACGACGTATACGAAATCGGAATTTCCGGGCTTTTGCATGACGTCGGAAAGTCAAAAATCCCAAATGAGATTTTAAACAAGGCGGCAAAGCTTACGGACGATGAGTTTGCGATGATGAAGCAGCACTCCCTTTTCGGGTACGGTATATTAAAGGAAAAGGATGACTTATCAAACCGGATTAAGCTGGGCGTGCTGCAGCATCACGAGAAAATGAATTCCAAGGGTTATCCTATGGGCGTGGGAGCCGAAAAGATAAATATTTTTGCCCGTATTATATCCGTGGCGGATATTTACGACGCGCTGGTGACGGAGCGTCCGTACAAAAAGCCGTTTTCGCCGCGTGATGCGGTTGAGATGATTATGTCCATGACAGAGGAGCTTGACATTGATGTGATGAGGAGCTTTTTGGAGAGCGTGATTTTATATCCGGTGGGAACTGATGTCGAGCTTAGCACGGGAGAGCCGGCAAGGGTGGTGGAGAACAATCCGCATTATGTGCTCCGTCCGAAGGTTGTGGGCTTAAAAACGGGAAAAACCTATGATTTGGCTGATATCAGCAATGCGAGCGTGATTATTCTGTAGGAAATTAAAAGCTTGTGCATCTGCGCCTGTTGAGCTATTATGTATATAACAGGGACAAACAAGGTTTGTTCCGGCTGTTTGTGCAGAATGGAGAGCAGGATGAAGGAGCGAGGGATGCGATGTATATAGAAATTGATTTTAACAGTGACGAGGCTTTGTATTTACAACTGCGCAACCAGATAATAATCGGGATAGCGACCTCTCAGTTCCACGAAGGGGACATGCTTCCGTCGGTGCGGCAGCTTGCGGACACCATCGGCATCAATATGCACACGGTGAACAAGGCGTACACCGTGCTGAAGCAGGAAGGCTTCGTCAAGGTGGACAGGAGAAAGGGCGTAGTGATAGCGGTCGACATTGATAAAATGCAGGCGCTTGAGGAGCTGAAAAAGGACATGCAGGTGCTTTTGGCAAAGAGCAGCTGCAAGAGCATATCGCGCAGCGAGGTACATGAGCTGATAGACGAGATATATCAGGATTACGGTCAGGCTTGAAATGTTATTATAATGGAGGATTGAACATGCAGCAGTTTACGGATAAAGCAAAGACTGCCTTGCAGAAGGCTGCAAAGATTGCGAGGGATTTGCATCAGAGTTATATCGGAAGCGAGCACATACTTGTGGGGCTTGTGATGGAAAAGACGGGAGTCGCCGCAAGGGTGCTTGCCGACAATGGAGTTACGCAGGCGCAGCTTGTCAGCATGATAAGGGAGCTGATTGCGCCGGAGGGCGACGTCGCCGTTATGGAAAGGGACGGATATTCCCCGAGGGCGGCGAAAATATTGGAGGACAGCCAAAGGCTGGCGGATAAGTTCAAAAGCCCGCTGATCGGCACGGAGCATATCCTTTTGGCAATCATAAGAGAGGGAGAGAATGTAGGTCTGCGTCTTTTGAATACAATCGGAATCAATGTCCAAAAGCTGTACATGGACACGCTGATAGCGATGGGCGAGGACATTAACCGCCATAGGGACGATTTAAATAAGACAAAGAGAAAGAAAAAAGACGGCATGACGCAGACGCTGAACCAGTACAGCAGGGATTTGACTCAGCTTGCGCGGGACGGAAAGCTTGACCCCGTAATCGGCAGGGAAACTGAGATTTTGCGCGTGGTGCAGATTTTGTCGAGAAGGACTAAAAACAATCCGTGTCTGATTGGCGAGCCCGGCGTCGGAAAGACTGCAATCGCTGAGGGGCTTGCGCTGCGCATTGTGAGCGGGGATGTCCCCGACACGGTGAAAAACAAGCGGGTTGTCACCTTAGACCTTGCGGGAATGGTAGCGGGCTCAAAGTATCGCGGTGAGTTTGAGGAGCGGATTAAGCGGGTAATCCGGGAGGTCATTGAAGCCGGAAATATCTTACTTTTCCTTGACGAGATACACACGCTGATTGGAGCGGGCGGCGCGGAGGGCGCGATTGACGCGTCAAATATTTTAAAACCGTCGCTTTCGCGGGGCGAGATACAGCTAATCGGTGCGACAACCATCGCGGAGTACAGAAAATATATTGAAAAGGACGCGGCGCTTGAGAGGCGGTTCCAGCCTGTGCCGGTGGAGGAGCCGACGGAGAGCGAAACGGTGGAAATCCTTGAGGGAATAGTCCATAAGTATGAGGAGCACCATCAGGTGAAAATCACGCATGAGGCGCTTGAGGCGGCAGTGAAGCTTTCCGACCGATATATTAACGACAGAAATCTGCCGGATAAGGCGATAGACCTGATTGACGAGGCGTCTGCGGCGGTGCGGCTCAGGAATATGCATCTGCCGGATAATTTTAAGGAGATGGCGGAGCAGATTAAGAAGCTTGATCTGCAGATAGAGCGTTCCATAAGAATGGAGGTATACACTCAGGCTGCGGAGCTGCGCGCAAAGCAGGATGAGCTGATTAAAAAATATGAAAAGGCTTACGGCAAATACGAAAAGCTGCAGACGGAAAAACGGCTTGTCGTGACGGAAAACGATATTGCGGAGGTCGTGGCAAGCTGGACGAAAATTCCGGTCAGGAAGCTTACGCAGAAGGAAAGTGAGCGTCTGTTAAAGCTTGAAGCCATTCTTCACAAGCGCGTAATCGGTCAGGACGAGGCGGTGAAGGCGGTGGCACAGACCATGAAGCGCGGGCGCGTGGGGCTTCAGGATCCGAACCGCCCGATTGGCTCTTTCCTGTTTTTGGGCCCCACGGGCGTCGGCAAGACGGAGCTTTCAAAGGCGCTTGCGGAGGCGATGTTCGGCTCCGAAAACGCGCTTATACGGGTCGATATGTCGGAATACATGGAGTCACATTCAGTGTCTAAGATGGTAGGCTCACCTCCGGGCTATGTGGGCTTTGAGGATGGCGGACAGCTTAGCGAGAAGGTGCGCAGGAACCCGTATTCGGTAGTCCTCTTCGATGAAATAGAAAAGGCGCATCCGGACGTGTTCAACATTCTCCTGCAGGTGCTTGACGACGGGCATATTACCGACTCAAAGGGCAGAAAGGTAAGCTTCAAAAATACCATATTGATAATGACCTCAAACGCGGGCGCGCAGAGAATAATTGACCCTAAGAATTTGGGCTTTGCGACGCAGAGGGATGAGAAAGCGGACTATAACAGAATGAAGTCAAACGTCATGGAGGAGGTAAAACGCTTATTTAAGCCTGAGTTTATCAACCGTATTGACGAGATTATGGTGTTCCATCCCTTGAATGAGCATGATATGAAGCAGATTGTTTCACTGCTCTCCAAGAACCTGTGCGAGCGCTGCAGGGCGCAGCTCGGCATTGATCTGACGCTCACTAACACGCTTAAGGAGTATCTTGTGAAAAAACATTCCGACCCTAAAATGGGCGCAAGACCATTAAAGCGGGCGGTACAGAATGTTGTGGAAAATGAGCTTGCGACCGCCATTCTTGAGGGCAGAGTCAAGGGCGGCGACGCGGTGACTGCGGGAGTGAGGAACGACAAGGTTACATTTACGGTAAGGGAATCAAAGGAAAAAGAAAAGAAGCAAAATATGTAGAAAATTTTTCGGATATGGTTTATTATAATAGTATCATATTTTTTAGGAGGACAAAAGAAATGGCAGCAGTCACAGAATTACTACGTTCCGAGGGTAACGGTGGTATCAGCTTTGGAAACCACGAGCTTGCGGCAAAGGCAAAGCTTGAGGATTTTGCACATGCGGGGGATATGTACAAGGTAAAGACCTATCGGGAAATCACAAGGCTTGAAAAAAACGGACTGTTTTTATATGAGTCTGTTCCGGGAACATCGGTTCATGACTTTTGTGAGGAGGGCGACAGCATCTCGTTCACGGCGGAAGGCACGCAGGATGCTCAGATTACGGTAGGCGTTGAGGAAAACGCGGAGTATGAGGTAATCGTGGCAGGAAAAAGCGCGGGAGCCATGAAAACAAATCTCTCCGGCAAGCTTAGCATAAGCGCGGAGCTTGAAGGCGCGGGGGCAGTGGAAATTAAAATCAAAAAGAAATAAATAATTGCTGTTAAATACCTCCTCGGGCGGGGAGGTATTTTTGTGGGCTTGGGTAAGAATGGGGGAAGTATAATGGCAAAAAAACCGGTTACGGTATTTTTCTGTCAGGAATGTGGGCATGAGTCCTCAAAATGGATGGGACAGTGCCCTGCCTGTAAAAAATGGAATACGTTTGCCGAGGAAAGGGTAAGCGTTAAGGGGTCAAAAGCTTCATCGGTGCGCGAGGAGCCCGCGCCCGTCAACATAGGCTTGATTTCCCTGAATCATGAGGAGCGGATGACAACGGGGCTTGAGGAGCTTGACAGGGTGCTTGGCGGCGGAATTGTAAAGGGCTCGCTTACGCTTGTGGGAGGCGACCCGGGGATTGGCAAATCGACGTTGCTTTTGCAGATGTGCCGTTTTCTTTCCAACGAGGGAAGGCGCGTGCTTTACATTTCGGGAGAGGAGTCATTAAAGCAGATAAAGCTGCGTGCGGTGAGGATTGGCGAGTTTCAGGAGAGTATGCTCCTTTTGTGCGAAACGAATCTTAGCATGATTGAGGAGGCGATACGCCGCGCAAATCCCGAGGTGGTCATTATCGATTCGATACAGACCATGTATCAGGAGGAGGTGTCGTCAGCTCCCGGGAGCGTTTCGCAGGTGCGTGAGGCGACTAATGTGTTTTTGCAGCTTGCAAAGGGGCTTGGCATCTCGATTTTCATTGTCGGACACGTTACAAAGGAGGGGACGGTGGCAGGTCCCAGAGTATTGGAGCATATGGTGGACACAGTGCTTTATTTCGAGGGCGACAGATATGCGTCATACCGGATTTTGCGCGGCGTGAAAAACCGCTTTGGCTCTACCAATGAGATTGGAGTGTTTGAGATGCGCAGGGAGGGGCTGGTCGAGGTGGAAAACCCCTCTGAATACATGCTGAGCGGAAAACCGGTCGGCGCAAGCGGCTCCGTGGTCGTGTGCTCCGTTGAGGGTACAAGACCGATTTTGATTGAAATACAGGCGCTGGTGTGCCGGACAAATTTCGGAATACCACGGCGGCAGACTACCGGAACGGATTTTAACAGGGTTAATCTGCTGATGGCGGTTCTTGAAAAAAGGCTGAACCTGCAAATAGGGGACTGTGATGCCTATGTGAATATTGCGGGCGGCATGAAAATCAATGAGCCGGCAATTGACTTAGGGTTGGTCATGGCGATTGCATCAAGCTTTAAAAACCGCCCCATAGATGAGAAAATGCTGGTGTTCGGTGAGGTAGGCTTAAGCGGCGAGGTGCGCGCGGTAAGCATGGCGCAGCAGCGCGTGCAGGAGGCAAAAAAGCTTGGCTATGAAACGGTCCTGATGCCGCGGGTAAATCTTGAGGGAATGGATAAGATAAGCGGTATCAGAGCAATCGGCGTCGGCGGCGTCGGGGAAGCGATAGAGTATATTTAAATAACGTGCCGAAAGGATGGAAGAACAGATGGATATGCGGGAATTAATGGATTTTTTGGATGAAGGCGTTACCTGCTATCATGCCGTGCGGGAGCTTGAGCATCGGCTTAGGGCAGACGGGTTTGAGAAGCTTAGCGAGAGCAGTCTGTGGACGTTAGAGCCGGGCGGGGCTTATTATACTGTGCGGAACGATTCATCGCTGATGGCGTTTCGCGTGCCCTCGTGCGCGGTAAAGGATATAAAGGGCTTTCATGTGTACGCGGCTCATTCGGATTCTCCTGCCTTTAAGCTTAAGGAAAATCCCGAGCTGACCAAAGAGGGGGCATATGTGGCGCTTAACACGGAAAAGTACGGCGGCATGATTATGTCCACATGGATGGACAGACCGCTTACGATTGCGGGAAGGGTGTGTGTGGAGCAGGACGGGGCAATTGTGCCGTATCCGATAAAGCTAAAGGATAACGTTTGCATGATTCCCAACCTGGCAATCCACATGAACCGCGATATTAACAATGGAGCGGCATTGAACGCGCAGACGGATATGCTGCCGCTTTTGATGCTAAAATCAGAAACAGTTGCTTCTGAATCAAATGCTTCCGAAACCCAAAATGAGGAAACGGCGGGGGCGATAAATGTCATGCTGGCGGAGGCTCTCACGGCTCAGACCGGAAGGCAGTACCGCGCAGAGGACATTCTTGCATCGGATTTGTTTGTGGAAAACAGCCAAAAGGCGGTGCTTGCGGGGGCGTGTGACGAATTTATCATGTCGGCAAGGTATGATGATTTGGCGTGCGTTTTTGCGGGAATGAAAGCGATGCTTGAAGCAAAATCGAATGATTATATCAATGTGCTTGCAGTCTTTGATAATGAAGAGGTGGGGAGCCTCACAAGGCAGGGCGCGGATTCCACGCTTTTGAGGGACACGCTGGAAAACATCGCGGACGGCTTGGGTGTGACGGGGGCGATCTGCCGGACATGGAGGGCGGGCAGTTTTATGGTGAGTGCGGACAATGCCCACGCCTGTCATCCAAATCAGGGTGCGAAGGCAGACCCGGTGAACAGACCGTATTTAAACAAGGGGATTGTGCTCAAATATCACGGCAGCCAAAAATACGCAACGGATGCGTGCTCGGCTGCGGGTGTCAAAAGCATATGCAAAAAGCATGATATTCCCGTTCAGATTTATACAAACCGCTCCGACATCGCAGGCGGTTCAACGCTTGGAAACCTTGCCATGGCGCAGGCGTCCATGGCTGCGGCGGATATCGGACTGCCCCAGCTTGCCATGCACTCCGCATACGAAACGGCAGGAGTAAAGGATATTGAATATCTGCTCTGCTTTGCGAAAGCGTTTTTTATTTCCGCGTAAAAAAGAATGTGCCTTTGGCACATCCTTTTTTATAATAGCAGGGGCAGAAGGAATCGAACCCTCGTTGACGGTTTTGGAGACCGCTGTTCTACCGCTGAACTATGCCCCTTTATTCAGTTTATGGTATGTATTCCGACCGGTCAGAAAATAAATTTCTCACCGACGAATGATATTATAACATAGACTGATAGGAAATTGCAAGTAAAAAGAAATAATATTTCAAATATTACTTCTTATTTGCCGCAGCCTTGAGCTGGTTCTGTACAATATACCTTCTGACTGTCTTTTCAGTATGCGTAAACACCATATACATGATTTCGTCAAGATTCATGCCTGATTCAAACGCCTTTTGAAGCGTGGCGTCAAGCCCGGACTCTGAAAGCGCCTTATCAAAATCGGACGCAGATTGGTTTAGCGTTGCTCTGTCATTATTAAAAATACTCATAAAACCCCCCGTTTTACCATTTTAAATTCGCCGATTGAAAAATCAAAGATTTTTCAATTTATTAATCAACTCGATTATATCAATATAAACATTTTTCGTCAATAAAACCATGTAAAATTTTGCGTTTAATGCACAAGCCCGCATAATTAATTGACACTGTTTTTTTGATGTCGTATAATTATAATATACAGCTTTATGTCGTTTGCTATATCGGTTTTTAAGGGAAAATATAAAGGAAACAAACGCAATGAGCCAGGTCAGAGCTTATGACGCTTCACAACGGAGGAGAATATGGCGGGATTTGATAAAGACGAATTTTGGACGAAAATATTATCCATGTATCCGGCTGCCAAGGAAAATAATTACATACTTAAGCTGGACGAGGATCAGGTCAGGGAGCTTAAAGAGCTTTATGTCAGATTATATATTCCGATAGAGAAGCTTGAGCATTACGATGAAAAAAAGGTGATGAAAAAGCTTATGGAAACGATAGTTTCCATATATAAGCTTGACAAGGAGCCGATGAGCAACGAGGGCGACATTGTCCATCTTGTAAATTCGGTTAATTATGACGGCAAAAATCTTTATCTGCACTTTGCCCGGATTTCTCCTGTCAAGCTGCGCCGGTTTGAGATTGGGAAGTCTCAGATGCAGATTGCGGAGAAAATGGGATATACGGTATCTGCTATCAAAAATTGCGAGGAGCCGTACAGTGACCTTTTGCGTCAGCCGGAAACGCTCGTTCATAAGCTTGCAAAGGCGCTTGAATGCAACGTGGAGGATATTATGGGCTGACAGGCAGCAGTAAGCCCGTATAATAAGGTTTATATAATAAGCTTATATAATAAAAATAAGGGAGGAAATATTTTATGGGTGAATATGTATTTTCGAGTTTGGAGATAGACGCGATTGGGGAAATTTCAAACATCTGCCTTGGCAATTCAGCCACGACACTGGGTATGCTGGTGCGTCAGCCTGTGGATATCACGCCGCCTAAGGTAACAATCATTGAAAAGAGCGAGTATGTAAAGAGCGTTTCTTCAAAAAGAGTGTTTGTAAAGGTAAGCTATGTGGAGGGTGTGCAGGGCTGCAGCATACTGATGCTTGAGGAGCAGGATGCAAAGGCTATTGCCGATTTGATGATGGGAAGCGATGGAAGGGGAAGCTTTGCGCAGATGGAATTGGGAGAGCTGCATCTGAGCGCCGTGTCTGAGGCGATGAATCAGATGATGGGTGCGGCGGCTACATCCATGAGCGTGATGCTTGAGCGAAAGACTGATATTTCCATTCCGGACACAAAATATATGGAAAGCGGTGAATATTTGGCGTGCGAATTTCCGAATGATGATAAATTTGTGAAGGTAAATTTCCGAATGAAAATCGGCGATATCATCGACAGCCCTATTGTGCAGCTTTACCCGCATAATCTGGCCAAGGCTATAAGCGACCTGTTCCTCATTAAAAAGGCAAAGCAGCAGCAGTAAATAAGAATGTGCCTTTGGCGCATCCTCGCGGAGCGTTTTGTCGTATAGGACGAACTTTCCTATACGATAAAAAATTTCACGCGGCAGGCAGTGAGAAATTGGTATGAAAAAACTCAGAACGGTATATGAAATTGCATACAGCTTTATGCGAAAAATAAGGTACGACCATGTATCTTCCTTTGCAGGACACGCGGCATTATTTATCTTAATGTCGCTTTTTCCTATGGTGATGTTTGCATTGTCGATGCTGGAGTATCTGCCGTTGGATTCGGGAGAGTTTTCAGCATATGTATTGACAGCCATGCAGGGCGGTTTCACGCCGTTTTTCAGGCAGATAATACAGGAGGCGTATGCTGAAAGCACAACGGTGATGCTGAAGTCCGTTACCATGATTGCAATGCTTTTTTGTGCCTCCAGAGGAGTATATGCAGTAATCATCGGTATGAATGCGGTCTATGGAATACGTGAAACAAGAAATATTGTGTTTATTTATCTGCTTTCGATTGTGTATGTAATCGCGATTTTTGCCATGCTCGGTCTTACGCTTGGATTTATAGTGCTTGGCAACAGGCTGTTCAGGGGATTGCTACATTTTGTACCGTGGCTTGGGATGTTTCATGATTATTTCAAATATGGCAAGTATCTGTGTATGCTTGTGGTGCTTGTGGTGTTTTTGACGCTGCTGTACATGACAGTGCCGAACAGAAAATCAAGGCTTCGCTATGAATTTCCAGGGGCGCTTTTTTCAACTGCGGTGTGGCTTGCGTTTTCAGGGGCTTTCGCATTTTATATAGACCATTTTTCCAATTATTCCGTTACATATGGAAGCCTTGCGACGATTGTTATTTTTATCCTGTGGCTGTATGGCACTATGAACATTGTATTTATCGGCGGTGAAATTAACGTGGTGCTTAGGATTTTCATGGAATACGGCTATAATTACAGAAGGGCGTATGAATTTTTTAAGGACGAATATGAGGGAGATTTGCTGAAAGGAAATGTGCTTGAGCATTTTCAGATGCTAAAGAAAAGATAAAGGTGGCTGCGGGTATGCAGCCGCCTTTATTATCGTATAGGAAAGTGCGTCCTATACGATAGAAAGGTCAGCGCTGTTTTAATTGTTGATGATAATTACGTATGATGACGAAATATATGCGTCGTTGTCATCATAGATAATATGCGTCCAGCCGTTATCCAAAATTTCAACGATTTCAAAGGTGGTTCCCTCCTCAACGGTGTCGAGAACCTTTGCGTCCTCCGTGGGGTTGTCGCGGATGTTTACTCTTGTGGAGGTCTTTCCCTGAAGGAGCGCAGATTCATCGTCAGCCTCTTCGGAAGAAGCAGTCGCGCCGGAAGGCTCAATGCTGTTCTCACTTATTTCAGATGCTTCCGTGACGATATCAAGGTCATCGGTAATCTCCGCGATTGTGGAAGCCTCGATTTCACTTGCCTCCGTGTAAGGCGGGCGCTTTGCGATGCAAAAGATAAGAAACACTATTGATACGCATAAAATGGCAATGACTCCTGTCAGTATATTGTTAATTGTTGTTTTTTTCATAAAAATCCCCCCATTCTTGCTCAAACCTGCGAATTTACGTGTCTGTCGGGTTATATGGGATAGTATAGCGCATGATTTGGCTATTGGCAAGAAATTGCAGAATATGAACAAAATGTTTCGGAAATTTTACGGAACGCGGGTCGGAGCCGGCGATTGAAATTTTGCTATTGACAATTTATTTGGAATATGGTACGATATCAGTCGGTGACAGTAAGCTGATATAGCACAGTCGGTAGTGCGTCGCATTGGTAGTGCGGAGGTCACGGGTTCGATTCCCGTTATCAGCTTTTTTGTTATATATGAAAAGTGTCTTATATAATTTAAAAACCACTGAAACGCAATTAAGCATTTCAGTGGTTTTTTGATGCGCAGCTAATCAGTATCCGATGCGGGAAGCGCGCTGTTTGCCGACACATCCTCCGATACAACGGACGACGACCTTTGCTGCATTTCAAGTATCTGCTGCTGAAGAAGCTCCTGCGAGTTTGGCAGCGCAAAGAAGGCGGCGGTGTGCGGACACAGCGTGACGGTGTCACTTGTATCAGACTCTGAGGTATCGCCGGAAAGAGCGCTGGCGAGGTTACTGTCCTGGAGCCTTGCCGGTATTGTGTCCACAATGGACGTTGTCTTAAACGGACATTCATCAGTGGCAGTAAGACCGGAATAGGTACAAATATTTGAGTAGGAATGAACGTCGCAATAGGTTGTGGGTACTGTTCCTTCCGCGAAATATTCCGTGACAACACAATCATCACAAACGCCTGCAATGGGCAGCCTTCCTGATTTCGAGCACACCTTTGCGGTAACGATGCCGTTTGCCATTGGGAAGGATTTGTATTCCAGGTTCTCATGGATTTTGGACATCACAGCCTTCCACATCGTTTTGGAGAGGTTTTTCTCCGCGGAGGTTGAAAGGACTGCGTTGTTGTCGTAGCCTGTCCATGTGGTTGCGGTATAGTATGGAGTGAAGCCTGAAAACCAAACATCCTTGTAATCCGAGGTAGTGCCTGTTTTTCCTGCAATTGCCATATTGCCAAAGTTTACGGAACCTCCCGTACCTGATGTTACTACGTCGACCATGGCGCTTGTAAGCAGCCATGCGGTCGATTCCTTGATTACCTGAGTTGCTTCAGGCTCCGTGTTGTCTATCAGTACATTGCCGTCATGGTCCACAATTTTCGTGTACAGCTTTGGCTTGATATACGTGCCCTGATTTGCAATGGCAGCGTAGGCGGCGTTAAGCTCCATGTTTGTGACACCGTCCGTAATACCGCCGAGCGCAAGGGGCTGACCGATATCTGAAACAACCGTGCCGTCGCTTTCAACACGTTTGTCCACAAGCGTTGTAAAACCAAAGTTCAGCAGGTAATCGAAACCAAGCTGCGGCGAAATCTGCGTGAGTGTTTTTACTGCCACGATGTTTGCGGACTGAGCAATGCCGTAACGCAGACTCAGCAGCCCTCTGTATGAGCTGCCCCACCAGTTGCTGACGGGACGCCCGGTTGAATAATTGTAGGCGGCGTCGTTCTGCACGTCTGCAAGCGTCAGACCTGCGCTGTCAAGAGCAGGGGCATAGGTGGAGAGCACCTTAAAGGTAGAGCCGGGCTGGCGCGTTGTGTTTGTGGCGCGGTTCAGGGTACGGCTTGCTTCCTTTGTGCCGCGTCCGCCAACGAGCGCGACGATATAGCCGGTCGACTGATCCTCCACGGTGATTGACACCTGCGGCTGCGGTGTGAGCGTGACCTTTTCCCCTTCAACGGTATCGCCGTCCTCCATGACTGCCGCTTTGTATTCCTCGATGGCTTCATACGCTGCGTCCGTCGAGCTGTACAGAAGGTTGAAGGACGAGTTAAATTGTTTAAAATATGCCTTAAACATTTCCGTGCTGTGATTTTCCGTTTCTCCGTTTGCTTTTGTGATGGTGAGCACGTAATTTAAATACCATTTACAATTGTCGGGATAATTTTCCTCGTTTTCATACACCTCATCGCAGATTGCCTGAATGTCGGGATCCTGAGTGGTGTATATGCTTAAGCCGCCGCTGTACAGGAGATTGTAAGCCTGGGTTTCATTGTAGCCCTTAATCTCCATCAAATCCTGCAAAACCTGTTCAGTCACTTCGTCTACAAAATATGTATAGACTGAATTTGCATCTGTTTCCTCGTTTACTGCGGCAATTCTGCCATATACATCGTCTGCAATCGCTTCGTCATACTCATCCTGCGTGATGTAGCCCTGCTCCTTCATTTTGTCAAGCACGGTCTTGCGACGCTCTGCATTGTAATCCGGGTGCGTAATAGGGTTGTACTTTGACGGATTTTGCGTAATTGCCGCAATAACGGCACATTCGGAGAGCGTAAGCTGGTAGGTCTGCTTGTTGAAATAGCGTGCCGCGGCAGATTTTACGCCGAGAGTGTTCTGACCCAAATTGATTGTGTTCATGTAAATTTCAAGGATTTTTTCCTTGTCCATATCCTTCTCAAGCTCTATTGCAAGATATTGCTCTTGTATTTTACGCTTGATTTTTTCAAATGTGCTTTCATTTGTCCAATTATCAAAGATATTGTTTTTGATTAACTGCTGTGTAATGGTTGACGCGCCCTGCGCGGATGAGCCTTTCGTGCGGATGAACTCAAATGCGGCACGAAAAATACCTTTCAGGTCAATGCCGTTGTGCTCATAGAAACGTTCGTCCTCAATCGCGACAAATGCATCTGCCAGATATTGCGGGATTTTGGACATTTCCTCATAGCTTCTATTGGAGTTTGCCGCCACGAGCTTTGCGGTTTCGTTTCCCTTAGCGTCATATACCACGGTGGCGTAGCCTGTGGGAAGAACGGACGCAGGGTCGACGTCCGGCGCGGACGAAAGAAGCCCCTTGAACATGCCGAGTCCGAAACAGACTGCGATGACCGCTGCCGAGAGGACCGCCAGAAGGACGAGCTTAAGCGCCGTGACGACAACCATTTTTTTCAGCTTTGTTTTTTTTGAAGTAAGGGATTTCTGAATTTTTGAAATTCCCTTTTTCCCGTAATTCATTCAGTCACCTCCGGGTAAATAATTATGTATACAGGTAACACTTCCATTCATTATAACAAATTATGGAAGTGAAATAAAGGCTTTTTTTAATTATAGACCTATGGCATACTTTTTATACGTAAACAGTTTATACATAAACAAAAAAGGAGGAGCCGTATGGAGGAAAGAACGGAGCATGACGATTTCCTGCTTCTTGTTAAGGGGGCGGAGGCGGAGTATGTGGAAAAGAAGTCGCGGTTTATCGCGACGGTGCGTCCTGTTTCCAATGAGGAGGAAGCGGCAGCCTTTATCGACGAGATGAAGAAACGATACTATGATGCAAGACATAACTGTTCTGCATTTGTAATAGGAAGCCGGGCGGAGCTTACAAGAAGCAGTGACGACGGCGAACCGAGCGGCACTGCCGGCAGACCGATGCTCGAGGTGCTTTTAGGGAGCGGCATCAGAAATATTGCCGTGGTCGTGACAAGATATTTTGGCGGCACGCTTTTAGGAACGGGAGGTCTTGTCAGGGCGTATTCGGGTGTGGTAAAGCAGGCGCTTGAAGGTTGCGAAACAGTAAGGCAGCATTTCGGTGTGCGGCTGCAGATTAGGGCAAATTATAACGACATCGGGAAAATACAATATCTGCTGGCGAGCAGGGATATTCAGGCGGAAAACAGCGTTTATGCCGCGGATGTGGAGCTGACGGTTATGGTGCCTGTTGAGGAGTATGACGGAGTATGCAGGGAAATTACCGAGTCGACATGCGCGCGAGCGGCGCTTGAGGAGCTGGAGCGCTGCTACTATTATATGCGGATGAAATGACAGGCTGCCGCTCTGAAATCCGATTTTGAGCGGCAGCCATATTACAATCAGGTTGGTTCGGAAATCCTTGAAACTGCCACGTAAATTTCAGAAATACGATACCAGGTAGGATAATCGACAATCCCCGTGGCAGGCAGCCCGAATATGTTTTGGAATGTCCGGACAGCGTCGGCGGTATTGCTGCCAAAAATCCCGTCTGCCGCAATCACGGGCAACGCAGGGTAGTTTTGGGCGATGCGGTTTAGCTGCTCCTGCAATTGCAATACCTTTTGCCCTGATGAGCCGATGGTCAAATCATATCCCGGCCATGAGGCGGGTATTCCCGAGATATAAGATGTGGAATTGATATACATATCACTTCCATAATAATACCTGATAATTTCTATCGGCGTATATCCCCGGTCGCCCAAATATTTACTGCCCCACTGGGAAAGACCGCGGCAGGTAGTGCGGTTTCCGTCACAGTAAGAGGTAAAGATAGGCTGAATAACACCCGGTCTTGAAAGGTAATTGGAAAAAATCGTATCTACAATACGGCTTATATTTTCGTAGATATTCCTGCCGTAAACCCATTTTTGGTCATAGGCGGTCGAGGAGGTAATCGTAAAATCGTAGCCCTGGTTCCGGTACCACTCCGTATAAACCCGGTTCAGAGTAAACGACATGATTACGAGCGTGTTTGCGTAGATGGTATTTTCGGGCCAGGTGGCGTAAATTTCCGAGGAAACCACGTTTTTGATATAGTCTGTGTAGCGCACATAGTAATTTTGGGCGGTTGAGTCCTGCGGAACGCCGTCATGGACAACAATGTATTCAGGAATGACCACGCGGCTCAGGACGATTTCGCCGCTCTCGTCAGTCGGCTTTATCTCTTCCTCGGGAATTTTGGGCGGGTAATCCCCGTAAAGAGTGTGCTCCGGAATGACGATATCCTCCTCGACGGGACCTCCCGGCTCCTCAAGCTCAAGCGGAGTCATGGAAACGGGCTGTATTGCAGTCACGTCCGGAAGAATTTCCGTGCCTGAGATAAAGACGCTTTCGTAGCCGGGAGCCGTGATGGAAATGTTGTATTCCGAGTAGGGGCGCACCTCGCTCGGCTCCGTGCTGTAATCAATGTTTGGCGCCGGAAGGGAAACGGCGTTTGTCTGTCCCGATTCGTTTGTGGTAAGAGTAGACACTACCGTGTCGGGATTTCCCGTGTAGGATATGGTGACGGTGGCATTGCTGATGGGAATAAGACCCTGAGAGGATGTAACGTTTATGATAAGCTCTCCTTCGTAGGCGGGAGCTTCGGATTTTATTATTTCAGACATAAAAATCCCCTGCATTTGCTTTTTGTTAGTATATGCAGGGGATAACAATTGCGTGATTATACTGACACATCAATACTTGTCGTTTCGGTTTCCGTCTTATCAACAACAGTGCCGTCGTCCTCAGTGGTTTCCGTTGTTTCTTCCTCTTCTTCATCGTCCAAAGCTAAAAGCTCATCAAGTACAGTGCTCGAGGTAGTCGTGGTCTTTTCCGTTTTATCAAGCAGGTCGTCAAGTACGGAATTTCTTATGGAAGAAATTGTGCTTGTGGTGACATCGTAGGTATATGCGCATGCCTTTGTGGAGCTGCTTGTCGATGATGAAGTGGAGCTCGAGCTGTCGGAGGACTGGGAATCATAATAGGCCGACATAAGCTTTTTATAAGTGCCGGATTTAATCAGGGATGCATCATTCAATGTGGTATAAATACTGTTGATGCCGGACGAGGTGTCCAAATTCAAGGATGTATTAATATAACTTGATAATGATGATGAGGTCCATGAAATAGAAGACATATAAATAACTCCTTTAACTGTAAAAATAATAAAACCGGTTGTAATGAAGTATTCAAATGGATTGTGCAATCCATACCATTTTAATTGTTATCGGAGGTTTTAGGGAAAATATTTACACCTACACAAAATTTTCACAATTCAAACAAATTTGCAACACATTTTTACTTTAACATTACAGTAAAAGGAAAAAGTGGCAGCCGCTGTCACGGTTACGGCTGCGGACAACAAACAAAAAAATACTCGGGAGGCATTTATGGAGAACGAGCAGGACAAACTTTTCAAAAGAAGAAAGCTGAAAAACCGGCTGGGAGCGCTTGCACTGTGTATTGTGATTGTCGGAATTTCGGCGGGCAGTATATGGATGTATACCAGCACGCGCGGCAGCGATGAGGAGCAGGACGACCAAATGCGCGGCAGGCAGGGAATGAGCGGCGACATGGTCGCTGCCACGGGAACGACGTCGGTGGGTATGGATGCAGTCACCTTTGAGATTGATTTTCTTGAGGACACAAGCCTTTATGTGGAGGAGGTTTATCTCTCAAACGGCGACACGGTTGCCGCAGGTGATAAATACATAAAGTTTACTGACGACAGCATTGCGGATGCGCGGCAGGAGCTTGAGAGCACGGCGCTGACCGCCGACCTTACCTATCGCAGCAGCGTAATAAGCAGCGAGGAGAGCAAAATCCAGGCAAAGTATGAATATGATCTGGCGATGCTGGAAGCGGAGTACGCCGAGCAGGTGTATAATGATGCGATTGCCGCTCTTGATGCGGAGCTTGCCGACGCGAAAAAGACCTACGACGAGGCTCAGGAGGATTATGATGAGTACAACGATAAGATTACGAACAATACCTTCTATGAGGACTACGAGGTTGAAAAGCTGAAAAAAGCATATGAGGATGCCTACTATTTATATCAGGATCTTTTGGAATACTGGGATATTGACGAGGATGAGCTTGAAAGCGCAAGCACGGAGCAGACGTCTGCATCGGGAACATCGGCGTCCGTGACAACGCTGACGGCAGTAAAGACAACGGGCACAAAGGCTGTGACGGCAACGGTGTTGGATGCGCTTTCAAAAGGGATATTAAGACTGGTGGATTCCGACACGTCAACAGACTCAGCATCAGACGATACATCGTCAGATGATGAGTCTGACGATAATACATCTTCGTCTTCTCAGGAGGAAAGAGAATTTAAAAAGCCTGCAGTGGATATGGACACTCCGGCGACACAGGCGGACAGAAAATGGATTTTAAAGACTATGACGCTGCTTGAGGAGGAGTGCGAGGAAGCGAAAGAGGAGTATGAGCAGGCACAGGAGGATTATCAGGCGGAGATTGACGGAGCCGCTTTGAAGCTTGAGCTGCTTGCGAGTGCGCTGGAAACCGCGAGAGAGGATTACACGGATACGCTCCTTACCTATCAGAAGGAGAGCCTGAGCGCCAAGACGACCTATGAAACCACGGTCGCAAAGGGCAAGACGGCAGAAAACGATTATGAAACACAGCTTACAATCCTTGAGGACTCACTTGAGCGTCTGCTTGACGAAAAAGAAGATGCGGATGACAACCTCGCGCTGTTTGAGGAGCTGATAGGCGACGGATATCTGTACACGGAAAACGCTGGAACCGTGCTGATGGCTCTTGTGGAGGAAGGGCAGACGCTTGAGGGCGACGACATTATCCTTGCTTACAGCAACGCGGATGAGCTGTCGGTGTCTGTGTCTGTATCGCAGGACGATATCGCGAAGCTGACTGTCGGTGAAACGGCGCAGATTATGTTTGAGGAGCAGGGAAATTATACGGGAGTCATTGAAACCATCAACCCTATTTCATCATCAGACAGCAGGACTTCCGTTACATATACGGTTACCGTGGCAATCGACGGAGATATAAGCGAGCTTTCGTCAAATCTTACCGCAACCGTAATTTTCGGAGAAATGCCCGAAGGCGGGATGCCTGATTTTGATGACGTATCAGGAGGCGCAACGACAGAGGGCGGCTCGTCCGACATGGGCGGAATGCCCGGCATGGGCGGAATGCCTGATATGGGCGGCTTTAACCAATAATTATGGAATAGGAGAAATCAGCAATGAGTAAAAAGTTAAAAAAAGAGCTTACTGCGATTGCACTGATTATTGTACTGATATGCTCTGCGGCGGGATATACGCTATGGAAGTCGAAGAACGCGGGTCAGGTGGAGCTGGTGTATACGGAATATGAGGTACAATCGGGCGACCTGAAAAGTACAGTGACAGAGAGCGGTTCGGTAACGCTTGGGACGACGATGCAGATTTATGACCTTGACGTATCAACGGACGATGATGATGACGACGATGACGATGATGACGACGATGACGATGATGATGACGACGAGGAAAAGTATCTCAAGGTTGAGGAGGTTTATGTCGCGGTAGGGCAGCGCATCAACGAGGGAGATGCGGTATACCGCTTTACTCAGGACAGTATCGACGACGTCAGGAAATCGCTTACATATGCGGTGACGGAGGCGCAGATTGCGCTGAACGAGGCGCAGACGGATTACGAGATTGGCGTTTTGGAGGCGGAGCTTACAAAGGATGAAACGCTGCTTGCCACATCGCTTGCTCAGGAAACCTACGACAACACTATTGCGAGACTGTCAAACGATATGGCGGCAAAGTCGCTTGAGATTGAGCAGCTTTTGGATGATATTTACAATCTGCAGCTTTCTCTTGTGGACGATGATTATCTTGAACAAAAGCAGAGCATTGTGGATGCTTATGAGGACGCCATAGACGATCTGGAGGATGCAAGCGAGGACTTTGTGACAAATCAGGTTGATGCGGCATATACCTTCAGCACGGCAAGGGATTCGTATGAAAGCTTTTTTGACCAGGTTGATGAAACAAACGATGAAATAAATGACAAAATCGATGAGATTTATGACATACAGGAGGAAATAGCTTACGACCAACAGCTTCTTGAGAAGGAGCTGCTGGCGGCGCAGCAGGAGCTGGTGTCTGCCAATGTAAGCGGAGAAATTGCGGACACAAAGTATTCAAGCAGCCTGACAAGCTATGAGAGCGCATTGAACACGGCGCAGGATGAGCTTGACGAGGCGCAGGAAAAGCTGGATGATTTTAATGAGTTTGTGGGCGACGGAACCGTGTATGCCGAGGGCAGCGGGCTGGTGACGGAGGTAGGCTATGAGGTGGACGACTACCTTGTCAATACGGGAACGCTGATTGCGTTTGCGGAGGCTGAGAATATGACCGTTTCAGTCGATGTATCGCAGGAGGACGTCGTTACGATGAAGGTGGGCGACAGCGTTGACATTGTTTTCTCGGCGTATGAGGATGAAACCTACATCGGCATTATCGAGTCCATCACGACGACAGCGACAAGCAGAAGCTCGGCAACCATCAGCTATCCGGTAGTCATTTCAATACAGGGCGACACTTCAAAGCTTTACGGGGGAATGACAGCGGATGTGACCTTCACGACGGAGGAGGTTGACGACGTTAATTATATTTTGGCAAAGGCGGTGGTAGAGGATAACAATAACAGCTTTGTATATGTTGAGCAGAACGGCGAATATGTGCTGACGCAGATTACGACCGATTTCTCCAACAGTGAATACATAGAGGTGACCTCGGGGCTTGAAGCCGGCGACAAATACTATATCTGCGTGCAGGCTGAAAGCGTGACGGCGGATGTGCAGGAGGAAGAAGAGGAAGCCTCACAAACAGCCGCATCTGCGGACGACGCCTCCCAAATGCAGCAGGGCGATACGCAGCAGGGTGATATGCAGCGCGGCAATATGTCGGATGCAAATATGGATAGGGGAGGTGCCAATTAACATGAACCGAAAAACGAAATTCATACTGGCAGGCGTCGCCGCAGCAGCGATCCTTGCAATTATCATACTGATTGTGGTTCTCGCAGTGAGGAACAGCAGCTCCGACGATGATGAAACGACCTACCGTGAAACTACAGTGGAGTATGGAGCCATCACGGTCGGCATCACGGACGAGGGCTCGGTCAGCATAGGAACGGTTGAACAGACCTTTGATCTGGACATAAGCGCACTTGTAAGCAGCGATTCTTCAACCTCAAACACAGGTATGGGCGGAATGGGAGGCATGCAGATGTTTTCCATGGGAACGTCGTACGGCTCTGAGTCGCAGTCGCTTGAGGTTGAGCAGGTGCATGTGACGGTCGGGCAGAATATTTCCGTGGGAGATGCGCTTTACACCTTTACGGAGGAAAGCGTGCAGGAAATCAGAACGGCGCTTCAGGAGGACGTGGACGACACGCTCAGCGAATATGAATCGCTTCAGGTTGAGCAGCAGGAAACGAGAAATCAGGCGTCACAGGGGTATGATACATACATTACAAACGGTAAATATGCCCGGTTGATTTATGACAATGAGATTGCCGAGCTTCAGGAAGCGGTGGACGATGCGGTTGATACCGTCAACGATAAGCAGAATGACCTGAACGAAACTCTGCTTAACCTGCAGGAGGCTCAGGAGGAGCTTGTTGAGGCGTATGCGTACCTTAAGGAGGCGGAGAACGCAGTCGCCGAGAATTATGATATACGATACAGCAATCCCTACTATTATACAGTGTATGAGAACACAAGGGAGGTTGCCCAAACGCTGGTGGACGATCTGGAGGATAAGGTGGAGGAGCTTACGGACGAGTCGGAGGATCTGCAGGAGGAAATACAGTCGGCAATGCGCGATTTAAATACTGCAAACCTCGCTCTTGAGAAAGGAAAGCTCTCATCAGGGGAAACCTATGATATTGATACCTATTATTCCAACAGTGCGTCCGAGTGGTATTCAATCCAAACGGCAAGCATTGACAATGAGCTTGAAACGGCAAAAAACAGCTATGAAACGGCAAAATCGAAGCTTGAAAAATTTGATGCGTACATTGTGGATAACTGCCTTGTTTCGGAATACAGCGGCGTCATCACCTCGGCGGAGCTTGAGGAGGGCGATACCGTGACGAAGGGCACGAGGCTTATCGTGCTTTACGATCAGGAGGACGTCACGATGGACATTGCGCTCGGCGAGGATGATTACGAGTCCTTAGAGGAGGATTGTCAGGTCAATATTACCTATACGGCATATCCCGACGTGGTTTACTCGGCGGTGATAAGCGAGGTGTCGGATGCGGAATATGACAGCAGCTCAGGCTCTACCTATTATACGCTTACCGTTACGGTGCAGGGCGATGTGGACGGTCTTTACGAGGGAATGACAGGCGATGTGACCTTTGTCACGGGCGAAACGGAGGATGTTCTCTATGTGTCCAACAGGGCAATCAACAGGGAAGGCACCCGCTCTTACGTGAAGGTGCGCAACGCGCAGGGAAGCATTGAGGAAAAGGATGTTGTGACAGGCTTTTCCGACGGAACCTATGTAGAAATAGTGGAAGGGCTTTCGGAGGGCGATGTAGTCCTTATCGAAGGGAAGGTGAGCTGACAGTGAGAATATCCGAATTATTACGGCTTGTGTTTTTCAATCTTTCGCAGAATAAATTTAAGGTAATCCTGACGTCGGTCGGCATAATCGTAGGCTCGGCGACGATTATGCTGGTTATCGCAATCGGTACGGGCGGTCAGCAGGATATTGCGGAGCAGTTCGCAAACCTGAATGCGGGCGCAATCGATATCTCATATGAGAGTAACGCCGTAAGCTTTGGCGGCGGAGGCGGCGGAGGCGGCATGCCCGGCGGCGGAGGCGGCGGAATGGGCGGCATGGGCGGCGGAGGCGGCATGCCCGGCGGCGGAGGCGGCGGAATGGGCGGCTTTGGCGGAATGGGCGGCATGGGCGGCTTTGGCGGCGGCGAAACGAGGAATAGGGAAAATATCTTCGTTACCGACTGTCTCTTAGACACAAAGCCGAGCCCACACGCACG
>JAJQDE010000063.1 GCA_021202335.1 Lachnospiraceae bacterium
AAGCTCGATAGCTTATTTTTCATACGGCTATTTGTGCCGGAGCGTCACAAATAGCCTTGATGGCAGACGAAAATCTGACATTTGCGTCGCCCCGTCGCGTAAAACGCTCCGGAATGGGGATTAAAATGGGAATTATATTTGACGAAAAGGAAAAAACGTTTACGCTTCATACAGAGCATACGACTTATCAGATGCAGGTGGACAGATATGGTTTTCTGCTGCATTTGTACTATGGAAAGACAGCGCAGGGATGCATGGATTATCTGCTGACCTATGCTGACCACGGTTTTTCGGGAAATCCGTATGATGCGGGTATGGATAGAACATATTCCATGGATGCGCTCCCGCAGGAATTTCCAACGCTTGGCACGGGGGACTACAGAACCGTGGCGTGCATCATAAAAAACGCGGACGGCAGCTTTGCCTGTGATTTCCGCTATGAGAGTCACAGCATCAGAGAGGGAAAATATGCCCTTCAGGGGCTTCCTGCGGTATATGCCGGGAAAAACGAAGCACAGACATTGGAAATAGTGCTTTCGGATCATGCATCAGGAGTAAAGGCACAGCTTCTTTATGGCGTATTGCCGGAGCTTGATATCATAACAAGAAGCGTCAGAATTTTAAACGCCGGCGAGGGAAGCATTACGCTGGAAAAGCTTGCGCCTGCCTGCCTTGATTTTGTCACGGGGAAATTTGACTTTATTACATTTTACGGTCGTCATGCCATGGAGAGGAATTTCCAAAGAATTCCGATTGCGCATGGAATTTCTAAAATAGGAAGCTTTCGCGGCGCCTCAAGCCATCAGTATAACCCTGCGGTCATTGTGGCGGAAAGGAGCGCGACTGAGGACGCGGGGCAGTGCTATGCGCTCGCGTTTGTATACAGCGGCAGCTTCCAAAGCGAGGCGCAGAGAGACCAGTTCGACCAGACGAGAGTGCTGATGGGGCTTCAGGAGGAGATGTTTTCCTATTGCCTGAAAGCGGGTGAGGAATTTGCCGCTCCGGAGGTAATCATGAGTTACTCATCTGAGGGGCTTGCACCATTGTCGCAGAATTTGCACCGCTGCATGAGAACGCATCTGTGCAGGGGAAAATACAGAGATGTCAGAAGACCGATTCTTATCAACAGTTGGGAGGCGGCATACTTTGACTTTACGGGGGAAGCTCTTTTAAAGCTTGCGGCTGAGGCAGCCGATTTGGGGATGGAAATGTTCGTGTTGGACGACGGGTGGTTTGGAAACAGGGACAATGACCTTAAGGCGCTGGGCGACTGGCAGGTCAACGAAAAAAAGCTTGGCTGCACGCTGGGAGAACTGATTGCCGGGATAAACGGCATGGGACTGAAATTCGGCTTGTGGATTGAGCCGGAAATGGTAAACGAGGACAGCAATTTGTATCGGGAGCATCCGGATTGGGTACTGGCAATTCCGAAAAGAAAGCCGGTCCGCTCAAGGTATCAGCTTGTGCTGGATTTTTCAAGAAAAGACGTGGTGGATTATGTGTTCGGACAGATTTGCGGAGTGCTTGACCAGGGAAATATTGAATATATAAAATGGGACATGAACAGAAGCCTGTCCGATATTTTTTCGGCGCAGACGGACTGCCAGGGAAAGGTTTTGTACGATTATGTGCTGGGCGTGTATGATTTTTTGGAACGTCTTGTTAAAAGATATCCTGATTTGCTGATTGAGGGCTGCTGCGGCGGCGGCGGACGTTTTGACGCGGGTATGCTCTACTATACGCCGCAGATTTGGTGCAGCGACAACACGGATGCGGCAGACCGGGTAAGAATACAGTACGGCACATCATTTGTCTATCCGGTATCGGCGGCAGGCTCGCATGTTTCGGCAAGCCCAAACCATCAGACGGGAAGAAAAACTCCGCTGCATACAAGAGGCGTGGTCGCGATGTCGGGCACCTTCGGATATGAATTGAATTTGGGAATGTTGACGGCAGAGGAGAAGGATGAGATACGGGCGCAGATTAAGAGCTATTGCGCATATGCTGATTTAATACAAAAGGGCTTGTACTATCGCCTGTCATGTCCGAGCGAGGATGAAGTTGGGGCGTGGATGTTTGTTTCCGAGGACAAATCCGAAGCCTTAGTGTGCGCAGTCAGTCTGGCGCAGCATGCAAATATGCCGGCAAATTATGTCCGGCTTAAAGGCCTTAAGGAGAACACCGCATACAGGGAAGCTGCGGGCGGAAAAATATATAACAGCACGGCGCTTATGGAAACAGGCATTGCGCTAAAGGGCGCGGAATGTGAATATCAGGCTTACCAAATGCATTTTGTGGAATGTTGTCACTTTTAGTTGTCACTTTTATAATATTTGACTTGAAATTCTTTTTCAAAGTGATATAATCAATAATATATGAATGGAACGGAAGCATAGCTCAGCCGGGATGAGCGTTCGCCTCACACGCGAGAGGTCACGGGTTCGAGCCCCGTTGCTTCCATTCATGGGGATATAGCTCAGTTGGGAGAGCGACGCGTTCGCAACGCGTAGGTCAGGGGTTCGAGTCCCCCTATCTCCACTGCCCTAAAGGGCTTTTTTTATGTATAGGAAAGTTCGTCCTATCAAAGCTATCTGATAGCATGTAAAAGTATTTGACCGATGCATGGGTCAATTCTTTATGCGGATATGGCGGAATTGGCAGACGCGCCGGATTTAGGTTCCGGTGGGCAACCGTGCAGGTTCAACTCCTGTTATCCGCATTGTAAAAAGGTTGGACTGATATAGTTCAACTTTTTCTTCATATAGGGAAACGCGCTTAGGCGCGGGAATGTGCCGCCGGCACATTCTTTTTTTATCGTATAGGAAAGTTCGTCCTATACGATAAAACGCTCCGCGTGGATGCGCACTTGCGCGAAGATGAAATATGTCGCAAGCGACCGCGCTCGGCGCGGGAATGTGCCGCCGGCACATTCTTTATAATATGGAGGAAAAAGCGGGCTGTTGACAGCAGGGGAGGCTTTTATGGCAAAGCTGTATTTTTATTATGGAGCGATGAACAGCTCAAAGACGGCAAACGCGCTTATGACGCATTTCAACTATGAGGAGGTCGGGCAGAAGGCGCTGCTTTGCAAGACGGAGGCTGACACGAGAGATGGCGAGCGGATAATCCGCTCAAGAATCGGGCTTGAGATGGAATGTGTTCTTTTATCCGAACTTATGGATATGCCCGAAAGCGAGATAAAAAAATATAACTGCATTATCGTCGACGAGATACAGTTTGCGACAAAGACTCAAATTGATTTTCTCTCCGATATCGTGGACTTTATGGAGGTGCCTGTCGTGTGCTACGGTTTGCGGGCTGACTTCCAAAACAATCTTTTTCCGGGGAGCGAAAGGCTGATTGCGATTGCAGACACGATACAGGAAATAAAGACAGTGTGCTGGTGCGGAAGGAAAGCAACAGCAAATGCGCGATTTAACAGCGCGGGAATTGTGCGCGACGGGCAGCAGGTTGTGCTTGGTGCAAACGACAGTTATGTCGCGCTGTGCAGAAAACATTTTAAGCTGGGAATGTTGGGACCCGATTTGAGCGATAAGCGGAATGGGGAATAGTGTGCAAGAAAGGGGATTATTATGATTATTTTACAGTTTGTCCTGCTTGTGGTTGGCTTCGCACTGCTGATGAAGGGTGCGGACTGGTTTGTGGACGGCGCTTCAAAGATTGCGGATAAATTCGGAATACCGCATCTTGTCATCGGACTTACCATCGTGGCGTTCGGAACAAGCGCTCCCGAGGCGGCGGTGAGCATCAGCGCGGCGCTCAAGGGAAGCGTGGATTTGTCAATCAGCAACGTTTTGGGAAGCAATATCATGAATGTGCTGCTGATACTGGGGCTGTCCGCAGTGATTTATCCTTTGGCAGTGAAAAAATCAGCCATTCGTTTCGATATACCGTTTGTGTTTCTTGTCACACTTCTGATGCTCGCGTTTGGAGTGGCTGACGGAAACATCGGGAGAAGTGACGGGCTTATTTTTTGGGCGCTTTTAGTGCTGTATATCGGCTATATGATACGGCTCACAAAGAAAGGGCAGGCTGACGGCGAAGACTTTGAAGCCGCAGGCGAGGCGGATAAGCTTTGGAAGCTAGTGCTCCTAATCCTTGTTGGAATTGTGATGATTGTCGTTGGCTCCGATGTGACAGTCGACGCAGCGTCAAACATTGCGATGGAGTTTGGAATGACCGAGCGGCTTATCGGGCTTACCATCGTGGCGTTCGGCACCTCGCTGCCGGAGCTTGTGACCTCCTGCATTGCGGCAAAAAGAAAGGAAACAGATATTGCCGTCGGAAACATTGTCGGCTCAAATCTGTTCAATATCCTGTTTGTGCTCGGTTCAAGCGCGGTCATTACTCCCGTGGCATACACGTCGGAATTTATTTTTGACAATGTGGCAGCCGCCCTTGTGATGGTGGTTCTGTGGCTTTTGGTGTTGCGAAAGCAGCGCTTAAACCGATTTGGAGGAATTCTGATGCTTGCGCTGTACGCGGTTTACTTTGTAAATCTGCTGATGCAGGCTTAAAATACCTGCCGGGACATATTTGAGTTATGATATTTTGAGTCTAAGGTCACATCCTTATCAAACCACGCGGGCGGTATAAATGCGTTTGCCGTCTGCTCGTCAGGAAATTCGACCTCTGCCATCACAAGCGGCGCGAAGGGCGGCTCAAAAATATCAAGCTCAATCTCAAGCGAAAGACCGTCCTTGGGCGTGAAACCTTTGGCAAAGCGCGGATTTTCGAGAGGCAGGATATAGCGCCTCTTTGATATGACGTTGCCGTCAGCTTTTTTTAAAAGGTGATTGTAGGATTTTTCGTCCAAAGGAAGATTGTATTCCGTGCGGGCCATCATCCCGCTGCCCTTGTAGGTGAGGGTGTACGTGTCGTTTGCTCTGCGCACGCGCACCACGGGCGAGGTATTTAAATACGCCTGTTCTATGACCTTGCAGGGGTAATCTTCAAGCCGCGAAGGCATATTCGTTATTGTATATTTTCTCTCAATTTCCATATTTTCCATGTTTTCCCTCATTTCCGCGAACTTGGGTTCGCTGATGCTTCTTTGAGCAGGCGCTTTAGACTGATTCCATTTCCCATTTTACTGTATTGCCGCAAAAAAACAAGTAATATTTCTTCCCGTATTGGGATTTATGCTTGAATAGGCAGCGTCTGCGGTAAAAAGCACGATTAAGATAATGCATATCAAAATGCATACACGGCGGGGCGTTTTGTGGTACAGCCTGTTAAAAAACGGCTGGAAAATACATATGAGCAGCACGCCGCCCGCTCCGAAGCCTATGCTGCATAAAAGACAGATTTTTCCGTCCAAATTCATAAAAAGGCTGCTGTAATCCCACCAGCGGACATTCCACTTATATTCAAGCCATGCGGCGGCAGCGTATTCGATTGCGGTGCAGATGGCGGCAGAAACAGCGAAAACCAACAGCGGCTGTTTCCTTTTCGCGTGCAAAAGCAGCATCAAAAAAAGCCCTCCGATTCCGTAAATGGGAAGATACGGACCATAATATACGCCGCGGTTGACGAAAACGCCGCTGCCCAACAGGTAGAGGACAACCTCCCAAAGCCAGCCCGCAAACGAGATACAGAAAAATAAAAGTACGTAATAATCAAAAGAGCGTATATTTAAATGTTTCATGCACGTAGTATGTACTGTTATCAAAAAAATATGAATTTGCTAAAATATGAATTTGCTAAAATTTTAAATACTAATCGACAGATATAAAATTCAATGTTAAAATATAGTCAATGATGATACGCGGAACACGAAGGAAGAACCGGCTTTGTTTAGAACCAACTTTGTTGGTTCCGCAAATATTGTGCTTGTGCAGGAATGGAGGTTTAAAATGAAAAAAGCAGCAGTATTTTTTGCAACAGGTTACGAGGAAATAGAGGCGCTCACCGTGGTGGATCTGCTCCGCCGCGCCGGAATAGAGGTGACATGCGTTTCAATCGACAATGAAAAGAGCGTGACGGGAGCGCACAAGATATCCGTGGAGATGGACGCGGGCATATCCGGGCTTGATTTTGAAGGCTTTGACGTCCTTGTATGTCCGGGCGGAATGCCGGGAACCAAAAATCTTGAGGCATGTGAAGAATTGAAGGCTCAGCTTCGAGCGTTTTATGATGCCGGAAAGCTCATCGGAGCAATCTGCGCCGCGCCGGGCATTTTCGGGCATATGGGGCTTTTAAAGGGCAAGAGGGCATGTATCTACCCGGGAATGGAGGCGGAGCTTGAAGGCGCGCAAGTCGTTTACGACAAGGTAGTCAGAGCAGACAACGTGATTACAAGCCGCGGAATGGGTACGGCGATTGAATTTGCGCTTGCGCTTGTGGAGAGCCTCATTGATGGTGAAACAGCCAAAAAGCTTGGGAAAAGCATTGTTTACGCATAATCGCGGCGATGTATGCCCCCGCTATAAACATTTTGACAATATTTGTACACAATGCTATAATGAACGGTGTATCTATATTTATTGGAGAATATTTGTAAATTGAGGCTATAAATGATTACGGATCAGGAATTTCAAAGGATAGTGCGGTATGTAAAATGCAAAGCAGGCATTAATTTGAGTGAAAAAAAGGTATTGGTGCAGGGCAGGCTGGATAATTATATGCAGCGCAAGGGCTATCATTCCTATCACGAGTTTATGGATTTGGTAGAGAAATTTCCAAACGGAGCGGAGGCGGAGGACTTGCTTAATGCGCTCACGACCAACCATACATACTTTTGGAGAGAGCATGAGCAGTTTGAATTTTTAAAGCGCGAGGTGTTTCCCGAGCTTAAAAAGCATACGCAGAACACAAAGGATTGGAGAATATGGTGCGCGGCTTCATCGACAGGTGAGGAGCCATACACGCTTGCGATGCTCTGTATGGATTTTTTGGGGCTTGAGCATCCGCAGTGGGATACGACCGTGCTTGCGACGGATATCGACACAAGGGTCATCGAAAAGGCAGTCCGCGGCGTGTATGCAAAGGACTCCGTGGAACAGCTTCCGCAGCAATATGTGAGGCGTTTTTTCAGGCAGATTGGCGAAAATGAATATCAGGTTAAGGAAGAGCTGAAAAAAGAGGTGCTTTTCAGAAAATTTAATCTTATGCATCAGCTCCCGTTCAGAAAACCGCTCCATATCGTATTTATCAGAAATGTGATGATTTACTTTGACGAAGAAACAAAGGAAAAGATTTTAAATAATATATATGAAAAGATGGAGCCGGGAGGATATCTGTTTATTGGCTCGACCGAGGCAATGAGCCAAAGCAATACCCGTTTTAAATATATAAGACCTTCAATATACAGAAAATAGTGTTGGGAATGAGTGTATAATGGAAAGATTAAAGGTGCTGCTAGTCGCCGGCAGTCTGGAAATGAGCATGGGGCTTAGGAAAATTCTTGACGACGATGCGGAAATAGAGCTTGTGGCGGAGGTCAATAACGCTTATTCCGCGAGGGATAAAATAATAGAATGTAATCCCGACGTAATGCTTTTGTGCAACAGCCTTCCGAGAATGACAGGCATCAGCTTCCTGCAAAAGCTTATGCCGCAAAGGGCGGTCAATACAATCGTGCTGGGAGCCTCAGAGCTGGAAAAAAGCGCGTATTTGGCAGGAGCAAGGGCATTTATCGCCACGGATGCCGGTATAAATGCTCTGACGCAGGAAAATATCTGCAAGATGATTAAGGCGGTAGCGGACATAAAACGGAAGGGATTTTCTCAAAACACGGTAAAATCAGACAATGCAAAAATTCCCGTAAGGGAAAACGCAAACGACTGCGGCATGGTAATTGCGATAGGGGCCTCCACGGGGGGCACGGAGGCAGTGGCGGCTGTCATAAGGGATATGAAAAAAGAAACTCCGGGAGTGGTCATGGTGCAGCATATGCCGGAGGGGTTCACGCAGATGTATGCGCAAAGGCTTGACAACGAAGGCGAGCTTACCGTAAAGGAAGCGAGGACGGGAGATGTGGTGAAGCCCGGACTGGTGCTTTTGGCTCCGGGGGATAAGCATATGCGCCTTATCAAGGTAAACGGCACATATCAGGTGGAATGTCGCACGGGCGAAAAGGTGAGCGGGCATTGCCCGTCGGTGGATGTGCTGTTTGAGTCCGTGGCGAAGGCTGCCGGAAAGGACGCCATAGGAGTGCTGATGACAGGCATGGGAAGCGACGGCGCGGCAGGGCTTTTGTCCATGAAAAAGGCGGGAGCGCGCACCATAGGGCAGGACAGGAATACATGTGTGGTGTACGGTATGCCGAAGGTGGCATATGAGCTTGGAGCGGTCGACTATCAGGTGCCGTTGGAGCAGATTGCAAGGAAGCTGTATTATATAATGGAAAAGAAGTAAATAAAGCAGGAGGAGCGACTATGAGAATATTAATAGCAGAGGACGATTTTGCCAGCAGGAAGGTAATACTTAAATTCCTTTCCCTGTATGGAGAATGTGACGTGACGGTCGACGGCATGGAAGCGATTGACGCGTTTATGATGGCGCTTGAAGAGGATGAGCCGTACGACCTCATCTGTCTGGATGTGATGATGCCTATTATGGACGGCTATCAGGCGCTTAAAAATATCCGCGATATTGAAAAGGAGCATAACATACCCGACGATAAGCAGACTAAAATCATTATGACGACGGCGCTGAACGAGGAAAAGAATGTGAAGAAGGCGTTTGAGCTTGGCTGCACGGTGTATTGCGCAAAGCCTATTGATATGGACAAGCTCAAGAGCACGATTGAAAAGCTTGAATTGATATGATATTTTGGTTATTTGTGCAGGAGCGTCACAAACAGCTTTGCCGGCATCCCATTGCTGATGCTTTGGAATTGGGGATGGACGGCGAATTTGTGCTTGCGTAAGAATGGGGGATTACAATGGAAGAAAACTTAGACGATTTAGAGCTGATGCTTGAGGAAGAAGCGGATACAAGACTGGGAAAGTATATGACCTTCGGATTAGGTGCGGACGTGTTTGGCATTGAGCTGAAATATGTCAATGAAATTATTCAGATGCAGCAGATAGCTCCAATTCCGGAGGTTGAGCATTTTATAAGGGGTCTTATCAATCTCAGGGGAAAGATTGTTCCCGTAATTGATGTGGCTGACAGGCTCGGCAAGGAGCCTTTTGACTATAATGACCGCACATGCATTATCGTGATAGAGGTGCAGGGAGTTGTGGTCGGGCTGATTACCGAGAGGATTTCAGAGGTGGTGTCCATTGAAGAGGAGGACATTCTGCCGCCGCCCAACACATCGAAGGGATATGTAAACGGGAAGTTCATAAAGGGGATAGGCAAGGTTGGAGATACGGTAAAGCTTCTGTTGGACCCGATAAAGCTTATAAGTGACAATATATCGGATTTTGCAGATAAATCGGAGGATGACGAGGAAGAGTAAATGTCGAAGAACCGCGATGAAAGATTTTATTTTATTTTAAATCACAGCCAGGAGTGCATTATCAGATATGACAGCCACGGGATTATAGATTACAGCAACGACAGAGTTTTGGAGCTTACGGGGTATAGCGCGGGTGAGTTGATCGGCGCTTATATGGGTGAGCTTTTTCAAAATGTGTTTGTTTTGAAGGATAACCGGATAGACTTGGAGGACGAGCTTAAGGATAAGGAGATTATCCGCACCTCTATATACAGGAAAAATAAGACATGCTTTCCCGTGGAGGTAAAGCTTATCACTGAAAATGTTGACGGAGTGGAGGTCTGCGTCTGCACGGCTGTGGACATGACGCGCTATGAGGAAAGCATCCGGCGGCTTGAGGAAATGAGCTTTGAAATGAAGGAGTCCATGAAAGCAAGGGACGCCTTTGTGGCAAACGTGACACACGAGCTGCGCACGCCCGTCAACGGCATCAAGGGTCATGCGGAGATATTGATGGAGCAGGAGCAGGATTTCCAAAAATCAAACAATCTCAAAATGATATTGGATTGCTGTACCACGATGGAAGGCATTATCAACAACATTCTTGATTTTTCAAAGCTTGAGGCGGGAAAGTTCCAAATAGAGGAAAAACCGTTTTCCTTCTACAATTTCATGTCAAAAATGGAAAAAATGTTTACAATGCTGACAATGCGCAAGGGGCTTCGCTTTATGGTCAACATAGCGCAGGGAATCCCCGACGGTCTGATAGGCGATGAGTTGCGCCTTACGCAGATATTGAATAATCTGGTGTCGAATGCGGTAAAATTTACTGAGCAGGGCTATGTGGGAATAGAGGTTGCGTTGAATACGAAGATAGACGATGAGGTGGAGCTGTTTTTCATTGTTGTCGATACCGGAATAGGTATTTCTCCCGAGGATAAGAATAAGCTTTTCAAGAGCTTTTCGCAGGCAGATGTTTCCATCACGAGAAAATACGGCGGAACAGGTCTTGGGCTTTCCATCACAAAGCAGCTTGTGGAAATGATGCACGGCAGAGTGTGGGCGGACGGAGAAAAGGGAAAAGGCTCCCGCTTTTCTTTTACGGTCAGGCTGAAGCTTCAGGAAACCGATGAGCCGGAGGAGGAGCTTTTGATAAGGCGGTGGCGTCCGTCTGCGGTGCTTAACAGGTTTGCGGGCGAGCAGGATTTGATGAATGAGTTCGGAAGTGACGTGAATGTCCGCGAGATTAAAAAATATTTTGAAAAGCTTTGTATCAGCATGGATATGGAAAACTGGCAGAAGGCGGAAAGCTTTGTGTCAACGCTAAAACAGCTTATGAGCGGAGGCTCGAAGGAGCTGCAAAGGGCAGTGTTCCGTATGGAGATGGCTGTCAGAAAGTCCGATATCGGGAAGGTCAGGGACAAGGCTGAAACCGTAAAGGAGCTGCTTTGCAAAGAAATAGAAGGACTGGTGATCTGACATGGCTTTAAGAGCGCAGGATAAGGATGAAATCAGAATACTCGTTGTCGATGATGTGGAGGTCAATCTGATTATCCTTGAGGAAATAATTAAAAATATGGGATATCAGCCGATCCTTGCGCAGAGCGTGAAGGAGGCTTTGACCATACTTGAGGAGGCGGAGTTTTTGCCTCAGCTTGTGCTGTCCGATATCTCAATGCCGAATATTGACGGATATGCCTTTTGCTCCACCCTAAAGAAGAATCCGTATACAAAGGATATCCCCGTGATTTTCATATCCGCGATGGACAGCTCGGACGATTTGAGCAAGGGCTTTTCGCTGGGGGCGGTCGACTATATTCCAAAGCCGTTTGACAAGACTGAGGTGGAAATGCGCATTTCCACACATTTAAAGATTTACTCCATGCAGAAGGATTTGGAGGAAAATAACAGAAGGCTTAGCGTCGTGGTGGCAAGCCAAATGGAGAAGCTGCGCTTGGAGCAAAAGAACATTATCACGGCGCTTGCAAGGCTCATTGAAAATAAGGAAAACAACAACGGCTCGCATTACATTAATGTCCTGCATAACAGCAGAATACTTGCGCAGGGAATGCAGCTTTCGCCCAAATTTGAGGACAGGATAACGGATGACTTTATTGATACGATAGAGTCAAGCTCAGGACTCCATGACATCGGAAAGCTTATGATACCCGACGCGATTCTTCTTAAAAATACAGCCTTAAACGAGGAGGAGCGCAAAATCATGTGTACCCATGCGGAGCTTGGCGCACGGACGCTTATTGATATCTATAAAAACGGCGAAAAAAATGATTTTATAGATATGGCGATAGACATTGCATGGTATCACCATGAGTGCTGGGACGGCTCGGGATATCCAAAGGGCTTAAAGGGAGAGGAAATACCGCTTTCGGCAAGAATTGTAAAGGTGGTTGACGTGTTCGACGCCATGATAAGCGAAAGACGCTATAAAAAGCCTATTCCGCTGGATGAAGAGCTTGCCTATATGGAAAAGAAAGCGGGCACGGAGTTCGATCCTGAAATCATCCGTGTGCTGCTGCGGATATACAGAAATTTCAGCGGGCTTCCAAATGATTAAAATCAGCATTTGAGTAAAAATATACCATTCATAAAACCTTTGTCAAAGCTAATAATAGGATTAAGATAAGCGACAAAAAGCTTATCTTTGAAAATAGATTTGAAATAAAGAATTTTATGGAGGTGTATGAATATGTCATCACAGAACAGATCATCAAACAGAGTGGAAGTGCCTGAAGCAAAGGCAGCAATGGACCGTTTTAAGACTGAGGTAGCATCGGAGCTTGGCGTAAACCTTAAGGAAGGCTACAATGGCGACTTAACCTCGCGCGAGGCAGGCTCAATCGGCGGCGAAATGGTAAGAAGAATGGTTAAGAGCTATGAGGAGTCAATTAAATAATTCCCCATTAGCGGAAAAGCATTAAGGCAATTAAAAAACCGGGCAGGAAATTCCTAAAGAATGACCTGCTCGGTTTATCCGTGTTTTTCTGATATTTATAAAATCGGTATTTTTTATTTTAACGGTAAAACCGAGGAGTGGAGTGTAGGGCATATGCTCAGAATTGGAATTTGCGATGATATAGCGCAGCAGCTTTTGGCGCAGGAGAAAATGGTCAGGGATATTATGCTTTGTCTGTGCATTAATGCTGAAATTAAATGCTTTAAAAGCGGGGAAGATTTACTGTGTGAAATTGAGCAAAAGGGCGACATGGATTTAATCCTTTTGGATATTGAGATGGGCGGGATAAACGGGGTTGAAGCCGCAAGGATTATCAGGGAGAAGGACAGCAGGGCAATTCTGATTTTTATTTCCTCACATGACCAGTATTTTAGGGAGATGATAAGCGTGCAGCCCTTTGCGTTTATCGACAAGCCTGTTTCAAAGGAACAGCTTGAAGCGGCTTTAAAACGAGCAATCCACGTTTTGGGCGAAAGGGAGGAGCTTTTTGAGTACGCGTACAAAAAGGTTTTTTATAAAATGCCGATAAGGAAAATACGCTATTTTGAGAGCGATAAAAGGAAAATTTATATTCACGGGACAGAGGAGATGAATACATTTTATAAAAAGCTGGATGAGGTGGAAAAGCAGCTTGCGCGGATGGATGCGAAATTTTTGAGAATAAGCAAATCCTATCTGATAAACGCGAGCCATATCAGGGAATTTCGGTATGAAAAAATCGTCATGGACGACGGCAGGGAGCTAAGTATCGGTTCGGGGTACAAGGGAAAAATAAGACAAAGCTATATGGAGCTTATGCAGGAGAGTTAAAGGATGCGCCAAATTTGGCGCATTTTTTTTAAAATGTTACAGATAAACCGCCTATTTTTGACATTTGGGATTTTTTTCGCTGAAATATGCTATGATGGAAAAAGGAAAAGGTGGGAAATACAATGGATATGACACTGAAAGAGATTTATTATAGCGCATTGTATGACAGCGAGGGCCCATGCGATAATTATTGGCTGGCAAAGACATTAGATGAATTAGCAATTGTGGCAAAGGAACAGCAGGACAAAGCTGCGATGTGCCTGCTTGCCGCCTGTTATGTCACTGGAATCCGGGGTAAGAGAAATCCGTGGATTAAGAGAAATCCGCGGATGGCAAGGCAGCTCGTTGAAAAAGCAGACCTTGACTGCGATGACGCGAAGTTTGTGTGGGGCGTGCTGTATACGGAGGGGCTGGCGGGTCTTACCATTGATGTTTCCAAGGGCTTAAATTACTGGAAAAGGATTGAGAAAAAAGAAAATTATCCTTTGTTGGAGCAGAAGATAGAAGAATACAAGCGCATCCGCCATCGTTTCCGGATTGCGGTTTTGTCATCAGCGGGAATGACTCTTGCTGCGCTTGTCCTGTACCTTGCAATCCATTCGATCCATTTTCTTGCCAATCCGGCGCAGACGGCAGATGCGCTGCTGAAAAGGCATATCCTATGGTATCGGATATTGATTGCAGGCGACGCCCTGTCTTTGGCGATCGCGGTTCTTTCCAGTGTTATGATCATTTATTTTGGCATAAAAAGCTTTCCGTATATAGCAGACAGGATGAAAAAATTTATCCTGCTGTTATGGTTCTATTCCATCGCTCTTATAGGGATATTTGCGGTTGTAATACACGGAGACATGATTATGGGTGACGACGTACCGGGAAACTTAGAGCAGGCAAAGGAAGACCTTGCGCAGATTGAGAGCGGCGAACCAGAGCAGATTACGGTATGGCTGCACCCGGACACAAGACAGACGCATCTGCCGGGACCGCTGATTGACGGGCAGCTTGACGTGGTGACGAGATATGCTGCCATCGGAGAGGAAACAAATCATGAATGGACTTGGTTTTATGTGCCCTTGTCCATGGATTTTTCGCCGGATGAGGATACCCTGTACAATGAAAATCAAATGGTAGAGTGGAACGAGGTAAACACGGCGAAATATGTTCTCACCTACACCTCGAATTTCCATCTTGTCCTTTCTGTGGAGGAAGAAATGCCTGCCATGAGCGAGGACATTATTGCCCATACGGTGATTACGCGGGAAACGTATGAAAGCAGCGATGGCGACAGCCATGAATACACCTATGAATATGACGACGATGGAAATTTAATTCGGGAAACGTTGGAATATGGTGACGGCTATGAATACACCTGCGAATATGACGATAATGGGAATTTACTTTGGGAAACGTCCGATTATGGCGACGGCGATGTAGACGAGCGCGTTTACGAATATGACAGCGACGGAAATTTACTTCGTGAAACGTTTGAAAGCAGCGATGGCTATAGCAGTGAACTCACCTACGAATACGACAGCAATGGAAATCTGCTTTGGGAAGCGTATGAAAACAGCGATGGCGACAGCCATGTATGTACTTATGAATACGACAGCGGTGGAAAGCCGATTAAGGCAACGAATGACGCCAATGATGACTATAGCAGTGAACATACTTATGAATATAACAGCGCAGGGAATCTGCTTCGGGAAGTATACGAAAGATACGAAAGCAGCAATGGGGTTAGCTATGAATATACCCATGAATACGATGATGATGGGAATTTGCTTCGGGAGGTATACGATGACGGCGGTGTGGTTAGCCATGAATATACCTTTGAATACGATGGTGATGGGAATTTGCTTCGGAAAACATATGAAAATGTTGAATATAGCGCAGAAAACACATATGAATATGACAGCGCAGGGAATCTGCTTCGTGAAACGTATGAAGACAGCGATGGGGATATTTATAGCTATGAACGTATTTATGAATATGACAGCGCAGGGAATCTGCTTCGTGAAGTATACGAAAGCAGCGGTTTGGGTAGCCATGTATATACCTGCGAATACGACAGCGCAGGGAATCTGCTTCGGGAGATGTATGAAGGCAGCAATGGGGATAGTTGTTATAGCTGGAAACGTATTTATGAATACGACAGCGCGGGGAAGCCGCTTCGGGAAATACATGAAAGCAGTTATGGCTATGACAGGAACTACGAAAGAACCTATGAATACGACAGCATGGGCAATCTGATTCAAAAGACAGAGGTTAGGAATGGTGAGGAATATGTGGAAACGTATACCTACGAATACGCTTATTATGCGAACAGGGAAATAGAGGAAACATAATTCCGGGTGCGCATAGGAAATATAAAATTTCAATGGAAAGAGGAAGAAAGCTATGAAAGAAAAGAAATGGTATGTGACTGCGGACGGAGCGCAGCACGAAATTGTCTACAAAAGGAGAAAACTGTTCGTGGACGGTATGCGGTATGAGGTGAAAAACATGAACCTGTTCGCCGTCATGGTTGACTGTGATCTTGAGTTTTCGGATGTGCAGTGCCGTTTCGTCGCGCTTGGAAACAAGGCGGATGTGTCCGTAAACGGTATCTTTTTGGACAGCAAAGAGGAGTATGTTCCCCTTGCCCGTGTTCCGAAGTGGGTGACGGCGCTTGAGATTCTTTCCGTAATATACGGCTTTTTATTGAACTCATGGCTTGGAGCCGCCCTCGGAGCAGCGTTCGGCGTGTGGTATGTCAACGTCTGGATCAAAAAGCAGAAAGCCGACAGCGTGATTTTAGCCTTTCTTTTGGCGAGCGTAGCTCAGACGATAATCGCTATATTTGTATATATTGTGCTGGTTGGAATGTGGGGATAAGGAATGTGGGCATAAAAATTTCCTCATTGAACGCCGCTTGCTGTTGTGTTAAACTGAAGAAAAACGGCATGAGCAAAGAGTAAAGGAGCGGCGTATGGGAATTTATTTAAATCCGGGAAATGAGGGCTTTAAGGCGATAAGAAAAGGTATATATGTTGACAAGACAGGCTTGATTGATTATATAAACGGAACAATTGGCGACGCTTCATGTAGAATGACCTGCTTTAGCCGTCCGCGTCGTTTCGGAAAATCCTATGCAGCAAAAATGCTCTGCGCATACTATGACAAGAGCTGCGACTCGCATGAACTGTTTGAAGATTTGGAGATTGCGGGGAAGCCGTCGTACGAGGAGCATTTGAATCAATATGATGTGATTTATTTGGATATCACCTATTCAATTATCTGCGCCAAGAGTAAAGGGAAAAACATTTTGCAGGATATGCAGGAGTCTGTGATAGAGGAGCTTAGGGCGGCATATCCCGGTTGCGTTAAAGAAGGTGAAAAATATTTCGCGAATGCGCTTGTGGGTGTTTCAGGCAAAACGGGCGGTAAATTTATTGTAATTATCGACGAGTGGGATGCGCTTTTCCGCGAGGCGAAGGATGATGCTGCGCTGCAAAGGGAGTATGTGGAGCTTTTGCGCGGGCTTTTCAAGGGAGGTCCCGCAACGGATTTGACAATTGCCGCCGCGTATATGACGGGCATTTTGCCAATCAAGAAGTATGGTACGCAGTCAGCAATGACGGATTTTATTGAGTTTACCATGGCGAACCCCGACGAGCTTGCTCAATATGTAGGCTTTACGCAGGACGAGGTGAAACGGCTCTGTGAGGACAATCAAATGGATTTTGAGGAAATGCGTGTATGGTATGACGGGTATTCAACTGCCAACATGCAGCATATATATAACCCTAATTCCGTGATGAAGGCTTTGCAGAGAAAAAGCGTCCGCAACTATTGGACAATGTCGGAAACATTCGAGGATTTGAAAAAATATATCGGCATGAATTTTGACGGCTTAAAGGATGCGATTATCGCAATGCTGGGCGGGCAGCGGCAGCGTGTGGATGCGGACTATTTCCAAAATGACCTCACAAGCCTTACAAGCAGGGATAATGTGCTTACCCTGCTGATACATTTGGGTTATTTGGCGTATGATTCAAAGCGGGGGGAGGCATATATCCCGAACGCGGAGGTTTCCGACGCATTCAAGCTCGCCGTGCGCGATATAGGCTGGGATGCAATCGGAGCGGCTCTGGCGGACTCAGACCTGCTGCTTGAAAACACAATCGGTGGCGACTGCGAGGCGGTCAGCCGCGCGCTTGACGCGATACACGAATCGAGCACATCGGTGCTTCAGTATAATAATGAAATTTCTCTCTCCTGTGCAATCACAATCGCCTACTACACAGCGCGGCGTTTTTATGAAATCATTCGCGAGCTTCCGACAGGCAAGGGCTTTGCGGATTTGGCGTTTGTTCCGAGGAAAAATGTGGATAAGCCCGCGCTGGTTGTGGAGCTGAAATACAATAAGGACGCAGACAGTGCGATAAAACAGATACACGAAAAGAGGTATGAGGGTGCGCTTAAGGGCTGCGCGGGAAATATGCTCCTTGTCGGGATAAATTATGATAAGGAAACAAAGAAGCATAGCTGTGTGATTGAGAAAGCGTGAAAATAACAAAAATGAGCATAATTTTGGCATTGGCGGAGATATTTACCGTTGTGATGCAGCAGAATGTCTGCAAGAGGGTATTCGACAAAAAGAAAAAGAGCGCAGCGGTTTATGCCGCAGTATGGATTGCGTTTTATGTGATTTGCAATGCAGCCACCTATTTTTTTACACTGCTGCCTTACATAAATATGCTCATTTTTGCCGTGCTGTTTTTCGGGGTGCTGTCATTCTTATATGAGGGAACGATTAAAAACCGACTGGTTTTAGTGGTGTTTTTATATCTGCTTGGGATGCTCTCGGAGGTCATTGTGTATTTTGCAGCGCTGCTTTGCGGCATCGACCTTTTGCGTATGGCGCAGAATACGGAAATGCTGCTTATGTACACGGTTTTGTCAAAGTTGATCTGGTTTGTCGAAATAAAGCTTGCGCTGCTGTTCTTAAAAAAGAATAAAAATATGCCGATTTATGGCATGGACTGGCTGGAGGTATTTATGGTGCCGCTTGGCAGTATTTTTATTGTTGCGGCAATCTTTGTGCCGCAGGGGGAATCCTACATATGGATGAAGCTTGCCGCGTCGATTTTGGTTCTGATTATCAATCTGTTTGCTTTCTATAATTATAATGAAATGCAGGAAAAAGCGCTGTATCGTGCCAAACAGCAGTTTTTGACACAGCAGATACAAAGCTATGCGGCGCAGCTGCGTGAGATGAGCGGCGCATGGCAGCAGGCGGCGCACTACCGCCACGATCTGAAGCAAAGGTATCTTTTGATTGACTCCTATTTAAATAATAATGAATACGAAAAAATAAGGGAGCTTTACAGACAGAGCATTGATATTCCGACAGACGGGGAGAATATATGTAAAACCGGGAATGTAAGCTTTGATACGATTGTAAACTATAAAGCCGCCGCGGCAAAAAAGCATGGGATAGAGGTGGATCTGCATATGATCGTTCCCTGTGACGCCCACATGGACGATGTGGATTTATACAGCTTGCTGGGAAATCTGTTTGACAACGCGATTGAAGCCGCCGCAGGGGTTACGCCAGAGCGGCGAAAAATCAGTCTGACAGCAAAAATGTCGGGAAATAATCTGTATCTGGAAATGAAAAATCCTTACGCCGGAGATTTGAAAAAGCAGGGCGATAATTACCTCACGACAAAGGAAAATCCGAAGGAGCATGGGCTGGGGCTTAGGATTATCGAAAATATCGTGAACCGCCACAGCGGTCAGATGATTATTGATGATAAGGAGCAATGCTTTCGGGTAAAGCTGCTGCTCTATGATATTGAAAAAAATAGGTTAAGATAAGCTTTCAGCACTCTCCGGTTTATCTGTGTTTTCCGATATTTATTGATAATTTATAAAATCGGGCTTTTTTTTTTGAAATGGCTATGCTATAATTATGAAATGATTGTGTAGCCGGTATCGGCTCGCGGATTATCAGAAAAAGAGAATAGGCAATATTCGCAAGGAGGAAATGAAACAAATGAGTTTACAGGTAGAAAAGTTAGAAGGAAATATGGCTAAGCTTACGATAGAGGCGCCGGCGGAGGATTTTGAGGCGGCAATCGAGAAGGCTTATCAGAAGAATAAGAACAGATTGAGCATCCCGGGCTTTCGCAAGGGCAAGGCGCCGCGGAAAATGATAGAGCAGATGTATGGAAAGGAAGTCTTTTTTGAGGATGCCGCAAATAATCTGATTCCTTCAGCTTATGCGAATGCCGTTGACGAGTGTACTGAGGAAATCGTATCTCAGCCCACAATAGACGTGGTGCAGATGGAGGCAGGAAAGCCGTTTATATTCACCGCAGAGGTGGCGTTAAAGCCGGAGGTTACTCTCGGAAAGTATAAGGGAGTAGAGGTTGAAAAGGCTGATACGGCTGTCACGGAAGAGGAAGTGGACGCGGCAATCGGGCAGGAAAGAGAAAACAGTGCGAGAACAATTTCCGTGGAGGACAGGGCTGTTAAGGACGGCGATATGATTACGCTTGACTTTGAGGGCTTTGTCGACGGAGTCGCTTTTAAAGGCGGAAAGGGCGAGAATTATCCTTTGACAATTGGCTCAAACGCTTTTATCCCGGGCTTTGAGGAGCAGCTTATCGGCGCAGAGGCAGGCAAGGAGGTTACTGTCAGCGTAACCTTCCCCGAGGACTATCAGGCGCAGGAGCTTGCGGGAAAGCCGGCGGAATTTAAGTGCACGGTAAAGGAAATCAAGGAAAAGCAGCTTCCCGAGCTTGACGATGAGTTTGCAAGCGAGGTTTCGGAGTTTGAAACCCTTGCGGAGTACAGGGAAGATGTAAAGAAGAACCTTGAGAAGAAAAAGCTTGAGGAAGCAAATGATGAGAAGCAGGATAAGATAGTCGATGCGATTATTGCCGACGCGAAGATGGACATTCCCGATGCAATGATTGCCACACAGCAGCGTCAGATGGCGGATGATTTCGCGCAGAGAATACAGATGCAGGGGCTTTCCATCGACCAGTATTTCCAATTTACGGGTCTGACAAGGGAAGCGTTCCTGGAGCAGATGAAGCCTCAGGCCGAGAAGAGGATTCAGTCAAGGCTTGTGCTTGAAGCTATAGCTAAGGCTGAAGGCTTGGAGGCAGGCGATGATGAGTATGATGAGGAAATCAAAAAGATGGCGGACTCATATCGTATGGATATAGAGCAGCTTACCGACATGATCGGCGAATTTGAAAAGAAAGCGATCAAAGAGGATATCTGCATTAAAAAGGCGGTTGATTTTGTGGTTGAGAATGCCGTTGAAGTATAAATCCTATTGCGATAAATCCGCGTGATACGGTAGAATGGAGGACTATCATGAGCTTAGTACCATATGTCATTGAACAGACAAGTCGTGGGGAGCGTTCCTACGATATTTATTCCAGACTTTTAAAGGAGCGGATTATCTTCCTGGGCGAGGAAGTAAATGAAACGACAGCAAGCCTTACGGTGGCGCAGCTTTTATTTTTGGAGGCAGAGGATCCCGATAAGGATATTCAGCTCTATATCAACAGCCCGGGCGGTTCGGTTACTGCAGGTATGGCTATCTACGACACGATGAAATACATAAAGTGTGACGTTTCCACTATATGTATAGGTATGGCGGCAAGTATGGGCGCGTTTTTGCTTGCCGGCGGCACAAAGGGCAAAAGACTGGCGCTTCCCAATGCGGAAATCATGATACATCAGCCGTCCGGAGGTACGCAGGGACAGGCGACGGAAATCGAAATCGCCGCAAATCATATTCTGCGCACAAAGAAGAAGTTAAACACCATTTTGGCGGAAAACTGCGGTCAGCCGTACGATGTGATTGCGGCGGACACGGAGCGCGATAATTGGAAGTCGGCTGACGAGGCCTTGGAGTACGGTATTATAGATAAGGTGATTGCCGAGAGGGCGGAGCAAAAAAAGGATTAGCCCCAAAGTGATGTGAATGGATAGTGAAATAGAAGAGATTTAGAGGGAGAAAAAGGGATGGCAGGAAAAAACACCGAGGGAAAGATAAGATGCTCTTTCTGTAAAAAAACTCAGGATCAGGTCAGAAAGCTGATAGCAGGGCCGTCCGGTGTTTACATCTGTGACGAGTGCGTGGATATCTGTGCCGATATTATTGAGGAGGAGTATGAGGACGAGGAAACCGCGGAGAGCGAGTTTGACATCAACCTCTTAAAACCGGTGCAGATAAAGGAATTTCTTGATGATTATGTGATTGGTCAGGAGGAAGCTAAAAAGGTGCTTTCGGTGGCGGTTTACAACCACTACAAGCGTGTCACGGCAGATAAGGATTTGGATGTGGAGCTGCAGAAAAGCAATATTATCATGATAGGACCGACAGGCTCGGGCAAGACCTATTTGGCGCAGACACTCGCAAAGATTATCAATGTGCCGTTTGCCATTGCGGACGCCACGACTCTTACGGAAGCAGGATATGTGGGCGAGGACGTCGAGAATATTCTGTTAAAGCTTATTCAGGCGGCAGATTATGATATAGAGCGCGCTCAATACGGTATTATCTATATCGATGAAATTGACAAGATTACCAAAAAGAGCGAGAATGTTTCCATCACAAGAGATGTGTCGGGAGAGGGCGTGCAGCAGGCGCTTTTGAAGATTGTCGAAGGTACGGTGGCAAGCGTGCCGCCTCAGGGCGGCAGGAAGCATCCGCATCAGGAGCTGCTGCAGATAGATACGACCAACATTCTGTTTATCTGCGGGGGCGCTTTTGACGGGCTTGACAAGATTGTTGAGAGCAGGCTCGACAAAAAATCCATAGGCTTTAATAAGGACATTGCGGAAAAATCCACCAAAGATATCGGCGCAGTGCTCAAGCAGGTGACGCCGCAGGATTTGACAAAATACGGACTTATTCCGGAGTTTGTGGGACGTGTGCCGATAAATGTGTCGCTTGACGGACTTGACAAGGAGGCGCTGGTGCGTATTTTAAAGGAGCCAAAGAGCGCTATTATCAAGCAGTACCAAAAGCTTTTTGAATTTGACGAGGTGAAGCTCAGCTTTGAGCCGGATGCGATAGACGCGATAGCCGAAAAGGCGCTTGAGAGAAAGACTGGGGCAAGAGGGCTGCGTTCTATTATGGAAAGTATCATGACGGATGTAATGTATGAAATTCCTTCCGATGATACAATAGAGGCTTGTGTCATCACGAAAGAGGCAGTTGAGGGAACAAGTCAGCCTTTAATAGTGCATCGCGAGGCAGTGCGCACTGAACGGGAGAAAAAGGCGAGATAGTGCATGAAATAAAAGGGCAATCCGCTTATGGATTGTCCTTTTGTCACATAGGAAGGTTAGCGGATGGATATGTTAGAATTACCAATGGTTGCGTTGCGGGGGCTTACGGTAGTGCCCAATATGATTATACATTTTGATTTGAGCAGAGATATGTCAAAAAAGGCAGTAGAGCAGGCGTTGAGTGAAGATCAGAGGATATTTTTGGTTCCGCAGAGAAATGAAAACGAGGAAAAATCCACGCTTGAAACGCTTTTTGGCATAGGGACGATTGCGATTATACGGCAAGTTACCAGACTGCCAAACAATATAGAGCGTGTCATGGTTGAGGGAGTGTCAAGGGCAAGGCTGACGGAGCTTTCCGACAATGACGGCGAATATTTCACGGCGTATGTCGAGGAGATAAACGACGATGAAGGCTGTGTTGACGAAATCAGAGAGGAGGCGCTCAGGCGTTCTCTTCAGGAGGCGTTTGCCGCTTACGTGAAATTTTATCCCAAGGTCGGCAAAAGCATAGGAAGATATTTTAATGAGGATAATACGCTTGGCTTTTTAGTCAATCAGGTGCTTATCAACACACCCTTTACCTACGAAAAAAAGCAGGAAATTCTTGAAATAGAGGATTTGGCGCAGCAGTGCGAGGAGCTGGTGTGCCTTATCATGAATGAAGCGCAGATAGCGGCAGTACGCTCGCAGCTTGCAATGAAGGTAAAGGAAAAAATAGATAAGAACCAAAGGGATTATGTGCTGCGCGAACAGCTTGAATATATTCAGGATGAACTGGGCGACGGAGGAACCGATTCGGATGTTGAGCAGTTTAGCAAGGCGCTGGATAAGCTGAATGCAGGCAGGGAAGTAAAGGATAAAATAAATAAGGAAATCGCGCGATTTAAGAGAGTCGCAAATTCAAGCTCGGAGAGCGCCGTGGAGCGCGCATATATAGAAACGCTGCTGGAGCTTCCATGGGATAAGGCGTCGAGGGATAACTATGATATTGAGCGCGCGGAGCAGATACTTGAGCGCGACCATTACGGGCTTGATAAGGTGAAGGAGCGCATTATAGAATACCTCGCGGTGAGGAGCCTTACGCATAAGGGGGATGCACCTATACTCTGCCTTGTGGGTCCTCCCGGAACCGGAAAAACATCGATTGCGAAATCCATTGCGGAGGCGCTTCAAAGGAAAGATGTGCGGATTTGCCTTGGCGGTGTGCGCGATGAGGCGGAGATACGCGGGCACAGGAGAACCTATGTGGGAGCCATGCCGGGGCGCATTGCCGCAGGCTTGAAGCAGGCAGGCGTATGCAATCCGCTGATGCTGCTTGACGAGATTGACAAGGTGAGCAGCGATTACAGGGGAGATACGCAGTCGGCGCTGCTTGAGGTGCTTGACCCCGAGCAGAATTGCCGCTTTAGAGATCATTACGTAGAGCTGCCGCTTGATTTGTCAAAGGTTTTGTTCATCGCCACGGCAAACGATGCGGGAAAAATTCCCCAGCCGCTGCTCGACCGCATGGATATCATAGAAGTGTCAAGCTATACGGCAAATGAGAAGTTCCATATTGCCAAAGAGCATTTATGGAAAAAACAGCTCGACAGAAACGGGTTAAAACAGAACAGGCTGACCATAAGCGACAATGCCATAAAAGCCGTAATATCGGAATACACCAAAGAGGCGGGAGTGCGAAGCCTCGAAAGGATGCTTGGCGCCGTATGCAGGAAGGCGGCGCTGGAAATACTGAAAAGTAAGGACAAAAAGGAAAAGTGCGTGCGGGTTGATACGAGGCGTCTTGAGAAATACCTTGGAAAGCCAAAGTACAGTGCGGATTTGGCAAATGAGCAGGATGATGTCGGCATTGTGCGCGGGCTTGCGTGGACCGGCGTCGGAGGCGTGACGCTTGAGATAGAAGTCAACGTAATGCCGGGAAAGGGCGAGCTGGAGCTTACCGGAAAGCTTGGCGACGTTATGAAGGAATCGGCAAAGACGGGATTGAGCTATATCCGCTCCATCGCTTCAAGGTATAAGATTGCGCCGGAGTTTTTCAAGGAAAATGATTTTCATATCCACATACCCGAGGGCGCTGTGCCAAAGGACGGACCGTCGGCAGGAATTACCATGGCGACGGCAGTGCTTTCCGCAGTCACAAAAACGCCTGTCAGGGCAAAGGTGGCTATGACGGGAGAGATTACGCTAAGGGGCAGAGTGCTTGCAATAGGAGGCCTGAAGGAAAAGCTTTTGGCAGCCAAAATGGCAGGGATTAAGACGGTCCTTGTGCCAAAGGAAAACGAGAGGGATGTTGCCGAGCTTGCAGGCGAGATAAAGGCGGATATGGAGATTTGCTTTGTGGAGTCGATGGACGAGGTAATACAGAAGGCTTTTGCGGAGAGCGGGAGAAAATCGAATGGTAATAAAAAATGTAAGTCTTGAAACAGTAATAGGAGTAAAGAGCAAAATTCCGGAAAATCAATTGCCGGAGCTTGTATTTGCGGGAAAAAGCAATGTGGGAAAATCCTCGCTGATAAATTCCCTGATGAACAGAAAATCCCTGGCGCGCATCAGCGCACAGCCCGGGAAAACGCAGACAATCAATTATTATAATATTAATCAGGAATTGTATTTTGTGGATTTGCCCGGCTACGGCTATGCGAAGGTCAGCCTGGAGGAAAAGCAGAGATGGGGCAAAATGGTTGAGAGGTATCTTAGGACATCCAAACAGATTCGGGCGGTGTTTCTGCTTACGGATATAAGGCACGAGCCGTCCGCAAATGACAGGCAGATGTATGAATGGATTCTTTCAAACGGATATCATCCTATCATAGTGGCAACTAAATTGGATAAGATAAAGCGCAGTCAGCTTCAAAAGCATTTGAGAATGATAAGCAAAGGCCTTGGCGCGGATAAGCAGACAATCCTTATCCCCTTTTCAGCAAGCTCAAATCAGGGAAGGGACGAGATATATGCGCTGATTGACAGGCTTATGTCAGATGCCGGAGCTGCCTCGGAAGGTACAGGGAAGGAAGAGCTGTAATGAAGCAAAATACCAAATCCATTATCAAGGCGCTGATTAATCTTTTGTTTTCACTGGCAGTGCTGCTGATATGCATATTCGCGGTGCCGAGATTAATCGTTTTATTTATGCCTCTTATTATCGGCTGGTTTATATCGTGCCTTGCAAACCCGCTGGTGCTGTTTTTGGAGAGCAAAATCAAAATTCGCCGAAAAGCCGGGACGGTGGTTGTGATCATGGCAGTAATCGCTGCCGTCAGCAGTCTTGTGTATTTAGCGTGCTCCATTTTAATCCGGCAGATATACGGCTTCGTTAAGGAGCTGCCGGGAATGTGGGATGCGCTCTTGCATGACCTCGACCGTATTGGAGCGCTTGCAAACCGGGATTTAGGGGGAATTGCGCCAAATCTTACGGAATTTTTTAATAATCTCGGCGTTTCCATAGGAGATGCGATTGCGAGCCTGCCGTCACAGGTGGATTTGGACGCATTTGGCGGCATGAGCTCGATGGTAGGGAGCATTGCGAATATTGTATTTTATGTGATTATGGTAATGCTTTCCGCGTTTTTTTTTATAGCGGAAAGGGATTGGCTTTATGAAAAGCTTGCGGTCATGATGCCGAAGGGAATAACTCAAAAATATGAAGTGTTTTATGAGAGCTTAAAGCGGGCTGTCGGCGGATATTTTAAGGCGCAGCTTCATATTGAGGTATGGATGTATATTCTGATTCTTTTGGGACTTACGTTTTTACAGGTCAGATATGCGCTGCTGATTGCGCTGCTGATTGCGGTCATCGACATTCTGCCCTTTTTTGGCAGTGGGATTGTGTTCCTGCCTTGGGCAATTGTGACAGCGCTTGGAGGCGACTATGTGCGCGCGCTTGGATTTCTCATCATATGGGGAGTCGGGCAACTGGTCAGACAGCTTATTCAGCCTAAGATTATGGGGGATTCAATCGGGATGGAGCCGATTCCGACAATAGTTCTGCTGTTTTTGGGGTACAGGCTGGCAGGGGTGTTTGGCATGCTGATAGCCGTGCCTTTGGGTATCATTATCGTGAATATGAACGATGCCGGCTTTTTTGACACGCCAAAGCTTAGCCTGAAAATACTGATATCGGCGTTCAATAAATTCAGGAAGCTGAATGAGGGCGACATGAGGATATTGGAAAAGAATGATGAGAGGTAAGCAAATGCGGAATTTTAAAATCATACTTCAATATGAAGGGACGCGTTATCAGGGCTGGCAGCGCCAGATTACCACAGGCAATACCATACAGGGAAAGCTTGAGGCTGTTCTCGGGAAAATGACGGGGCAGGATGCCGTGCAGGTGAACGGCTCCGGGCGCACGGACGCGGGAGTGCATGCGCTTGGACAGGTGGCAAATTTCAAGATTGAAACTGATATGACGCCGCAGGAAATTATGGATTATATCAACCGGTATCTGCCGGAGGATATAGGAGTGATTGACATTCGGGAGGCCGCAGAACGGTTTCACAGCAGGCTCAACGTAAGGGAAAAGGTATACAGATATCGGATATGGACGGCCCCTGTTCCCTGCGTGCTCGAGCGAAGATATGTGTATGAGCTTAGAGCGGAGCTTGATGTGGAGGCGATGGAAAGAGAGGCTGCCATGCTTTTGGGAAAGCATGATTTTAAAGCGTTTACGTCAAATAAAAAAAGTAAGAAGTCCACAATACGCACGCTTCGGGAGATTAATTTGGAAAGCGTGGGAAATGAGCTGGTGCTTACTTACCGTGGAGACGGCTTTTTGTACCATATGGTGCGGATTATGACGGGGACGCTGATAGAGGTCGGATTGCACGAGAGGGATGAGCAGTCCGTGACCCGGCTTTTGGAAAACGGCACAAGGGACATGGCGGGAGCGCTTGTTCCGGCAAAGGGTCTTTGCCTTGTGGAGGTAGTGTATTGAAGCTGTGTGCTTGCACTATCCGTACATTTTGGTATACTGATATTGACACAACGGTCGGAAAGGTGGAAATGTGAATGGAGCTTGAAGTTGACGTAAAAATAACATCATCGGAGCTGTACGATTATCTGCTGTATCATACATACACAGGCTTTTCGGGTATTTTTGGAACGCTGGCGGGTGTTTTTCTGATTATGCTGTTTGTATCATCAAGATACGTGATATATCTGATTGCGGGAGCGGCGCTTATAATATATCTGCCAGGCTCGCTGTTTTTAAAGGCAAAGCAGCAGATGTTAAATAACCCGGTCTTTAAGAAGCCGCTTCACTATAAAATGACTGATGACGGCATAAGCGTTTCACAGGGGGAGAATGAGGAAACACAGAGCTGGGAAAGCTGTGTGAAGGCCGTTTCGACGGGAAAAAGCATCATTCTTTATACTTCAAAAAGAACAGCCTCCATTTTTCCCAAAAAAGAGCTGGGGGATAAAAAGGAGGCGCTGATTCGGATGATATCAACGCACATGCCTCCCAAAAAGGTAAAAATACGCTCCTGATATTTTGTATAAGGAAGATAATTCAATGATGGAAAATAAGAATTTGCCGATAACCATGGAAACCCTTAGCGCTGATGAAACCTTTGAGGCAGGCAGACAACTGGGGCTTTGCGCAAAAGCAGGCGACATTTATACTTTGGACGGGGACTTGGGCGTGGGAAAGACCGTGTTTACACAGGGCGTGGCTGCGGGGCTTGGAATTACGGAGCATGTCAACAGTCCGACCTTTACGATTGTTCAGGTCTATGAGAGCGGACGGCTTCCTTTCTATCACTTTGACGTGTATCGGGTGGGAGATATTGAGGAGATGGACGAGATAGGCTATGAGGATTATTTTTTCGGAGATGGCGTCTGCATCATTGAGTGGGCAAAGCTGATAGAAGAGCTCATACCTGCAAACGCGCAAAGAATCATAATGGAAAAAGATTTGGAAAAGGGCTTTGATTACAGAAAAATTAGTCTTGAACAATTTTAAAAAATGCGGCGGGCGTTTTGCATGCAGAGAGGTAGAAATACAGGAATGAGAATTTTAGCGTTGGACAGCTCGGGACTTGTGGCGTCGGCTGCGCTTGTCGAGGATAATGTCACAGTTGCGGAGTATACCATAAATTATAAAAAAACACATTCGCAGACTCTGCTCCCCATGCTCGATGAAATCAGGCGCATGACGGAGCTTGACCTTCAGACGGTCGATGCAATCGCAATCGCATCCGGTCCCGGGTCGTTTACGGGGCTGCGGATAGGCTCCGCGACGGCAAAGGGGCTGGGCTTTGTGCTGGATATCCCGATTATCCCGGTGCCTACGGTGGATTCGCTGGCATACAATCTTTACGGCAGTGAAAAGCTGATATGCCCGCTGATGGATGCAAGAAGAAATCAGGTTTATACAGGACTGTACACTTTTGAGGGCGGGGAGCTTATCACCATACAGCCCCAGTGCGCGGTTGATATTTCGGAGATAATAAGCAGGATAAACAGTATGGGCAGAGATGTCATTTTCCTTGGGGACGGCGTCCCGATTTACATGGAAAAGCTGGAGGAGCTTGTGCGGACAGGATTTTATTTGGCGCCTGCCTGCTGCAACAGACAGCGTGCCGCGTGCGTCGCGGCATTGGGAGAAAAGCTGTACGAACAGGGTAAATTCCAAAGCGCCGCGGAGCATGCTCCGGATTATCTGCGATTATCTCAGGCGGAGCGGGAGAGAAATCAAAAAGCTCATGAAGCGGTGGGGAGAGGATAGCGGATGCCTGAACAGACCCGGAATTATTACATACGTGAAATGCGGCGGGAGGATTTGGAAAAGGTTACGGCGCTTGAGGCGGCGTGCTTTTCGATGCCGTGGAAGTACAGGGATTTTGAGGAGGCTCTGCTCAATCAGCATCGGGTGTATCTGGTGGCGGAAACAGACCGGCATGGGATTATAGGCGGCTGTAGGCTCACGGATATAGCGGGCGAGGGCGACATTTCCAATGTAGCGGTGTATGAAAGCTTTCGCGGACGAAAAGTCGCGACGGCGCTTTTAAACAGCCTGCTCGAATATGGGGAAGAGCGATACGGCATAACTGCGTTTACGCTTGAGGTCCGCAGCAAAAATACGGCTGCGATCAGGCTTTATGAGAATGCAGGCTTTCGCTCTGAAGGCGTCAGACCCGGTTTTTATGACAGACCAAAGGATGATGCCATAATAATGTGGAAGAGGTGATTGATATACTTGATATATGTTTATTGGGAACAGGGGGAATGATGCCGCTTCCGTATCGCCGGCTGACCGCCCTTATGGCGCGCTATAACGGCAGCAGTATACTGATTGACTGCGGCGAGGGGACACAGATAGCCATGAAGGAAAAGGGCTGGAGTCCGAAGCCGATAGATATTATGTGCTTTACGCATTATCACGCTGACCATATTTCGGGGCTTCCCGGAATGCTGCTCACGATGGGGAATGCGGAAAAGACAACTCCATTGATCATGATAGGGCCCAAGGGACTTGCGAAAGTTGTAAACTCCCTGCGGGTAATCGCTCCCGAGCTTCCGTTTGAAATTAAATTCATGGAAATTTCCGAGAGCGAACAGAGCTTTACCTTTGACGGCATCCGCATAGAAGCGTTCAGTGTAAACCATAATGTGATATGCTATGGCTATAATCTGGTTATAGAGCGGAGAGGAAAATTTCAGCTTGACAAGGCAATGGCTTTGGGGCTGGACAGAAGATACTGGGGACGGCTCCAAAAGGGTGAAACCGTAGAGCTTGACGGAAAAATCTACACTCCCGATATGGTTATGGGCGAACAGAGGAAGGGCTTAAAGCTAACCTACTGTACGGATTCAAGACCTACGGAGGGTATTATCAAAAATGCTGAAAATGCCGATTTATTTATATGTGAGGGTATGTATGGCGAGCCGGATAAAAAAGAGAAGGCAAAGGAATACAAGCACATGACCTTTTACGAGGCGGCAGAAATGGCGAAGCGCGCAAGAGTCGCTGAAATGTGGCTCACACATTACTCTCCATCGCTTACGCATCCCGAGGAATATAAAAAGGAAGTGCAGGCGATATTTCCTCAGACCTTTATCGCAAGGGACGGCTGGAGCAGAGAGCTCAGGTTTGAGGATGAAAAGCAGGAGCCATAAAAAGATAAGGAGGAATCAGTATGGGGAAAGTGAAAGGCGCAATCATCGTGGTTGTTTTGGCGGTTTTGGTAGGGGGATATTATTTCTATATTTCCAATATGGAAAAGGAGAGTGAGGAAACAACGATTTCTGCAGTTCAGGATGTCCTGTTAAGAAATCTTGACAACGATTATCCGTCTACCCCTAAGGAGCTTCTCAGGTATTACTGTGAAATCACAAAATGCCTCTATAACGAGAATTATACGGACAATCAGTTGGAGCAGATGGCGGATAAGCTGCTTGCGCTTTATGACGAGGAGCTTGCGCAAAATAATCCGCGCGAGCAGTATATTGATGATTTAAAGGAGGATGTTCAGGAATTTTTGGACAGCAATTACTCCATCGTAAGCTACACGACCTCCTCAAGCACGGATGTCGAGGAGTACACATATGATGGCAGAACATGCGCAAAGCTGTACTGCACCTATTCAATAAAAAGCGGCTCCGACTATGTGTCATCAAGGATGGTATTTATATTACGAAAAGAAACCGGTTCAGGGCATTGGAAAATACTTGGCTTTGAGCCTGTGACAGAATAATTCCTGCGATTAACGATTGGAAAGGCTGAAAAACATGAGTGTGAAAGAGGACATACTGATACTTGCAATCGAAAGCTCCTGTGACGAAACGGCGGCGTCAGTCGTAAAAAACGGAAGGGAGGTATTATCCAATATTATCTCCTCGCAAATTGAGCTGCACACGCTCTATGGCGGCGTGGTGCCTGAAATAGCGTCAAGAAAGCATATCGAAAAGATTAATCAGGTTATCGGTGAGGCTTTGGAAAAGGCGGACGTGACCTTGAAAGACATAACGGCGATTGCAGTGACATACGGCCCCGGGCTTGTGGGCGCGCTTTTGGTCGGCGTTTCGGCGGCAAAGGCGATAAGCTTTGCGTCAGGAAAGCCGCTGATAGGAGTCCATCATATAGAAGGTCATATAAGCGCCAACTATATTGAAAATAAGGATTTGGAGCCGCCCTTTGTATGCCTTGTGGTGTCGGGAGGGCATACACATCTCGTTGTGGTAAAGGATTACGGTGTCTATGAAATATTAGGATATACAAGAGATGACGCGGCAGGGGAGGCGTTTGACAAAGTCGCGCGTGCAATAGGTCTGGGCTACCCCGGCGGTCCTAAGATAGATAAGCTGTCAAAGGAAGGGAATCCGGAGGCAATAAGCTTTCCGCGCGCAAAGGTAGGCGGTTCAGGCTATGATTTCAGCTTTAGCGGTTTAAAATCAGCGGTTTTAAACTATCTTAACTCATGTGAAATGAAAGGGCTTGAGATAAATAAGGCTGATGTGGCTGCGTCCTTCCAAAAGGCAGTCATAGACGTGCTGGTGGAACATTCGCTTCAGGCCGTGAAGGAGTACGGCTTAAAAAGGTTTGCCATAGCCGGCGGAGTGGCGTCAAACTCGTCGCTGCGCGCCGCGATGAAAGAGGAATGTGCAAAGAGAGAAATAGAATTTTACTATCCGGCGCCTGTTTTGTGTACGGATAATGCGGCAATGATAGGTGCGGCAGGATATTATGAATATATAAGAGGCGTAAGGAGCGGTTATGATTTAAATGCTGTTCCCAATTTGAGGCTGGGTGAGAGATAAAACGCCGGGAAAGAGGCTTAAATGAAGAAATTAAAGACAACCGCCATTGTGCTGGCGGCAGGGCGGGGAAAGAGAATGAACAGCTCCGTGCAGAAGCAGTATTTACTTATAGGCGACAAGCCGGTGCTGTATTATTCCTTAAAAGCGTTTGAGGAGAGCTCAGTCAGCGATATCGTGCTTGTCACCGGGGAAAACGAGATTGACTTCTGCCAAAGGGAAATAGTTGAAAAATATGGAATACATAAGGTGCGGACAGTGGTGGCAGGCGGAGAGGAGCGCTATCATTCGGTTGCGAGAGGGCTTTCGGCCATAAATCGTGAGTGCGATTATGTATTCATTCATGACGGCGCCCGCCCTCTTGTCGATGCCGATATTATAGAAAGAGCGCTTATTGCAGTGCGGCAGAACTCGGCATGTGCTGTGGGAATGCCTGTCAAGGACACCATAAAGCTTGCCGATGCGGCCGGATATGTGCAGGCGACGCCTGAACGTTCGCTTGTATGGCAGATACAGACTCCGCAGGTGTTTGAAAGGGAGCTGATAACAGGGGCATATAAAAAGCTGATTTCGGAGGAAGCAATGCTGAAAGCCGCAAATGTTTCGATAACGGATGATGCGATGGTGGTTGAGCGATTTGCTGATGTACCCGTAAAGCTTGTGGAGGGAACATACAAAAATATTAAAATTACCACGCAGGAGGATTTAAAACTGGCAGAGATATTGCTGGGGATTGATAGTCAGAAAAAAAATTAGAAAAATATTGAAAAAGTTGTTGACAAATAAAGCCCACATGCATATAATAAATATTGTCGCTGCGAGTTACGAGTCGAGCGGCAAACTGAATACAGCGTATGGAGAGGTATCGAAGTGGTCATAACGAGGCGGTCTTGAAAACCGTTTGTCCGCAAGGGCGCGTGGGTTCGAATCCCACCCTCTCCGTTTTTATTTCTGCCATTTACAGACTTTGGCTGAAATAAATAAAGAATGAACTTTGACAAATAAACAGTAATGCAGCCCTGAAAATTCAGAAAAGA
>JAJQDE010000047.1 GCA_021202335.1 Lachnospiraceae bacterium
CCCCCGCCCGAGCCCCCGCCCCCCCCCCGACCCCGATCGAATCAATTTTTTTATTATTCTCCACCTGGCCATACGATATACAAGCGCTGTTGTGGAAGAGGATAAAGTATGGCTGTTTGCGCCGGATTTATCGATACTATGTGTTATGAATAAAAATACAAAAAAAATAAGATATGTAGCCGATTTTGGGAATGGAAGAGAAGATACATTTTTTTTATATTATGGAATTATAAAAGCAGGTGATTGTATTTATGCTTATCCATGCGCGGAGAAAGCGGAAGAACTTGCGATTTATGATACATTGCAGGATAAAGTGGAATTTAAAAAAATCCGGTGGGGCAGAAATGACTGGAAAAGAGCAAATCATAAGATTGTTGCGGCGTATGTGTTTCATGATTTTTTGTATTTAATAGGTCAGAATTTGCCTATTATAATAAAAATTAATCTTCAGAACTTTGAACAGCAGATTTTTGAACTCGGAATTACATTTGAAATGTGGAAAAATATTGAGCGGATTGGCAACAAGCTGCTTATTCCTTCTCGTGATAGCAGAATGTTGGTCGTGTTTGATGTCGAAAGTGATATGTTTGAATTAAAGGAACTGCCAATCAATGAGGAGGGGGCAGTAATTATAAAACATTGTGGAGAACAATTATTTGTTGTCCCGACAGATGCGAGGGCTATATATGAAATAAACATGAAAAAACGGACTATCAATAAAAAATATATGATAAGCGATATCAAGGAATTTTATTATACGAAATACGCGTTTTACAGTTTATTTATAAAGAAAGATTTTGTTTATCTGTTTCCATATGAAACAAACATGATTGTTAAAATTAACAGACTAACCGGAAAAGCAGAGAGCGTGTGGATTGATTCTAAGGCAAAGAATTATAGATATTTTAACTGTTGGGAATGGGATGAGAATTATATTGCAGGATGTTATTCATATAATGGCGAGAGCTTTGATTTATATGATATGGAAACGGGTCAATTAGAGCAATATCCGTATGCTCCGCCTGAAAATATTGAAAAATATTGGATAAAAAGGCGGAGTGAAGGTCACAATGAAAAACCGGATGAAAGCAGATTAGGTTTACGAGGATTTATAAAACTGATACTTGCTGAATGAAATGGTCAAAATGAAAACGAAACGAGGATGAATGATATGCGGATAGGAATGCCTGAATGGCTAATAGAAAAATATGCAATTGCGCAAAGTGAAGGTAGGACAGAAACAGCGGAATGTAAGAGGATTTTTTGTTGTGCGTATCGTGAATACGATGAAAAAAAGGGCGCAACAGGGGGACCAGGCGGCGTGCTCCATATGCAGCAGGAGCTTATGGGAAATCGGGTAAAAGCAATCAGAGTACAATACATTTATCGCACGGCTGATGATGTCGTTCTGGAAACTGTGGAGAAGGAACTCTCTTCGTTTACAGCTAAAGGGGAAAGGGTAATCACAAGCGCCGGATTTATTGCTTCACATAAGGAAATTGCAGCGAGTATCGACAGGCAGGAGCATCCTGTATTGGTATGCCATGATTTAGGATGCGCCTATGGGGCGTATTTGCTGGGGTTAAGGTATATTCTTGTATATCATCAGCAAGGCAGTATTTTAGCGGAAATAGAATCGGCGGGCGCGGCATATTCTGATGAAGAAGCCGAGCTTATCACCCGGATTGAAAAAACAGTCATTGACCATGCCGTGAAAATGTATTTTCCATCTAATGGGGCGAAAGAAGAATTTTTAAAAACAGTTCATTGGCAGTTGAATGACGAGGAACGCGGCATTCTTTCAGACGAACCGCTATATAATACCATTATGGAAAAGAAAACCTTTTTGGATGATACTGCGCTATTTCATAAGTTGGGTATTTCTTTTCATGAAGAGGAAGAAGTATTTATCAGTGTGGGAGATTTTAATGCAGATAAAGGCATTGACCTTGTGCCGGAATTTTTAAAGGAGTATCAGGAAAAAAGTAAAAGGAAAATCATGTGGATTGCAGTTGGTAATGGCGTAAATGGGCAGATTCAAACGGCGGCTGAAGAAAAGTGCAATCGCTATGGCATTAAACATTACCTGATATCGCACAGAATCCCGCATGACGAATTGCTGACACTGCTTGACCGAAGCAAATATTTTATCATGCTGCATAGGAAATCCATATTTGATTTGGCAGTATTGGAAGCAATGTATCATAGAAAAATTGTCATTTTATCGGATTGTACCGCAAATAAGGAATTTAACGTGCTTGATAACATCGTGATTGTAGGGGAGGACTATGGCAAAGCGGCAGAGGAAGTTTTGGCATTAAATTTAGAAGAACTATCATACAAAAACAGGCTGGCGTTTTCTGCATATTTTGGGAATTCCGTGTTTGCGGAAAGGTATGCGAAAGCGGTAAAAAATCTTTTGTATCGGCAGGGGATGTATCGGAATGACCAGTCAAAGGTTAATTCGAAATTTTTGAGTGAATGGAAAAATAAATACCGTGGCAGAAAATGCGTGATATGCGGCGCAGGACAGTCGTTGGATTACCTGAAAATACAGGAAGAAGATACGATTTATATTGCATTGAATAAAGCAGTGTTCTATCCAAATATACATTTTGATATGCTGTTTATGCAGGAAGCTCCCGCGAATCAGTCGTGGGTGTTAGAGGATTATAATGCGTATGACTGCATTAAATTTTACGGTATTATTACAAATAGGTATGTGCATTGCATTGGGCTGGGCGATGAAAATACAGCATATGAAAATGTGAAAAACAGAATTGTCCGATATGAATTGGCTCCCAATACATATGATAAGAGAACGGACGAAATGCTTACGGACTGCGGATGCAATTATATTTGCGACGCCCAGTCCGTGTTGTTTAGCGCATTACAGATAGCTGTATATATGGGATTTTCCAAGATTGCGCTTTGCGGAGTAGAGTTTAGCAATCGCAATTATGGAGGAACGGTAAACGCTTCTGTTTACTCTGTAAACGTATATGAAAATCTTAGGGCTGCCATGAAAGAGTAAAAGAAAAAGCATGCAGAGATAGAATTTGATTTTCTGTATACGGCAAACGAAAGATTGTTGGAAATGAAGCAGGAACTTTGCATGAGTTGAGGGATTGCGATATGCAAAAGGCGTTGGAAAATTATCGGAGCCGAAATTGGTTTTCATGAGGAGAAAGGCATGGAATATATAATATGGGGAGCCGGGGGGCGTGGGAAACGCGCACTGCATATTTTGGGCGGGGAGCGGGTAGCTTTTTTTGTAGATACGGACAGCAGCAAGGTCGGTACATTTTATTGCGGGAAAGAAATCAAAGCAGTTGATGCATGCGATAGGGAGCATATTATTCTGATTACGCCGATTTATAGTCAGGAAGAAATTATAAGCTCTTTGGAAAGTAAGGGAATGAAAAATTATCTGTTGTTTAGTAAATGTCCTTGGGTCATTGATTGGAGAGAAACGCAGGAAGAGCTTTCCGAAGAATATAATCTGCGGCATGATTTTGCTTCCTGCGCCTTATATGGATTTGGCTGGTTTACTTTGTACCTGTATGATTTTTTGAAGAAAAAGCAAGTTGACGTATATGTAGTGGATCAGGATGAGATACCGAAAGAAGTGAAGAATTGTCTGCATGGAGCGTACCGATTTAAGCCATTCGCTCAGATGATAAATAATGTTGATATGATTTTAAATTTGACGGACAGTCCTTTGAAGGATAAGGACGGAGGAAGTGCAAATGTATTAAGCATATATGACTATTTGGAAGAAAGCATGGTCTTTTATAATGAGGAAATTTTGAAATTGAAAAATCTGCATCAGGGCGAAAGGTGCTTTATTGTCGGGACAGGCCCAAGCGTAACGGTAAACGATTTGAATACGCTTGCGTATCACAAGGAAAAATGCTTCACCGTAAACATGATTTATCAGATTTTTCCCAAAACGAAATGGCGGCCGGATTATTATGTGGCAGTTGATACTTGTATGATAGAAGATTTGGCACAAGAGCTTGCAAAGCTCCCAATGAAATGTAAGTTTATCCCCGAAAAACCAAAGGTATACTGGACGCAGGACGGAGCGAGTACATCAATAAAAATCAATCGTATAAGAGGAGAATATAACGATAAAAATGTTCGGTTTTCTCAAAATGCGGAACGATGTGTTTACAATGGCGAAACGGTAACGTATATCTGTATGCAGTTGGCGGTGTATATGGGCTTTAAGGAAATATATCTGTTAGGTATTGATTTTGACTATACTGCCGACGTTTATGATAAGTCAAATCACTTTGAAGGATATCGTAACAGTTATAAAGAAATTCGTGCCCAGCAATTTCATGCGAAAAAGCAAATAATTGCTTACAGGAAAGCGAAGGAAATTGCAGAATCCCGCGGCATACAAATCATAAATGCCACCAGAGGAGGGAAATTAGAAGTATTTGAAAGAAAAAGTTTTGATGCGGTTTGGAGAAAATAATGGGATATATAATTTGGGGAACCGGAAGACGGGGAAGCAGTTTGTATGAATATGTGCGGGATGATGTCAAAGCGTTTATCGAATCTGACCAAAGCAAAATAGGAACGGCATATTTGGGGAAGCCTGTCATTGGTTTTCGAGAGTATTGTGAAAAATATGCGGAGGATATACTCATTGTTTCTCCGGCTGATGATGAAGCAATTCTTGCACTTTTGCGTCAGAATAATATTTTCCATTTTTTTCGTTCTAATGAATGTCCATGGGAAATAGTAGAGAGATATGAGCCGGATATATTGGAAAATATCGGAAGAAAGATGCAAGCGTACACAGATAAGAAGATATATGTAATTGGCTTGTCCTTATATGGCATACTTGTAGCGCGTATACTAAAACGAATTGGATGTGATTTTTCCCTTATCAGCGAAAGAAAATGTGATGCCGGTTTCCGCAGATTGATCTATGAACAGGAAGGGATACGTGTAATGGATATGGATTGTCTGCAGGAGGGAAAGAATACGGAAGTTTTGGTTGTATCCGGCAACAAGGACGAAGCTATAACAGACAAGATTATATCCGGGAAATGGAAAGAACTATTTTTCCCGGGAGAATTTTTTCCGCAAAGATTTATAAATGCAGAGATTTGCCGGTTTAAAAATAAACATAAAAATCAGCGCTGTTTTATTGTCGCAACCGGTCCGAGCATTAAGATAGAGGATTTAGAAATGCTCCAATCTCATAGGGAAATGTGCATCAGTATGAATAAGATTTTTTATGCGTTTGATCAAACGGATTGGAGACCGGATTATTATGTTGGCGAAGATGTTAATTTATTTAAATATTATGCCTCGGAAATAGGGGGAAAAGTAGATGCTGTCAAGTTCCTGGCAGATACCTATGATTGGGATGCGGATATACGGGAAAATCGGTTTAAGTATCACGTTTCGTTTTCTGATAGAAACAGAAGGATATGTGGAGGGGAAGAGTTTTCACAGGGATATACGTGCGGATATTCCGTGATAATTGCTTGTTTGTATTTGGCGATATATATGGGCTTCTCTGAAATAGTTCTGATAGGAGCGGATATGAGTTATACGAATACATTTAGCGATTCCGGAAATCATTTTTACGGAGATAAGGATAGGATTGGAAGAAAAAACGAAAAGGTATATAGTGCATTTTATACAGATGCCGTGATGGAAAGCTGCGAATATATCTTGAAATTGGCAAAAAAGAAAGGGATAGGAATTTATAATGCAACCAGGGGAGGAATCCTTGAAGTGTTTCCCAGGGTTGATTTTTCAAGTTTGTTTTAAAAAGGAATGGATATCATTATGGATGAAATTATGGATTCTTTTATTCCGGCAGAGCAAGGGAAAAGCCTTTGGCTGGAAATAAAGGCTAAGTATGGTTATCAAAATGGCGATTTGCTTTTATTATTGCCGACGGATTGTGATGAGATGAACAGGGCGGCAATACAGTATATTCCGGTTTATATTAAAAACAAATATATCAGGCATGCGTTTGTTGTATATAGGAAAAATGCGGCATATTTTGAGGTTGATATGCCGTATGTGACAGATATTGAATTGCCGGAAACGCAGCTGTTGCAGTTGGTTGCCTTGTACAAGCTAATTCAATTTGAAAAAAATATTGTTGCGGTGATACCGGAGCTTCCCTTTGCTTCTGTCGGAATATTGGGTAAGAATGGGATTACGGCAGAAGACTATGTAATTAACACTTTTTTTGAAAAGGTAGGGCAATGAGAGCATCAGATTATGAAGTGACATACATGAAATCTTCGATAAAAGAATATTTTTCCCAAAACGGTCAGAATTATCGTGTCATTATTTTTGGTTGTACTCCTTATGCAAAGGATATTAAAAGTGCTGTGGAAAATTGTGGGGTAAGGGTCGGGCTTATTATAGATAATTCCAGTGCAAAGGGAAAGGAGAGCATGGGAATTCCTGTGGCGCTTCCGAAAGAAGGATTGCTGCCATATAATGATAAAAATTTGATTATTATCTGTTCCAAATTTTATCAGGAAATGATTGGGCAGGTAAAGGAATATGGATATTCAGAAAAGAATATATTAAATATTCTTGTGGATGAATGCAGTATTTTGGATGTAAATATAGAGCTTGAGTTTGAAAAAGCAAAGAGAAATGTGATTGAAGGATATCAATTGTATCTTGAGATATGCAGTAAATATGCGGCGTTTGATAAGATGTTTTTATGCCCGTATCCCGGAACCGGTGATATTTACATGGCTTGTGCTCTGCTTGAAGATTACTTGGCAAAACAGAATATAGAAAAATATATTTTTGTCGTTATCGGGGGTAATTGCAAACGGGTTGCTGATTTATTTTATGTGATGAATATTGAAGTGTTGGATTCTGCTAAAATGCAGCAGCTGCTGCATGCGTGGTCCTTTTTGGGTGACAGGATGAACATTAAGCCTCTTTTATACTGGAATTGGAGAGTTAAAAGGTTTATGCGTTCGGAAAGAAAAAGGGAAATACCTTTTGCAGAATGTTTTCAATTTGATGTGTTTGAAAATGAGAGAATGATGCCAATCAGACATTTTAAGCCCGTTTATGATTATGAATGGATAGAAAAAATATTTGAGGAAAAGGAGTTAAAAAAAGGAAGGACAGTGGTTCTTGCGCCGTATGCGGGTTCATTTGTTCCGGATATGACCGTAGATGATTGGAAGAGTATTGCAGATACATTAAAAAAGAAGGGATATACCGTATGCACAAATTCGTCAGGCGAGAAAGAACCTGTGATTCCCGGTACGGTTCCTGTATTTTTTGCATATGACAGGGCAATTGGTTTTTTGGAATATGCCGGAGGTTTCATTGCATTTCGCAGCGGTTTGTGTGACGTGGTATCGCAGGCTAAGTGTAAGATGGTTGTCTTTTATGATAACAATTATAATGCTGCGAAGATGGATTTTTTCAGTCTGAAAAAAATGGGACTGAGAGAGGATGTAGAAGAGCTCGTTTGGACAGAAGATACGTTGAGAATGATTGATGAGATATTTGCGTAAAATGGAATGGAGAAATTCGTTATATGCGGGTCAATGTGGATAAGACGCCGCTCATATGTGAGCTGGAACAAAAATTAAATGATGGCTGTAAAGTTATTCTTTTCCGGTTAAATGATGCTGAGCTTTTCCGTGAGGTATGTAAGGCTGTAAGTGGTAAACAGGAAAAGATAGAAATACGGACTTGTGCGGATTATGCGGATGAATGCGGCGGATATCCTTTTGTATCGCTGATTTCACCGGTTGAGATGGATGAACTCATGGATATTTACTACTTATATGAGTTTTCGGATAAAGTAATTGTACTTTCCGAAAATTCTGTATGTCCGGGAATGATGAATTATGTTCGACAGGGAATATTGGATAAACAGTCAGTGGCTGCGGCGGTTATATACAATATGAGATAGTGCATAAAAAGGAAAAAATGATGGAAAAGAAGTATTATGAAGAAATGCTGGGAAGGCTGAATGCATGTATAGAAGAGAACTCTTTTGAGAATAAAAAAATCTATTTGTTTGGTCACTGTAATGCGACGGAAGAACTGACGGATTTATTGTTAAGTCGAGGACTTCAGGTAGAAGCTATTCTTGATAATAATGCGGAAAAACAAGGAAAAAGATATGGAAATATTTCAATAGAAGAGCCGGCACGGATATTAGAGGAAACACAGGAAACGGTGGTGTGCATTGCCGCACGGGCTTATGAAGCTATGGCAAGGCAGCTTAAAAATTTGGGATATACGGGCAAAATATATAAGATGGCTTCCTATGACAGCTTTGCTGAATATTCGCTTTCTAGTGGTACAATTAATCGGAAATACGAACGATTGAATAGAGGGATGACGAAACTTGCAGCTTTAAAAGAAAAATATAAGGCGGAATTTTATTTTTTTTGCCCGTTTGCTGCGCTTGGCGATATTTGTTTTATGATGTCTTACCTGCCATATTTTATCAGACAAAAAGGAATATCTCATTGTCTGATAGGTGTAATAGGAGAAGCGTGCGCACAGGTAGTACGTTTGTTTGGCGAATATGAAGCGGTATCTTTGCCTCAAGAGGATATGGATGAAATAATACAGGCGGTTTTGTATACGAAGGATCAGGCGTCCTTTATTCCGCATCAGGACAGACCGTATGCAATCGACTTACATAAGGCATTGTATATAAAAAAAATTCCATTGGAACAGATATACTGCTGCGGTGTGTTTGGTCTGCCAAAGGAAACGGAGCCATATCGCCCGATGTATTGGAAATTACCCGGAAATTTGAATCAAGTGCAAAGAGGAAAATCTGTTATTTTGTCACCTTATGCAAAATCGGTGACGGCGCTTTCAGATAATGTTTGGAAACAGATTGTGGATAGTTACGTTAATCGAGGCTTTCGGTGTTTCACAAATGTGGTTGGAGATGAAGAACCGCTTGAGGGAACTTTTCCGATCAGCCCCAAACTTGCAGAAATCCGGCCGCTTGTAGAATATGCGGGTACATTTATTGGGATACGCAGCGGTCTTTGCGATGTCCTGCGATATGCAGACTGTGTAAAAATTGCTCTTTATCCGGACTACAATTATTGCGATACTAAATGGAAAGCAATAGATATGTATGCTATAGAAGGCTGGGAAAATATCGTTGTAAAGGATGGCTTTATATGGAAAACACATTGATTTTGTCCACACTTCCAAAGACATGGATTTTTGACTTGGACGGAACCCTGTTAAAGCATAATGGTTATAAACTGGAGGGAAAGGACACTGTGCTGACCGGAGCGAGAGAATATCTGGACGGGCTGCCCGGTGAGGATAGGATAGTGATTTTGACATCACGAACAGAAGAATACAGGGAGAAGACACTATGCTTTTTGAAAGAAAATGGGATAAGATATGATGAAATCCTGTTTGGAATGCCGCTGGGGGAAAGAATACTGATTAACGACAGAAAACCTTCCGGACTTGATATGGCGGTTGCGGTAAATTTGGACAGGAATCTGTTTGACATACCTGAGATTGCAAGGGAGAAATAAAATCATGAACTTTAAATTAACCGCGTCGATGATGTGCGCAAATTACGGGAACTTAAAAAAAGAAGTGGAAGAGCTGGAAGCGGGGGGAATCGACTCGTTTCATATTGATATCATGGACGGGCGCTTTGTGCCGAATTATGCGATGTCGCTCAATGACCTGCGCTATATAGCGTCTGCAACGGCGAAACCGTTGGATGTACATTTGATGGTAGAGCATCCGAATAATACGATAGAGCTTTTTACACAGACATTGCGCAAGGGCGATACGATTTATATTCATCCGGAAGCGGAATATCATGCCTCGACGACGATACAGAAGATTATCAACGCGGGTATGGTGCCGGGGATTGCCATTAATCCCGGGACAAGCGTGGAGTACGTTACGGAAATGCTTCGGATTGTAAAGCGTGTATTGGTGATGACAGTGAATCCGGGCAATGCCGGACAGATGTATATGCCGTATGTCAGTAAGAAAATAACAAAACTGCTGGCGATTAAAGAAGAGATGGATTTAGAGCTGTACTGGGACGGAGCATGCAGCGAGGAAAAGATTTTGGAGTTTGCGCCCAAAGGGATAGACGGCTTTGTACTTGGCACGACGCTGCTGTTCGGCAAAGAGAAGTCATATGGTGAAACTTTAAAGAATATACGAGAGTTACAATTCTGATATGAGGCAGGAAAAGAGTGAATATAGCGATTATTTTAGCCGGCGGAACAGGTACCCGAATGGGAATGAGCCTGCCGAAGCAATACATAGAGGTGATGGGAAAGCCTGTCATAGCATATTGTCTGGAGCGGTTTGTGCGGCATGACCGGATTGATAAGCTTCAGATTGTTGCCGAGAAGAAATGGCATGGGCGGATTATATCGTGCTTTCCGGAAAATGATATGGAATGGCAGGATAAGCTTGCGGGCTTTTCTAAGCCGGGGGAAAACCGACAGCTTTCTGTTTGGAATGGACTTAAGGATATCCGAAGCTATGCGGAGGATAGGGATAACGTGGTCATTCATGACTCGGCAAGACCGCTTGTGAGCAATGCGATGATTTCGGAGTGCCTTGACATGCTGAAGGAGCATGAAGGCGTGATGCCGGCGCTGCCCATGAAGGATACCGTCTATCTGGGTAAGGAAGGGCGGATTGTGTCTTTGCTGGACAGAAGCCGTGTCATAGCGGGTCAGGCGCCGGAGGCTTTTGCCTTTGGGAAATATTATCAGGCAAATCAGGAGCTTATGCCGGATCAAATATTGAAAATCAACGGTTCTGCCGAACCGGCAATGATGGCAGGAATGGATGTCGTCTATATTGCCGGAGAGGAAACAAATTTTAAAATTACCACGAAAGCAGATTTGGAGCGGTTTGAACAACTGTTAAAACAGAGAAAACAGGGGAATGAGCAACTTGGAGGCGAGATATGAAAGCATATGTATTGCATGGGATTGGTGATTTGCGCTATGAGGAGTCCCAAAAGCCGCGCTTAACAAAGGATACGGTACTTTTGAAGGTCATGGCGGCGGGCGTTTGCGGCTCTGATATTCCGCGGATTTATCAGACCGGAACCTATTCATTTCCGCTGATTCCCGGACATGAATTTTCGGGAGTTGTGGAGGAGATTGGAGAAAATGTCGCAGAGTCCCTGTTGGGAAAACGCGTGGGGGTATTTCCGCTGATTCCCTGCGGGAAATGCGAGCCGTGCAAAAACCGGCAATATGAGCTGTGTCGCAGCTACAGCTATCTTGGCTCGCGTACAGACGGCGGCTTTGCCGAGTATGCGCGTGTTCCGGCGGAGAATCTGCTTCTGCTGCCGGACAACGTTACCTTTGAGCAGGCTGCGATGCTGGAGCCTATGGCGGTAGCGGTACACGCTATGCGCAGGGTTTCAGTCACTCCCCAAACAACGGTTGCCGTTTGCGGGCAGGGGACAATCGGGCTGCTGCTTCTGATGTTTTTAAAGGAGCGCGGCGTCCGGAATATCTATGTAATCGGCAACAAGGAGGTACAGAAACAAGCCGCCCTTACCATGGGCGCGGAGGAAGAGCGCTGCTTATTTGAAAAGGGAGCGGATGTCGGAGAATGGTTATTGGCAGGAACCGGAGGAAAGGGCGTAGACGTATTCTTTGACTGCGTAGGAAAACAGGAGGTCGTGTCATTGGGAATCCGCGCAGTCGCACCGGGTGGAAGCGTGCTGCTCATGGGAAATCCGGCTTCGGATATGGCGTTAGAGAAACAGGTTTATTGGAAGATTTTAAGAAACCAGCTTACTTTGGTGGGAACATGGAATTCTTCTTTTACGAATGAGGAAACGGACGATTGGCACTATGTACTGAAACGCCTGCGGGAGGGACGTATACACCCGGAGCGGCTTATTACGCATCGGCTGGAGTTTGACAGGTTCGCAGAGGGCTTAGAGCTTGCGCGGGATAAAAAGGAGCCATACATCAAGGTGATGGGTAGATTTTAAAAAAGAATGTGCCGTTAGCACATTCTTTTTTCGATGTATTTTTTCATTACGGATTAAAAACTACTATTTCAGTCGCCTCCGCGTAGCCGATAGTGCGCATATGCTTCTTAAATCTGTCCATCGCATCGCTGAATAGCTTGTAGCTTTCAAGCGCCTTGTTGAAGTTTTCCATTGCAAGCGGGGTGTTGTCGTCCTCCGCCGCATACCAGGATTCACAGCCATATTTATGTATATCATCGTGATATTTTACCACGTCCTTAAACTCGTGGCTGTCAGTGATGCGGGTATCCGTTTGAGCGGTAATCCATTTGCCGAGCTTGCAGCCCTTAGGGTTGTTAAGCTGGGTAATCTTTAAATGCTCGAAGTGGACCAGATTGCTGTAAACACGCCATGTAAAGATTAAATGGTCAATCTGGAACACGCGCAGCCAGTCCTGCGTGGTAAGCTGCGAGAAGCCGCGCGCCATATCGCTCCTGGTCGTGTCGATATAGCGGTTTATCTTGTGCATGTGCTTGCCGGTGTTCATGCAGTCCTCGCCGAGCGACGCATAGCTGTCCACAATGCCGCCCATCGACTTCACGAAAAGGTCTGTCGCCTCCGTCTGAGTATTGACAGAGCCGTAAATATTGTTGATGCTTTCGTTGATTAAGCCCATCTGCTCGGTCATGGTGTTGAAATCCTTCACGGACTGCTGCATCATTTCATTGCCCTCGCCGAGGTGCGCCGTCGTGCTGTCGACAAGCGATATCAGGTCGTCAATGCTGCTGCGCAGCTCGCCCACGTACTGCACGATGGTTTCTGCGGACTGCGATGTATTCTTGGAAAGCGCCGTCATTTGATTTGCGACTACTGCAAAGCCTTTTCCGGACTCGCCCGCCCTGGCAGCCTCAATGGAAGCATTCAGGGCAAGCATGCTGCTTTGGTTTGAAATCTTCTTTATCATGTCGATAATGCTGCTTATTTCCATTACCTTGTCGTGGAAGAATGCTGCCTTATCATTGATGCTGTTGACCTCCGCCACGGAGCTTTCAACGGCATTGATGGTTTCATTCATGTGCTCAATGCTTGTCTGCGATATCTCGACGGCGGCATGAGCCGTTTCCTTTATATGCTCCGCCTCGTCGGAAATTTTGCTCAAGGATTCCTGAAGGTTGCGGCTGGAATCGCTCATATTCTGTATGGACACGTTCTGCGCAGTCACCTGGTCGAGCATCCTCTTTACAATCGTGTTGTCGCCGATGGACAGCATGGACTCGTTTAAGCGCATCACAAAATTGTTGTTCGCATTTAGAAAGGTGTGGATAACCCTGTTGAATTTTTCGGCGTATTCCGCGTCAGTGAAGGGAGCCGTGTCAATGGGGCTGAAATCGCCTTCAATGAGCTTATCAAAGGCCTGCATCATAAGCTGTTTGTCGTTATCGGTTACTGTTTTGTTTTTCTTATTAATAAGCATAGGCAAACTCCCCTTCCGTACAAATCCATCGGTCTGAAAATGCCCGAATATCGGCATTGCTACTACATTATATAAATTTATCAAAATTCAATCTTATATTATCACAATTGCACAAAAGTATCAACATAAAAATAAGGGCTTTTCCGCGGCCGGCGACCGGCTTTAACATGGATTAAAATTGTTGTAAAAGTTCATAAAATATGTTAGCATAAAAATGATGTAAAAATATTGGCGGAAAAATCACGAGCGGAAGAAAGGCGGTAGGTTATGAAAAGAAAAGGACTAAAGCTAATGCCGATTCTTTTGATTATGGCGGCGGTACCAATGATACTTATGTTTGCGGTTGCGGCAAACGGTATAAAGGATGCGAGCGAAAGCATCGCGGAAACAATGGTCCGGCACGAGCTGAACGCGGCGCAGTATGCTTTTGAGGTGTCTGTGGGAAACATTGCGACAGGCAAATATATGTATACAAACGGCAGGTTCTATAAGGGCAGGATTAATGTCAGCGATGACACTGAGTTTTTTGACAGCTTCAGCAATGAGGTAGACCTTCAGGTGGCTGTTTATTACGGAGATGTCTGCGTGGCGACAAGCCTTACGGATGTGGCCGGGAACCGCCTGACCGAAACGACTGCAGATGCGGATATCTATAATCTGGTGGCATTGCAGGGGCAGGACTATTATACGGATGACACGGAGCTTGGCGGCGTGTCGTATTACGGGATGTACTGTCCCCTTTACCAGTATGACAATTCGGAAATTATCGGTATGACATTTGTGGGACTGGCAAAGAGCACGGTGGACGATATCTATATTCCAAAAATCCTCTCGAGCCTGTCAGCGCTGATTATCATTTTTGTGCTGGCTCTGATAGTCGTTATCGCGGTGGCGCGGCTGATTGCCCAAGGAATAAGCGAGGTTGCGGCAATACTTAACCGTGTGGCGGACGGCGAGCTGAATGTCAGCGTGAGCAAAAAGCTTATGGCGCGCGCGGACGAGGTCGGCGATATCGCAATCGGAGTAGATAAGCTGGTGAAGAGCCTGACGGGAATAGTGCTGAACATAAAGGGCGCTACCGGTCAGTTTGACGGCATATCCACGGATTTTTCGGAGTCCTTTGGGAAGATGACCGGGAATATCAGCAATGTCGACCATGCGGTCGAGGAAATGGCAAAAAGCTCAACAGACCAGGCGCAGAATACCTCCGACGTGGGCGGCGAGGTTCAGAGGATGGGCAATGCCATAGACAATACGGCGAACAATGTTGACGCGCTTGTCGGAAACGCGGGAAAGATGAGAGAGTACAATGCAAGCGTGGACAGCACGCTTACGGAGCTTATCCGCATAAGCTCCGACACGAAGGACGCGTTTGACGTGATATATGAGCAGACAAACATCACCAACAAGTCGGCGCAGGATATCCAGTCGGCGGCGGATGTGATTACGGATATCGCAGAGCAGACTAATCTTCTCTCGCTCAATGCCAGCATTGAGGCGGCGCGCGCCGGGGAGCACGGAAAGGGCTTTGCGGTGGTTGCCGATGAGATAAGGAAGCTTGCGGAGCAGTCGGCGGAGTCGGCAAGTCAGATTACGGCGATTATCGAAATGCTTATCAGAAACTCCAACACGACGGTCGATACGATGCGTAAAGCCACTGAGGTAATCGACAGGCAGAGCGACGGGCTGAACCGCACAAAAGCCGTGTTTGGCAGCCTGAATTCGGAGATAGGCGAGGTCGGCAGAGCTGTTGAGAACATCAGGGCGGAGGTCGGCACGTTAAACGGTCTGAAGGAGAATGTGCTCGGCTCTGTTGAGGGGCTTGCAGCCATCGCGGAGGAGAATGCGGCAAGCACGCAGGAAACCTCGGCGGCAATGCAGGAGCTTGGAAGCCTTGTGGCAGAGTGCGGTGCGGGCGTCGATAAGATTATCGGGACGTCAAAGGATTTGGATAACTGCATGAAGGTGTTTCAGCTTGAAAAAACAGACAATAAAAAATAAAGGGGAGAATTATAATGAATAATTTTGGAGAAGCAGCCGGCAGGGACATTGCGATTATTCCGAAAGGAACGGTCATAAACGGAGATATTGATATTACCGGTAAGCTGGAGATGTATGGCGAGATAAACGGAAACATCAATTCCAACGACCGTGTTAATATCTGCGGCAATGTAACAGGTAACATTAAGGCAAACGACCTTTACACAAAGGATTCCTTTATTCAGGGAAAAATCGAGTGTGTTCAGGGCGCGGCAATAAGTGAAAACACGGTTATTTTCGGAGATGTCAGCGCAGACAGTATGGTAATAGACGGCGCCATTCAGGGAAAGCTTGACGTGAAGGGCTGTGTGACGGTTGGCGACAAAGCAATTCTTGACAGTGATATCAAGGCGAAATCGATACAGGTGAGCAACGGCGCCGCGATAAACGGCCACTGCTCGCTCTGCTATGCGGATTTGAATATGAATGACATATTCCCTGAAACGGAAAAACCGGAACAGACGAAAAAACCGAAGGCTGCGGCTAAGAGTAAGAAAAACGACTAAAGCCGTTTCCTATAATAGCGCTGCTTTCCCGTGTATGTATAACGGATGTTATAACAGATGTGGATACGAAGAACAGGAAAGCAGCCGCCGATGTATAAATGAAAGAAAAAGATACTTTTTAACAGAAACGTTACCATTAAATTATCACAGGGGGCAGCCTGCGTATATGGTACTGAAGTACCAAAATCGCCATGTAGCAGGGCGTCTGCCGGTCGGTAAGGCATGAATTATTATATGGAAGGGCGGTAATTATGGAAAACAGAAATCCTTTGTTGGCGGAGAATGCAGATGAGAAGTTTTTGGCAGTGGGAGAAATCATGCTTCGGCTTACGCCTCCTAATTATGAAAAAATCAGAATGACGAATAACTTTGAGGCAAGCTATGGCGGAAGCGAGGCGAACATCGCGTTGGCATTGGCGAATTTAGGCGTGGACAGCACGTTTTTTTCGGTGGTTCCAAACAACAGTCTTGGAAAAAGCGCGGTCCGTATGCTGCGCAGTAATGACGTACACTGCACCCCGATGATTTTGAGCACGCCGGAGGAAACGCCGACGCACAGGCTGGGTACATATTATTTGGAAACGGGTTACGGTATCCGTGCAAGCAAGGTAACTTACGACAGGAAGCACAGCGCGATTACGGAGTATGATTTTTCCAAGGTGGATTTGGACGCGCTTTTGCAGGAATTTAACTGGATTCATTTAAGCGGCATCACGCCTGCCCTGGGCGACAATTGCAGGAAGCTGATTTTCGATTGCCTCACAAAGGCGAAGGAGCACGGGCTTACGGTGAGCTTTGACGGGAATTTCAGAAGCACGCTTTGGACATGGGAGGAGGCTAGGGATTTCTGCACGAAATGCCTGCCGTATGTGGACGTGCTGATGGGAATTGAGCCGTATCATTTGTGGAAGGATGAGAACGACCACAGCAAGGGCGACTGGAAGGACAATGTGCCGCTGCAGCCGACCTATGAGCAGCAGGACGAGATATTTAAGGCTTTTGTGGAGCGATATCCGAATCTGAAGTGCATTGCAAGGCATGTACGCTATGCGCACAGCGGTAGCGAGAACAGCCTCAAGGCGTATATGTGGTACGAGGGGCATACCTTCGAGAGCAAGATGTTTACCTTCAATATTCTTGACCGTGTAGGCGGTGGGGATGCCTTCGCGTCAGGGCTGATTTACGCGATAATGCACGATTATAAGCCGATGGACATGGTAAATTTCGCGGTGGCAAGCAGCGCAATTAAGCACACCATTCACGGCGACGCGAATATCACAGACGATGTCAAGACAATAAGAAATCTGATGAATATGAATTACGATATTAAGAGATAGTATGAAAAATAAGCCCGATAGCTTATTTTTCATACGGCTATTTGTGCCGGAGCGTCACAAATAGCTCTGATGGCAGATGAGAAATCACATTCGTGGCTTTCTCATCGCCCCGTCGCTTACGCTCCGGAATGGAGATTAGTGTGAAAAATAAATTTTTCACACGGCGAATTTAGAATGAGCAGGAATGGGGGATTAAAATAAAGAATGTGCCGACGGCACATTCTTTATTTTTTTTAATCCATATATTTCCAGGTATACAGATTGGTTTTGCGGCACTTAGGGCACTGCACGTTGTATTGGTCAAAAATGAACATCTTGATTTGATCCTCGGGAAGATTTGTCGTCACGATGCGGCTCTGACCGCATTTGCATAGAAACAGAATTTTGCGGTTCAGGCGGACGGAAAGGCTTTCGCCGCGCAGGGCAAGCGCTTTCTCGATATATCGAAGCTGCTCGTCGTTATGCACGCCGCACTCCTCGAGTGCCCATTTATATTCATCTCTGATTATATGTAAGGCGTCAGAGGGAATAGAAGAATAATGCTGCTCTAATTTTTCTTCCGTAAACATACTAATCTCCATTCTGGAGCGTTTTACGCGACATAATGCCATCAAAGCTATTTGTGACGCTCCGGCACAAATAGCCGTATGAAAAATAAGCTATTTAGCTTATTTTCATACTATCTTCTTTTCCGGTTGGATTTAATGTTTTGTGTCAATTATAGCATACCTTGCCCAAATAATAAACCGATAAAATAAGAAAAAATAGTAGACTGAAAATTGCCGCAAATTCGTCGAGTTTTCACTCAAAAGCCTCGCCAAATCCCTAAAAACTTTATGAATATCTGCCGATATATATAGAAAGTAAAACGGAGTTTGCTTATTGACAATCGTTCTGCGGACGGTTGGCAAGGTTTCACACGGAGGTGGAAAAATGAATAAAAGACGGGAGCTGACCCGGCAAAGGCTCTCCCGTATAGGTGGTTTGGCGGCGGTGGATAATGCTGTCGGGGTCCGGGAATCCGAGGTAATGAAAGGAAAGCCGGTCGGAGCGCCATCCATTGAGGCTGTCCTTGGCGCCTATATGCCGGGGAAAAGGGGTGCGTATGACTTGCGCACGAGGCAGGACAATTACGTCAGCACATCAACAGACCCTAAGCAGCAGCTTTCAAGGCAGATGTCGGAATACATGACAATGCTTGAGGGCAGTGCGGGAGGTCATTTTTACAAGTCGGCAAAAGAGGACGGAAACGAGTCGGAGGCAAGGACCGAGGCGGCTTTAAGGCAGGATGCGAGCGCACGATATCAGCTTGAGCATTATGCAAAAAATCAGGATGAGGCGCAGTCGGTTTATGATATTCTTGACGAAAACAGGTGCTCGGGCTTTTTGCTGTATTCGTACAACAAAAACGGGGTACACAGCGTATTGGGAGAGGATATCAGCTCCGCAGGCTGCGGCGGACGGATTACGGGCGGCAGCTTTATCAGCAAGGCGTAAAAAAGTGTTGCTTTATGGCGGCACTTTTTTATCGTATAGGAAAGTTGCCCTTATTTTGCGGGAGGATTGCGAAGAGGGGCGGGGTGTGATAAAATATATCCGGTCAGTTCAAACTAACACATAAAAATAAGAGGTACAATTTACAAAACGCTGAATACAATATTAATGAACGGGAGGGGGAGAGATAGCATGAGTATAGGCTTGGTGGTTGGTTTGATGATACCGTTTATAGGCACAACGCTGGGCTCGGCTATGGTATTTTTTATGAAAAACCAATTAAACAGAAAGCTTGAGAAGCTCCTTTTGGGGTTTGCGGCAGGAGTGATGATAGCGGCTTCGGTGTGGTCGCTGCTGATACCTTCAATAGACATGGCGGCAGAGCAGGAGAAAATCGCATGGCTGCCTGCGGCGGCGGGCTTTTTGCTGGGAATGGCTTTTTTGCTTTTTTTGGACAGCATTATCCCGCATCTTCACATGGACAGCAGCGAGCCTGAGGGAATCAGGTCAAAAATGAAAAAGACTACCATGCTGGTCTTTGCGGTGACGCTCCACAATATTCCCGAGGGAATGGCGGTGGGCGTGACCTTCGCCGGAGCGCTTTTGGGCGACTCGCAGATTACGATGGCGGGCGCGATGACGCTGGCGCTGGGGATTGCCATACAGAATTTCCCCGAGGGCGCAATCATATCCATGCCGCTGAGGAGCGAGGGCGCAACAAAGACGAGGGCGTTTGTCTACGGGACGCTTTCGGGGCTTGTCGAGTCTGTTGGCGCGGTAATCACCATTATCCTTGCGAATATGATTGTGCCGCTTTTGCCGTATTTTCTTGCCTTTGCGGCGGGCGCGATGATTTATGTCGTGGTGGAGGAGCTTATTCCCGAGTCGCAGTCGGGCGAACATTCCAATATCAGTACCGTTGGCGTGGCGGCGGGCTTTGTGATTATGATGGTGCTGGATGTGGCGCTGGGATAGGATTTTAATATAGACTTTTTACACAAATTGTGTTATCATAATAGAAAAGTAACCAAGACCGTTACAAAAAATATATGATTGCAGGAGGCACGGATGAAAAAGACAAGCTTTAGTGTAAAATTGGTGTGTTATATCGTGGCTGTATCGTTGGTGGCGCTCCTTATAAGCGCATCCATGATAAGCATAAGGATGATGGATATTCTTGAGGAGGATATGCAGCTTACAAGCCGCCAGACAATGGACGCGGCGATGACGAGCTTTCAAAGGTATGCAAAGACCCTGAGCCTTCCGATAGATCTGATGTGCAGGAATAACGATTTTAAAAAGATTGATGAAAATTATGAGGACAGAGTCAGCGGTGTGGAGGACTCGCTTTTGAGCGCGCTAAAGGTAATCCCGAATTCGGAAAAAACCTATTATTCGACCACCAGCGGATTATACATACAGGCAAAGCTGGTTATATCGGAGGAAGGGAAAAAGACCGGCGACTACGTTGAGCTGACGGGAGTTGACGATTCCGCCGAGGCTTGGTTTGCCGATGCGCAGGATCTGGAAGGGCGCCATACCGTTTTTGCCAATTTCACGGATCCGTATGTCAATGACGATGGTATCACGGTCTTTACCGTTTCACAGGATTTGGAGTCAGGCGACGTGCATGTGGGCGTGGTCGCAATGGATATCAACGTGGAGGTGCTCGAGGAGTTTATTGACGATATCGAGCTGATGAACACGGGCTTTACTTTCCTTGTAAATGAGGAGGGAAGCATCATTGTAAATAATGCAAGTAATGACGTGATTGCAAACAGCGCTTCGGAAATTCCCGTTTGGAATGAGCTGCTTGCGGAGGCGGACGCTTATGCGGAGGCGGAGCTTGCAGAGGATGCAGATGCGGAGGTGACGCCTTTTGCCAGCATGACCTGCGAGATTAATAATGAAAAGTATGTGGTGACGGTTTTGCAGGATTCAATCACGGGCTGGTATCTTGTGGGGCTGATCGGCGATGATGAGCTTGCCTCAAGCACCGGCGCAATCATCGGTACAATGGTGGTATGCGTGCTTGTGGCGCTTATTCTTTCGGTGCTTGTGGCGCTGTTTATCGCATATTCGATTGCGCGTGAGCTTAGGAAGCTGCAGTCCGCAACCCAGCGCATGGCGGAGGGCGACCTTTCGACGAAGCTGGAAATAAGGCGGCTTGATGAATTTGGAGAGCTGGAGCGCAATTTCAACAGTATGATGGACAGCATTTCAGGGCTTATTAAAGAGGTAGACCAAAATTCCGAGGAAATTTTCGATATCGCGAAGTCCGTGATGGAGGTGTCTGAAAACACCAAGGAAGTGGCGGAGCAGGTGACGGAGGCAATCGGAAGCGTGGCGGCCGGCGCTACGGAGCAGGCGCAGAGCACTGCGGACGCGAACCTTGAGGTGGAAAAGCTTGCGGCGAGCATGGAGGCTTCTAAGGAAAAGGCGGGCAGCATCGGCGAGCGTTCAAAGGAAACTGAGGAGCTGGGCATCAAGGGAATAGATATTCTTGACGAGCTTATAAGAAAGTCGGATAAGGCGAAGGAAAATGCGTCTGAGTCGATACAAATGATGTCGGAGATGCTTAAGTCAATTGACAAGATTAATTATATTGCTGATGTGATTACTGATATTACCTCGCAGACCAATCTGCTTTCGCTGAATGCGAGCATCGAGGCGGCGAGAGCCGGTGAGAGCGGCAAGGGCTTTGCCGTAGTGGCGGATGAGATAAGGAAGCTTGCGGATCAGTCGAATGAGTCGACGGAGGAGATTAAGCAGATTCTTACGGAAATCTCGAGCAGCTCCGATCATGTCGGAAGGAGCCTCAGAGAGAGCAGCGTCATTCAGGAGGATGAGCAGAGAGCCATTAAGGAAACGCAAAGCCTGTTTGAGGAGATAGAGCGTTCGGTGAAGGAGCTTTTGCAGGCTGTAAAGGAAATAGAGGCGCTTAATATCGAGATGAACGCGGCAAGGGATAATGTGGTTGACCGCATGGAGAACATCGCGTCCGTGTCGGAAACATCTGCGGCGGCGACCGAGGAAGTGAATGCGTCGGCGGAGCAGGTAAACGACACGATGAACCGTATGGCTGCCTATGCAAAGAACCTTGACGAGATTGTAAATAAGCTCCGGGTATCAGTGAAGCAGTTTAAGCTTTAAAATAGAGGCAAAAGGATAGAATGTGTGGGAGGCTGCCAACGGCAGTCTCCCTTTTTCATCGTATAGGAAAGTTCGTCCTATACGACAAAACGCTCCGCGAGGATGCGAACTTCGCGCTTAGGAAACCAGTCGCTTACGCGACCGCGCTTCGGCGCGAGAATGTGCCATGGGCACATTCTTATTCACATTTTCTTCACATTCAATTTAAGCTTCATTTAAGCTTTGCGTCATATACTCATTACATAAGCTGACAGGGAGGTCAAATAAGGGTAAACAGGAGGTGGCGCTGCCGCAAAGGGCAACGCGGAAATGAGGTAAGAATGGCATATCAGACAGTTTTTAAGAGATACGAATTAAAGTACATTATGACGGCAAAGCAAAGAAAAGCCGTGCTTGAGGCGATGCTTCCCTATATGAGGCTTGATAAGTTCGGACACACAACCATCAGGAATATATACTTTGACACGGACAATTACCGGCTGGTAAGGCGCTCGATTGAAAAGCCGGTTTACAAGGAAAAGCTGCGCATCAGGAGCTACAAGCAGGTGGGCGCGCAGGACGACGTTTTTATCGAATTGAAGAAAAAATATGACGAGATTGTTTATAAACGCCGTGAAACACTTCCATATATTGAGGCGCTGGAATGGCTGGTGCGGGAAACGCCGTTCCCGCGAAAGACACAGATAGGCGATGAGATAGATTACTTTTTTGAATATTATCAGACGCTTAAGCCGAGGGTGTTTCTGTCCTATGAGAGGGAAGCCTTCTACGCGCTTGACGGAAGCGATTTCCGCGTGACCTTTGACGACAATATCCTTGCAAGGCAGGAGGATTTAAGGCTGTCCGGCGAGGCATGGGGCGAGCGGCTTTTGGACGAGGGCAGCGTATTGATGGAGATAAAGACCTCGGGCGGTATTCCGCTTTGGATGACAAGGGTTTTGACGCAGGAGCATATTTACAAGACATCGTTTTCAAAATATGGGACGGCGTACCAGAAAATAATCGGCGATGATAACGCAAAGCATAGCAGGCAGATGTTTATCGCATAGAAATGGAGGAAGGATTAAAAAATGGAAAATATTTTTAAGGGGTTATTTGACACACAGGCAACAGATGTGATAGCGCTTTCGGATTTTATGATTTGCATTATCAGCTCGCTTGTTATAGGATTTATAATAGCATTGATGTATATGTACAAAAATGAGTATTCCAAAAGCTTTATTGTCACGCTCGCAACCTTGCCTGCAATCGTATGCGTGATAATTATGATGGTGAACGGAAATGTGGGGGCAGGAGTCGCGGTTGCGGGCGCGTTCAGTCTGGTGCGGTTCAGGTCTCTTCCGGGCACGGCAAGGGAAATCGGAGTTATTTTTCTTGCGATGGGCACGGGGCTGATTACGGGAATGGGTTACATAGCTTACGGATTTGTGTTTGAGATTGTCCTGGGGGCTGTGAGTATGCTTTATTCTCAGGCAGGGTTTGGAGATAAAAAGCAGACCGGGCGCAAGCGGACCATGAGGATTACCATTCCGGAGGATTTGGATTACACGGAGATTTTCGACGATATTTTTGAGCGGTACACAGAGGATAATGAGCTTGTAAACGTAAAGACTACCAATATGGGAAGCCTTTTCAGGCTGACCTATAATGTAACCTTAAAGGACAGCGGCATGGAAAAGGCGTTGATTGACGATATACGGTGCAGGAACGGTAATCTGGAGATTGTGGCTTCAATGCAGGAAACCGCCGCACCGGCTGAACTATAATGAACGCAGTGCCTGCGTTCATCAGCAAGTTTCTTCGAAACTTGCGGTATGCGCAAAGAGCGGCGGAGTATAAAATATAGTAAAATCGAGGAGAGGGAAGGATATGAAGAAAAGATATGGTTCGATTGCGATATTGCTGGCGGCAAGTCTGATTTTGGCGGCATGCTCCTCTTCAAGCGAGGCTGCGCAGACAGAGAGCGGCGAGGAAAGTACGCTTATAAGCAGTGAATATACGCAGAGCAGCAGCGCCGCGACGGCGCAGAGCGCAACATCTATTGACGTGGAAAATGTTTTCTCAAACCGCGACCTGAGCGGCGAGTATGACGCGGACGAGTGCGAAACGATTACGCTGAGCGACAGCGGAGTGTCTGCTTCGGGCAGCGGGGTGACAACCGATGGCAGCACTGTGACGATTACCGCAGAAGGGACATATATTATAGAAGGTTCTCTGTCAGACGGTATGATTATCGTGGATGCGGATAAGTCGGAAAAGGTTCAGCTCGTACTGAACGGAGTGAGTATTACAAGCGCTTCTTCGGCGCCGATTTATGTAAAGCAGGCGGATAAGGTATTTATAACGCTTGCGGATGGCACTGTAAATACGCTCACAAACGGCGGTGAGTTTGTGGCAATCGACGACAACAATATTGACGCGGTGATTTTTTCCAAGGACGATCTGACACTGAACGGAACCGGCAAGCTTACAATTACATCTCCCGCAGGGCATGGGATTGTTTCAAAGGATGAGCTTGTGATCACAAATGGAGCATACACGATTACTGCGGCTTCTCAGGGGCTTTCCGGGAAAGAGATTGTGGCAATTGCAAACGGAAGCTTTAACATTACGGCAGGAAAGGACGCCATTCATTCCTTTGACGATGATGACAGCACGGTGGGCTGTGTGTACATTGAGGACGGGAGCTTTAACCTTGCGGCAGAGAGCGATGGCATCAGCGCCATGAATGAGATTTGCATTTCGGGAGGCAGCCTGACCGTTACGGAGTCATATGAGGGAATTGAGGCGTGCGTTATCAATATCAGCGGCGGCACAATTGATATTACCTCGTCGGACGACGGCTTGAACGCGACCGACAAGCGCACGGATTCACAATCCGGCTCGGGCGGCTTTGGGGGCGGCAACGACACTCAGGAGGACGCCTGTGTCAATATCTCGGGCGGCGTTATCTCCATTAACGCGCAGGGCGACGGGATTGACTCGAACGGCTATATAAGCGTGAGCGGCGGCGAGCTTTATATCGCGGGTTCTACAAACAGCAGCGATGGCGCGCTGGATTATGGTCTGTTGGCTGAGGTAAGCGGAGGAATTGTGGTTGCGGCGGGACAAAGCGGCATGGCGATGAATTTCGGCAGCAGCTCGACGCAGGGTTCAATTCTTGTGAACACGCAGACGCAGCAGAGCGCGGGAACAACGATTGCGCTTATGGACAGCGACGGCACGCAGCTATTGTCCCTGACGGCCAAAAAGAGCTATAATTCCGTTGTGATAAGCTGCCCTGAAATTGAGGACGGCGGCACCTATACCGTAAAAACAGGCGACGATGAAACGCAGGTGACAATGGACGGACTTATTTACGGAAACGGCTCCGGCATGGGCGGCATGGGCGGAGGCGGCTTCGGTGGCGGAGGCCGCGGCGGAATGAGGGGGCAAAACGCCCCGGATGACAGTGGTGAAAAGCCTGACGGTGAGGCTCCAAACGGCGAAAATCCCGGAGGTGAGGCTCCGAATGGAGAAAGACCTGACGGGGAAGCTCCTAATGGTGAAAAGCCTGACGGTGAGGCTCCGAACGGGCAAATGCCGGGCGGTGGCGGACCGGGCGGCGGTCGCGGTGGAATGATGCAAAAAGGAGCAGAAGGCGAATCATGAGACTTTTACTTGCAGAGGATGAGAAATCTCTTTCAAAAGCGGTTGTGACCATTTAAAAAAAGAATAATTATACCGTGGACGCTGCCTATGACGGAATTGAAGCGCTGGAATACATTGAAGCGAATGAGTACGACGGAATTATTTTGGACGTGATGATGCCGCGCCTTGACGGCATCAGCGTGCTCAAGGAAATGCGCTCGCAGGGCAGGAGCACTCCCGTTTTGATGCTTACCGCAAGGGCGGAGGTCGAGGATAAGGTGCTGGGGCTTGACAGCGGCGCAAACGATTATCTTACTAAGCCGTTTGCGGCAAAGGAGCTTTTGGCGCGCATAAGGGCAATGACGAGGAGCCTGACGGGTACGGTGCAGACAGATGCAAAGCTGAGCTTTGGGAACATCACGCTTGACGGAGCTACCTTTGAGCTGTCCTCGCCGTCGGGAAGCTTTACGCTTGCCAACAAGGAATATCAGATGCTTGAGATGTTCATGCGCAATCCGAGGCAGATACTTTCCGCAGAGCAGCTTACGGATAAAATTTGGGGCTTTGAGTCAAACGCTGAGAGCAATGTCGTATGGACTTATATTTCCTATCTGCGAAAGAAGCTTGCGGCGTTAAAGGCTGACGTGGAGATTAAGGCGCGGCGCAATGCCGGCTACTATATTGACAATAAGGGATAAAAAACATTTTGCAGGAATGGGGATTAATATGATAAGCAGGCTTCGCAAAAAATTCATCATTCTTTCAGCCGTGTCCCTTCTGCTGCTGCTTTTTGTGATAGTGGTGTCAAGCAGCGTCCTCACATATATTGAGCTGGTGGAGAATGCGGATATGGTGCTGTCGCTGATTGCGGACAGCTCGCAAAGACAAAACAATACAGTGGAGTTTACAAAGCCCTTTGACGATGAAAAAAAGCCGTCGGGAGAAAACGCTCCGAAGCCGTCGGATACAGACGACCAACCGGAGCCATTGCCGGATGCGTCTGAGGACGGCGGCAAACCTCCGCAGATGAGGGAGCCGGCCGGGAAAAGCGGGATTTTCGGCAATAAGCAGCTTTCACTGGAAACAATGTATGAGTCCCGCTTTTTCACGGAGATTGTGTCGTCTGACGGGGAGATTACGGATATCAACACGGATAACATTATCACAATCGATGAGCAGGATGCGGAAGAATATGCCGCTTTGGCGATTGGAAGAACGAGTGCGAGCGGCTTTGTGGGAACGCTGCGGTATTTGAAGCAGGAAAACGAAAACGACACATATGTCATATTTTTGGACTGCGGGAGAACCGTGTCGACCTACAAGCGCTCCATAATAATTAACTGTGTGATTTCTCTTGCGGGATTTTTGGTGAGCATGATTGTCATTGTGATATTTTCAGGGAAAATTATGCGTCCTGTTTTGGAAAGCTACGAAAAGCAAAAGCAGTTTATTTCCGTTGCCGGACATGAGCTGAAAACGCCTGTGACGATTATTGACGCGGACGCGGAGGTGCTTTCCATGGAGCTTGAGGAGGAAAACGAATGGCTTTCAGATATCCGCAGCCAGACAAAGCGTATGGCGGTTCTGACAAACGATTTGCTTAATCTTTCGCGCATGGACGAAAACAGGGAACAGTTTACGATGATTGAGTTTCCGATTTCGGATGTGGTGGGTGAAACGGTGCAGTCCTTCCAAACGCTTGCGCACACGAAGGATAGGGAGCTTCACGCAGACATTGCGCCGATGCTTTCATACACGGGAGATGAGAAGGCAATACGGCAGATAACGGGTATACTTTTGGACAATGCAATCAAATACTCAACCTCAAAGGATATCGAGCTTAAAATGACAAAAAAGGGGCACAATATTATCCTTACGGTAAAAAATTCCGCAGAGCCATTGAGGGACGAGCAGCTTCATCAGCTTTTTGACCGATTTTACCGCACGGAGCAGTCGCGCAACTCCGAAAAGGGTGGTTACGGTCTGGGGCTTTCCATCGCTAAGGCGATGGTGGAGGCGCACAAGGGAAAGATTAGCGCGACTGCCCCCGCAGACGGGTACGTGCAGATAACGGTAACGCTCAAGTGCTCTTAATATTGGCAGCCGGGCGTCATTTATCGCACTTTTCGAGAGTGAAGATAAACTCCGTGCCTACCCCCTCCGTGCTGATTACGTTGATATTTTCATTGTGCGACCTGATGATTTCCCTTGTGATGGAAAGCCCGAGCCCGGTTCCGCGCTTATCCTTTCCGCGGGAGAGGTCGGTCTTGTAAAAGCGGTTCCAAATCAGCTTAAGACTGTCCGCGGGGATGCCGATGCCGTTGTCCTTGACGGACACAAAGAGCTTGTTGGACTTTTCCGTTGTTTCTATTTTTATGGACGAGTTTTTGTGGCTGAATTTAATGGCATTGTCCACAAGGTTGTATAGCACCTGCTGGATTTTCACCATATCGGCATTCACAAACATTTCATCTCCCGTGAGAACAAGCTCTATGGAAATAAGCTTTTGGCGGCAGGTTCCCTCAAAGGAGGCTGCCGTGTTTTTGATTATACGGTTGATGTCAAAGTCAGTGCGGTCCAGTATCATTCCCCTGGTGTTTAGGTTGTTTAGGGTGAGGAGCGAGTTTGTGAGCTTGGTGAGTCTGTCCGTTTCGTTCAGCACCACGCGGAGATATTTCTCATGCTGCTCGGGTGGAATGGTGCCGTCGAGCATTGCCTCAAGATAGCCGCGCATGGAAGTGAGCGGAGAGCGGAAGTCGTGTGAAATATTCGCCACAAGCCGCTTTTGGTTGTCCTCGCCCTTTGCGACCTCGCTTGCCATATACGCCAGGGACGCGGCAAGATAGCCTATTTCGTCCTCGCTGTCGACCTGAAATTCATAGCGGAAATTTCCTGCCGCATACTGCTCCGTGGCGTGCGTGATTTTGCGCAGCGGAAGATACACCATTTCCGTAAAAAACAGCAGTATGATGAGCGACAGCAGAAACAGAATGACGAGCGTTATATACGATATGTTCAAAAGCGAGTCGCAGGAGCGTTTAAGCTCCTGCATTGATGTGTGTATGATTACGTAGCCCTTTACCTTGTATTGCGAGGTAATCGGCGCGAACGCGGAAATCATTTCCTCGTCAAACATACCCCAAAAGTTTCCCACCGTGTAGAAGGAATCGCCTGTGATGGTGGGGCTGAAATTTGGGATGGTGATGGTGTTTTCTATGTCGGGCGTGGAGCTTGAGTCCAGCACAATCAGCCCGGACGGGTTCAAAATCCAGATTGACGCGTCGACGAAGGTACCGATTGACTCTATCTGACGCCACACGGACTCAAGCGTTATCTCGCTGTTGTAGAGGTCGGCGGCGTATGAATCGGCAATCAGGAGCGCTTCCTTATATAAAGTGTCCGCGCGCTCACGCTTCATGTGCTCAAGCGTCATGCTTGACGTAATGGTCGCGACTACGATAAAGCCAAAAAATGCAAAGATAAAATATGCAAGTACAAATTTCAGATACAGTGTCCGTTTCATATTAATCCCCCATTTTTGTTCAAACTCGCGAATTTAGAATGAGCATAGCTCATGCTAAATTTGCCGTGTGAAAAATTTATTTTTCACACTAATCCCTTACCTCAAATTTATATCCGATGCCCCAAATCGTGGCAATCCGCCATCCGTCGTGGTCTTTTATTTTCTCGCGCAGACGCTTGATATGTACGTCCACGGTGCGGGTATCGCCAATGTACTCATAGCCCCAGATTTGAGCTAAAAGCTGCTCCCTCGTAAACACATGGTTGGGCGAGGCGGCAAGAAAATACAGCAGCTCAAGCTCTTTGGGCGGCATTTCCACGTTTTTCCCATTGTATATGACGGAGTAATTGGTCAGATTGACCGTCAGGTTGGGATAGCTTACCTGCTTTGCGCCTGAGGCAGGCGCAGAGGGCGCCGTATTCTTATAGCGGCGCAGCACGGCTTTCACGCGTGCCACAAGCTCCTTAGTGTCAAAGGGCTTTTCGAGGTAATCGTCGGCGCCAAGCTCAAGCCCGAGCACCTTGTCGAAAACCTCGCCCTTTGCGGAAAGCATGATAATCGGAGTCTGCGATTTTTGGCGCACCTCGCGGCACACCTGGTATCCGTCAATGCCGGGCAGCATCAGGTCGAGCAAAATCAGGTCGGGCGCAAAATCCACAGCCGCCTTCAGCGCGGATTCGCCGTCATACACAATCCTTGTTTCGAAGCATTCCTTTGTCATATAAAGCGAAATAAGCTCCGCAATGTTTTCGTCGTCGTCAACAATTAAAATTTTCTGTTTGTTTGCCATGTATAATCTCCTTCTTTTTTATTTAAATTCCGCAATGGTAACGCCGGCATCGCCCTCCCCGTATTCCCCTAAGTGAAAGGATTTCACATAAGGAACGCGCTTGAGATGCTTTTGCACAGCCTGACGCAGCGCCCCTGTCCCCTTTCCGTGGACAATGCGCACGCTTGGCGCATGGGAGAGATAGGCGTCGTCAAGATATTTGTCAAGCTGCGCGATTGCCTCATCGACCGTTTTTCCCAAAAGATTGATTTCCATGGAAAATGTGGCGGTCTTTGACATGCCGATGCCGGATGAGGAGCTTCGTGCTGTGCCGCCGTGGCTCTTTTGATATCCGGCAATGCCCGGCAATGCGTCCTCATTTATAAGCACTAAGTCCTTTATATTGACCTTTGAGCGGATGATGCCGCACTGTACAAACAAATCGCCCTTAGCGTCCGGCTTTGTCGACACGGTTCCCTTTAACCCCATTGACACGATTTTTACCAGATCCCCCCGCTTGAGCTGCTCGGGCTTTAGAAGCTTGTGCGTGGGCGTTTCCGGCGTTTTACTAAGCCCTGCGTTTTTCTCGTTCAGCTTATCGCGCACTTTGGTGCGCGCCTTCTCCATATCCTTTATGGAGGTTTGACTGTTTGCCTTTTGGAAGCTGCGGATGGTTTCGTCAGCCACATCCTTTGCGTCCCTGAGAATTTGGCGCGCCTCCTCATTTGCCTCGCGCAAAATCCGCTCCTTTTGCGCATCAAGCCGCTCCTGCTTCTGTTCCAGCTTTTCCTTTAACGAGGCGATTTCAGTCCGGCAGCTCTCAATCTCGCTCCGCTCCGCCTCAATCGTGCGGCGGCTTTTTTCAAGGCCTGCAAGTAAATCTTCAAAACGCTCCTCATCTTCGCTTATATGCTCCTTTGCCGACGCAATGATTTCATCGGACAGTCCGAGCTTTGAGGAAATGGCAAATGCGTTGCTTTTTCCGGGAATGCCGATTAACAGTCTGTATGTGGGGCGAAGTGTTTCCACGTCAAACTCGCAGCAGGCGTTTTCAACATATGGCGTGGTGAGCGCGAAAACCTTCAGCTCGCTGTAATGCGTGGTTGCCATCGTGCGGATGCCTCTGTCGTGCAGATGCTGCAATATTGCGATGGCAAGCGCAGCGCCCTCCGTAGGATCCGTGCCCGCGCCAAGCTCGTCAAAGATGCACAGCGAGCCTTCATCGGCATTGTTTAATATGGAGATGGTGTTTGTCATGTGCGCGGAAAAGGTTGAAAGATTCTGTTCAATGCTCTGCTCGTCCCCTATGTCCGCGTATACCTGCGTGAATATGCCAAGCTCGGAGCGGTCAAGCGCGGGAATGTGAAGCCCTGACTGCCCCATCAGGGTAAACAATCCTACGGTCTTGAGTGATACGGTTTTCCCGCCCGTGTTTGGTCCGGTCACTATCAGCAGGTCAAAATCCGCTCCCAAATCGACGTCAATCGGAACGACGCTTTTTTTGTTTAATAACGGATGTCTGCCTTTGCGAATGTGAATGTATCGCCTGTCATTAAATAACGGGCGCGATGCGTTCATGTCCGCCGCAAGCTCGGCGCGGGCAAAAATAAAGTCCAAAATCGTTAAAATACGGTAGTTATTTGCAAGTTCATCCGTATATTCACTCGCACTTGTGGATAATTCTGCAAGAATTCTTTCAATCTCATCTTGTTCCTGTATTGCAAGCTCCTTTAGCTGATTGTTTAAATTTACAATAACAGCCGGTTCGATAAACAGCGTGGAGCCGGTGGAGGACTGGTCGTGGAGCATGCCGGGGACGCTGCTTTTGTGTTCAGCCTTGACGGGAATACAGTAGCGGTTATTGCGCATTGTAATCACCGCGTCCTGAAGATAGGTGCGGCAGCTTCCGTTTACCATGTCGTTAAGCTGACTGTGAATTTTCTCGTTTGTGAGCCTGATGCTTCGGCGGATATGCTTGAGCGCCGGGCTTGCGTCGTCGGCAAGCTCCTCCTCGGACAGAATACAGCGGTTGATTTCGTTCTGAAGCGGTGTGAGCGGCTCCAAACTCACGAAAAATTTCTGAAGGCTGTCCTCAACCTCGGCGTCATGCTCCGTGCGCGAAAACGCCTTTGCCTTCGAGGCGCAGGCAAGAGAAGCGGAAATTTTCAAAAGCTCCGCGGCAGAAAGCGTGCCTCCGACCTCCAGCGCCTTTATGCTTGCGCTGATGTCCTTGTTTGCGCCAAAGCTTGGGCGCGCGCCCCGCATAAGGCGCGAAAACGCGTCGGCAGTCTGCTGCTGCGCCTCCTCGATTTTTTCGATATCCGTCATTGGCTTTAAAATGCCGCAAAGCTCCTTCCCGGGAGCGGACGAGGCCTTTTCCGTCAAAAGCCTGATGATTTTATCATATTCTAATATGCGTAATGCTTTTTCATTCATAATTCACCTCATGTCACGACCGCAGGGAGTGGCTAATGTTAAATCGAATAAATTCGATTGCCGTTGGTGGAGCCTGCGACACCAACTTGGGTTTGAAAGCTTGAAAAACTTTCAAACTTTTACTTTATAAGTTCCTTTTCCGGACTTTTATTTTTGCGCACAACGCAAGTTTCTGCGAAACTAGCTGATGAACGCAGCCCTTGCGTTCATTATATCATC
>JAJQDE010000048.1 GCA_021202335.1 Lachnospiraceae bacterium
TTTTCGGTTTGCTATTGCAAAAGGATATGAGAAAAGTTTTACAGATAAATACTTGTAAGCAAATTAAGGTATCGACCAAAAATACTCAAACGGATTGAGATATGAGCCGCTATCGCTGTTACTGTCGCTGTCCTCAGAGCTGGAGGCGTCAGAGGTGCCTGACGTTTCGCCGAAGATATCCTTCGTGCCTAAGGTGATGGTAAAGGTCTGCTCGGAGTAGCCGTCGCTTCCCTGCACCATTGCGATAATGTCAACCGTTTCACCTGCGCGGTAATAGGTCAGCAGTGATTTTAACTCACTCATGGTCTTTACGGTCTGACCGTCAAATTTGGTGATGATATTGCCCTTTGAAAGACCGGCTGCCGCCGCGGGCGAATCATCGTAAATGGTATTAATATATATTCCCATGGGCATATCGTAGGTTTCGGAAATTTCATTTGTCACGTCTGTTCCGCCGATGCCGAGATATCCCTGCGCGGTTTCAGACACCACATCTCTGGTTTCCTTAAGCATAAGCTCCTCGATTATTGAACGAACATCCGATATGGGGATTGCATAGCCCATACCTTCAACGGAGCTTGAAGAAACCTTTACGGAATTAATGCCTATCAGTTCACCGTTCATGTTCAGAAGCGCGCCGCCGGAATTTCCCGGGTTAATGGCTGCGTCCGTCTGAATGAGCTTGTTTGTAATGGTGTTGCCGTTGTCGTCGGTGACGCTGACCTCACGGTTTAAGGCGCTTATAATACCTGTGGTCACGGACTGACCGTAGCCTAAGGCGTTGCCGATTGCCACGACCTCCTGACCAAGCTCAAGAGTAGAGGAATCGCCGATGGTTGCAATCTTTAGCTGAGAACGGATTTCATCAGTAATCTCGTCCAACGAAACGGAGATGACCGCCAAATCCTTGTCCGAATCATAGCCCTTAATCTTTGCGCTTACTATGGAAGGGTCGTCGCTGTCCTCGTCATAGCTGAACACAACGCTCAAATCGCTGCTGCCTGATACCACATGATAATTGGTAACAATCAAAAGCTCCGTGTCATTCTCTCCGATGATGATGCCTGAGCCGCTGCTCTCGGTATCCTGCTGGTAAGTGCCAAACATCGTCCTTACCTCTGTCACGCTCTTGTTTGTAATGGAAACAACGCTCGGCAGACAATTTTCTGCGATTTCCGCTACGGTTAAGGCGCCGCTGTCAGAGTAGGAAGCGTTGGAGGCGGATAAGGAATCCGTTGTCGTTGAAATAGCCGTGGAGCTTGTCGTTTCAGCGCTTTCCTCCGATGTCTGCAGCTCCTGAATTTCCGTTTTAAGCTGCTTGAGCTCCTGCGTGCTCATGTAGGCAGGTACGCTGAACGCTGCGCCCGCAGCCACGCCGAATACAAGACCTAAGCAGACCGCCGCGGCTGCCTTTTTGCCGAAACCGCCCTTTTTTTGCTTTTTTGAAGGGGCGGCGTCTACAGTCTGTCCGCTTTTACTGCCTGTCGAATAGTAATACTCCTGATAGCAGCCGCTTGAAGAAGCATTACCCGACTGCTGAGAATAACTGTCATTATTATCGTACATAATATCGAATCTCCTTTCAAGAGTTTTATTTATTTTTTTGCAGTACCATTGCTGTTATGCTTATTACTATAAATGAATTTGTGTTTTAAATGTTATCTAAATGTGTTTAATTTGTGAAAAGATTTTACGGGGCAGAAAAGGAGTTTATGTAAAAAAATACCAAAAACGAGGTTCTATTTTTTACTATTTCAATAATGCCAAACGATATTGACTATTTTCTTCATAATTACTATCATATTATTATGGAAAAATAATAACATGGAAAAATAATAACGAAATGGAGAATAATATGCTGAATTATATTAAGGGAATGGACATCTCATCGCTGGATGAGCTGGAGAGGCTTGGCGCAAAATTTTACGACAACGGCAGGGAGGGCGACCTGATTGAGATTCTCAAGGGATATGGCACAAACTACATCAGGCTCCGGCTTTGGAATGACCCTAAGACCGGCGACGGTGTGCCGTATGGCGCGGGAAACAACGACTATGAGGTGACGCTGCGGCTGGCAAAGCGCGTAAAGGCGGCAGGTTTGGGCTTCCTACTTGATTTTCATTACAGCGATTTTTGGGCGGATCCCGGAAAGCAGCGAAAGCCCAAAGCGTGGGAAGGCTACGACGCAGACAGGCTTGAGAAGGCAGTATATGATTTTACAAAGGAAAAAATGGCGGACTTTATAAATGAAGGAGCAGCGCCCGACATGGTTCAGGTAGGCAATGAGCTTACAAACGGACTGCTTTGGCCCGAGGGACAGGCGCCGAATTATGAAAACATTGCCCGTTTTGTAAGCGCGGGAATAAGGGCGGTAAAGGAAACGGCTCCCAAAGCAAAAATCATGATACACCTCGACAACGGCGGAAACAATGAGCTGTACCGCAATTGGTTCGAGCAGTACATCAATGTGAACAGGGGGGAGGACTTTGACATTATCGGACTTTCCTACTATCCGTTTTGGCACGGGACGCTTGACGACCTCGCAAAAAACATGAACGATATTGCGGTGCGCTTTGGTAAGGAGCTTGTCATCGCGGAGGTATCAATGGGGCATACCGTTGAGGATTACGCCGGCTACGAAAAGCTTGCGCCTGATGAGCGCAAGGGGATGGCGACAAGGGCGGAGCTGTGCGCAAAGGTTCCGTTTGCGATGACTAAGGAGGGGCAGTGCGATTTTATGAGAGCATTGTTGCAGACCATCGAAAACGTGCCTGAAAATAAAGGCAGAGGCTTTTTCTATTGGGAGCCTGCGTGGCTTCCCGTGCCGGGCAGCGGCTGGGCAACGGACGCGGCGCTTGCCTACATAAAGGAAAAAGGATCGTGCGGAAACGAATGGGCAAATCAGGCGCTTTTCGACTACGACGGCAATGCGCTTCCCGCGCTTGAGGTCATAAGGGATTACAAAAACATGGAGGTTTCATAATGATTACGGAAAATATAGCAACATTGGTAAGCTATGGTATTGCGGCGGGGCTTTTGGGCGAGCAGGACAAAATTTACGCGACGAACAGCCTTTTGGAGCTGTTTGGATTGGACGAATATGAGGAGCCGGACAAAATCCCTCAAATTTCAAATCCCGCCGAGTTTGACTTGGAGGGGCTTTTGAAGGAAATGCTGGACTATGCTGCCGAAAAGGGGCTGCTGCCGGAGAATACGGTGACATACCGGGATTTGTTTGACACGAAGATAATGGGGAAGCTTGTGCCAAGACCAAGCGAAGTGACAACGATGTTTTGGGGACTTTACAAGCATAAGTCCGGGCAGGCGGCGACAGACTGGTATTATCAGTTCAGCCAAAACACGGATTATATAAGGCGTTACCGTATCGCAAGGGATATGAAGTGGAAAGCGGATACGGAGTATGGGCAGATGGATATTACAATCAATCTGTCAAAGCCCGAGAAGGATCCAAAGGCAATCGCGGAGGCAAAGAACGCAAAGCAGAGCGGATATCCTAAGTGCCAGCTCTGCATGGAAAACGAGGGCTACGCGGGGCGCGTAAACCACCCTGCAAGGCAGAACCACAGGATTATTCCCATAAAAATTCAGGGGAATAAATGGGGCTTCCAGTATTCTCCGTATGTATATTATAACGAGCACTGCATCGTGTTCAATTCAAAGCATGTTCCGATGAAGATTGAGCATGACACATTCGTGAAGCTGTTTGAGTTTGTGGAGCAGTTTCCTCATTACTTTGTCGGCTCGAACGCGGATTTGCCGATTGTCGGAGGCTCGATTTTAAGCCATGACCATTTCCAGGGCGGAAATTATGAGTTCGCGATGGCAAAGGCGCCTGTGGAGAGGGAATTTAGCGTAAAAGGCTTTGAGGACGTGAGGTCGGGCATTGTGAAATGGCCGATGTCGGTAATCAGGCTTTCGTGCGCGGATTACGGCAGGATTATCGCCCTTGCGGACATTATACTTGCAAAGTGGAGAGGTTACACGGACGAGGCGGCGTTTATTTATGCCGAAACTGACGGCGAGCCGCACAACACAATAACGCCGATTGCGAGAAAGCGCGGCGGAAGCTATGAGCTTGACCTTGTGCTTAGAAATAATATCACGACCAAGGAGCATCCCTTGGGAGTGTACCATCCCCATGCCGAGCTGCACCATATTAAAAAGGAAAATATCGGGCTTATAGAGGTTATGGGGCTTGCGGTGCTTCCTGCAAGATTGAAGGGCGAGCTTGAGCTTTTGGCGGACGCAATTTTGGAAAAGAGGGATTTGCGCGCAGATGAAAAGCTTGAAAAGCATGCCGACTGGGCCAAGGAGTTTTTGCCGCGGTACGCTGACAGGCTTGCGTGCAGCCCAACAAAAGAGTGCGTCATGGATATTCTTAAAAAGGAAGTCGGTATTGTGTTTGGAAAGGTGCTTGAGCATGCGGGCGTTTACAAGCGCAATGAGGAAGGACATGAGGCGTTTATGAGGTTTATCAACAGCATTTAGATACGGATATGGGGGCGGGATATGTCCAAAAAGAGAAAAAAACCTGCGGAGTTTCGTTTTTATGAGCTTTCAAATGATGAGCCTGCGCTTGCTCTGCTGGGAAACAAGTGGAAGCAGGTCTACGGTGAAAATATTGACAATCAGCATTTTCACAACCTGCTTGAGATTGGCGTCTGCCATTACGGTGAGGGCGATTTGGTCATAGAGGATGACAGCTATCGCTTTGGGGCGGATATGATATCGTGTATTCCGGCGAATTTTTTGCATGTCACAAGAAGCGATACGGATGTTGTCGCATTTTGGGAGTATCTCTATATTAATCCCACGGAAATCCTTCAGACCTGCAGCAAAGCGCCGCAGGATATTAAGGGAATTTTGGAGGCGGTCAACCAAAAGGCGTTTTTTGTGAGTGCGCAGGAAAATCCGATTCTGCTGACGCTGGTAAATGCTATTTTTGAGGAGATGAGCCACAAGCGCGAGTATCATCAGGAGTGCGTGCGCGGTATGATTTATGCGCTTTTGTTTGAAATTGCACGTTTTAACGGCAAGAAATCAAGCCGCACCTCCGAAAGGAACGGCACTCTTTTGCTGGAAAACGCGATTGAATATGTTGAGAAAAATTATCACAACAACTTTAAGATTGAGGATTTGGCGAATGTGTGCCATATGAGCGAAACGCATTTCAGGCGCGTGTTCCAGGAAAAAATGAATATGACGCCGATAGAGTATGTGAATTTTGTGCGCATAAAAAAGGCGTGCGAGCTGATTGACAAGACGGATATCAGCATGGAGGATGTGGCGGAGAAGGTAGGCTTTATCACGCCTTCCACCTTCAACAGGAATTTCAGGCGCATAATCGGCACATCGCCGTATCAGTGGAAGAAGCGCCCGGATAATCATGAGCGGAAGCTTTTGGATTATCAGATTTCGGCTTTGAAAGGCTGGTAGAATGAAGAGAGTTTCTAGGGCTTTAGAAAACAAAGCCCAACAAACTCTAAAACTTCATTCAAAAGAATGCCCAAAGGGCATTCTCCGCAGGTATTTTAAAACTTCATTCAAAAGAATGCCCAAAGGGCATTCTCCGCAGGCTTTTTTAAACTTCATTTAAAAGAATGTTTCAAAAAAGGGCATTCTCCGCAGGTGTTTTAAAATTTTAAGTATTTTTTTGTGTTTTGGTTGAAAATGCACTGAATTAAATGGATATTGGAAACAAAAATCAGGCAAAAATGCTATACTGCATGTATAGACTGCGGATTACAGGCAGGGCATTAATATTTTAAGGGGCGCAGGCCTCGGATAAGGAGGAATAACAGTGGATAAATTTGTGGTAAACATTATCCATCGTCCGGAAATGGTTCCGGAGTATGCGGAGAAGGTGACAGGGCATGGTAAGGCGGAGGATATCGGAAGAAAAGCTCTGCTTACGGAATCGCTTGACATCTTTAAGACACAGCAGGAATGTGCGCATAAGAACGGCTTAAAGACAACGATTCAGATGACCTACGCAAGTCTTTTCAACGACGAGGCGGTAGAAATTGCAAAGGAGCATCACGAGAAGTACGGCGATGAGATTGCGCTTACGCTGTTAGGCCTTCCCTGCACGGAGTTCCGCGAGAAATACAAGACAAAGGATTTCTGCATTTGGATGTTTTCAATGGAGGACAAAATGTCAATCGTTGACGACGTTTTCGGCAAGTTTCATGAGAGGTTCGGCTTTTATCCGGAGTCGACCGGCTCATATTACATGGATGCAGATCTCACAAACTATATAAAGAGCAAATATCCCATGGTAAAATGCGCCGTGGCTACATGCTGGGAAGAGGGTCCGAAGGCTTATCACACCTGCAATAACTCATGGTACACCTTTATGGACGGAGGTCCGTGGGCGCCGTGGATTCCTTCAAAGCAGAATACTCATGCGCCTGCGGCAAACGAGGCGGAGGATTCCGGCATTGTGGCTATTCCGCATCTGTCAAGGGATTTGATTGCGTGCTACGACGGAAACGGCTCAAACTTCGGTACGCACCCGCAGAATGTGCTGCGCGGCATGATTTACGATTCAAAGACGTGGGAGTTCCCGTATATGTACAACCTCATCGACCAGTACAGGGATTTGGAGAAGTACAACAACGGCTATGCTTACAACATGATGTTTGTGGGACCGGGCTGGATGAACAAGATGGGACGCTGGGAGGCTCCGTATGAGCTGCTCTTAAAATCCTATGAGGACGGCTGCGCTTATTACGGCAAGCTGAAAAAAGAAGGAAAGCTTACCGATATGACCATGTCGGAGTTTGCCGATTATTACAGAGAGAAAAAGGGCGTGACAAAGGGCGTTTACACAGAGCCTGAGTGTGCGCTTTGGAGAGATATTTTATACGGCTCGGACAAGCAGCTTTTCTGGTACTGCGACCCGTTTATGAGAGCCTGCGTAAATATGGATCAGGGCGGCGCGATTGTGGACCTTCGTCCGTATGCGGCAAAGCTTGAGTGGAAAACGGGTATCGGCACAAAGCACGTTTGGGACGCGTCTTATCCTTTCCTTATTCAGGAGAAATACAGGGCGGGCTACTTCACGCACTACGCGGGAGAGGGTACGGTGCGCAGCGCGAAGGTGTGCTACAACGGCGAGGAGGTTGACCTTTGCTTATGCCGTACAAAGGCGCATTTCTCGGAGGAGCCTAAGGCGGACAGACAGGGAAAAACGCGTATTCTTACGCTTGACCCGGTTGACATTGAATTTTATGATCTGACGGTGAAGCTTCAGTCAAGGGTTATCTTTGAGGAGGGAAGCTCGGAGATTAAGATTGAGAGAAACATCCTTGAGATGTCAAAGCCGGATGCAAAGGTAGAGATTAACGAGTACATAGTGTGCTGCTACGGCACGACGGAGTATTCGGAGGATATGAACGGCATCACCTTAAGCTGCGTGGGAGAAAATGAAACAAAGACCATCGAGTACGCTTACAAGTGCAGAGAAGAAAGCCTTGAGGCGGCAAAGGAGGTGTCGGCAGTCATTCCTCCCGTGGAAACAAAGGTATTGCTTACGGCGTGCGGAAACAATTATACCGGCTATGTGAAGGAAGGCTATGCATTTTCGCCGATGCTCACATTGGGCTACACAACGACTCTCAGGAATAAGGAGGTATTCACAACATGTCTCAAGGTAGAAAAGGCAAATTAAATTACAGATGTCCCTCATGCTTTATGAGAGACCTCGATATAGATATGTTTTACGACAAGGAAAAGGACGAGTTTTACTGCATGCGCTGCCAGTATACGGGCAATGAGGCGGATGTGCTTGAGAAAAATGAAATGGTACGGTTTCGTTACAGGGCGATGGCTAAGAGATATACGAAATTTGACTTTGATTAAGCAGTGGGGAGCATCATCATGCATGGTGCTCCTTTTAAATTAATTGACTTTTTTAATACTTCGTCATATCATATAGATTGAAAAATCAAGGTATATGTTCGAGGAATGGAGGAAGCAGATGAAAAAGGTTTTTATTGACGGAAGCGAGGGAACCACGGGGCTTCGCATATTTGAGCGCTTCGAGGGGCGGGATGACATTGAGCTTTTGAAAATCCCGTCGGAGCTTAGGAAGGAGCCAAGCGAGGTTAAAAAATACATAAATGAATCGGATATCACCTTCCTGTGTCTGCCGGACGCGGCGGCAAGAGAGGCGGTCGCGCTGGTTGAGAACGAGAATACGGTTATCATCGACACCTCGACGGCGCACCGCACACAGGAGGGCTGGGCATACGGCTATCCCGAGCTTTCGCCAAGCCACAGGGAGGCGATAAGGACAAGCAGGCGCATCGCCGTTCCGGGCTGCTATGCCACAGGCTTTATCACGGCGGCATATCCCATGGTGGCGCGGGGCGTTCTGCCAAAGGCTTATCCCGTGGCGGCGTTTGCCATGTCGGGCTACAGCGGCGCGGGCAAAAAGACGATAGCGGTTTATGAGTCGGGCGTTCGTGACAGCGAGCTGGATTCGCCGAGGGAGTACGCGCTTTCCCAAAATCACAAGCATTTGAAGGAAATGAAGAAAATCACGGGGCTTGAGAGGACGCCGCTTTTTTCGCCGCTCATATGCGATTATTACAGCGGCATGGTTGTTACCCTGCAATTTTATGCGGATATGCTAAACGGCAATCCGACGCCTGAAAGGGTGCATGAGATGTTTGCGGATTATTACAAGGGAGAGCAGTTTATTAAGGTAATGCCGTTTGGAAAGGAAGCGGAGTACAACGGATTTTTGGCGGGAAATGCCCGCTCGGGCTGGGACGGCATAGAGATTTACGTGACGGGGAATGAGGAGCGGCTTCTTGTCAGCACCCGCTTTGACAATCTCGGGAAGGGCGCGTCGGGTGCGGCGATACAATGCCTTAATATCGTGCTTGGCTGTGAGGAGAGCAAGGGTTTACAGTGTGAAGAGATTTTCTAGGGTTTTAAAATACAAAGCCCAAGAAAATCTAAAGCTTCACACGGCAAATATAATGAAAAATGCTCATTATATTTGCGGGCTTGATAAAGACGAAGGGATTTTGAATGATAAACTTACCAAAGGATTTTGAGATAAGGATGCAGGATATGCTTAAGGACGCATATCCTGATTTCGTGCGCAGCTATGATGGGAAAAAATGTCAGGCATTGCGCGTGAACACGCTTAAGACGGGCGTGGAGGAGTTCCTTGAAAAGCAGAGCTTTTTTGACAGGGAGAGCGCGCGCAGAGTGCCGTGGGAGAGCAGAGGCTTTTATTATGAAGAAACGGCGCAGCCCGGGAAGCACCCGTTTCATGAGGCGGGGGTTTATTATATTCAAGAGCCGAGCGCGATGCTGCCCGTATCGCTTCTTGGCGCCGGACCAAACGAAAAAATCCTTGACCTTTGCGCGGCGCCCGGTGGGAAAAGCACGCAGATTGCCTCCTATATGGAAAACAAGGGTTTTTTGTTGTGCAATGAAATCCATCCTGCGAGGGCGAAAATCCTCTCGCAGAACATTGAGCGGATGGGCATAAAAAACGCGCTTGTCACGAATGAAACGCCTCAGAAGCTGTCGGAGCTTTTTGGCGAATACTTTGACCGGATACTTGTTGACGCGCCGTGCTCGGGCGAGGGGATGTTCCGCAAAAACGAGGAGGCGATAGGCGAGTGGAGCCTTGAGAATGTGCGCCTTTGCGCCGAGCGTCAGGCTGCAATCCTTGACTGTGCCGATTTGATGCTTCGGGCGGGCGGGACGCTTGTTTATTCGACCTGTACGTTTTCCCGTGAGGAAAATGAAGAAAACGTTGAGGGCTTTTTGCAAAGGCATCCCGGCTATGAGCTTATCCGCATGGAGCGGCTTTATCCGCATATGGCAGAGGGCGAGGGGCATTTTGCGGCGGTATTAAAAAAGGGCGGCGACGTTCCTGCGGGCTATCAGGGCTTTCTCCAAAACGGTCTGCAAAGGGGCATTTCCATAAAGGACGTAAAGGAATTTGCGGATTTTCAAAACGAAAATCTTAAAAATTTTGAATCAAGGCTTTTGGAGGAAGGCGGGGAGCGGATTGTCAAATTTGGCGGGCAGCTTTATCTTATGCCAAAGGGGATGCCGTCGGTAGCGGGGCTTAAGGTTCTGCGCGCGGGCCTGCATTTGGGCGAGATTAAGAAAAACCGCTTTGAGCCGTCGCACGCGCTTGCGCTTGCCTTGAAGGAGGATGAGGCTGCGCACTGTATGGAGCTTTGCAGTGATGCGGATAAAAATGACATGAGTGTCACAAATCTTTACCTGAACGGGCAGACCTTAGTCAGACAGGGTGAGAAGGGCTGGTATCTTATGACCTGCAGAGGGTATAGCATCGGCTGGGGAAAGCTTGCCGGTCAGGTCATGAAAAATCATTATCCGAAAGGATTGAGGAAATGAAAGCTTCAAGAACAGCATTGGATTTAACTCGGGGAAAGCCGATGAGATTGATTTTGCTCTTTGCCATTCCCGTGTTTTTTGGAAATCTGTTTCAGATATTGTACAGCCTTGTGGACACAAAGATTGTGGGAAGCATTTTAGGCGAGGACGCGCTTGCCGCGGTGGGAGCGGTGTCGTCGCTCTATACGCTGCTTACGGGTTTTTTTGGAGGCTTAAGCCTTGGCTTTAGCGTTATTATCTCGCGCTGCTATGGCAGCGGCGATGAGCGGGCGCTCAAAAGGAACGTGGCGGGCTCAATTTTGCTGGGCTTTGGCACGGCGGCAGTGATTATCGTGGGGGTTGCGCTGCTTCTAAAGCCAATCCTTTATCTGCTGAATGTGCCCGAGCAGCAGCTTTCCATGGCGCAAGGCTATATCCGCATTTTAGTATGGGGAATGTTTATCACTTTGGCGTACAACCTTTGCGCGAACATGCTCCGGGCAATCGGCGATTCCGTGACGCCGCTGATATTCCTTGTGCTGGCGTCAGTGTTAAACATTGTGCTGGATTATGTCTTTATACTCGGCTTTGGCATGGGCGTTCGGGGTGCGGCGGCAGCGACGGCGTTCTCCCAACTGGTGTCAGTGCTGCTTTGCCTTGTACGGATTTACAGGGGCTTTCCGATTTTGCATGTATCGCGTGCGGATTTTGTGCTGACAAGGGAGCAGGTATTTTCAATGTATGTAAGCGGCCTTTCCATGGGGCTGATGTCAAGCCTTGTGAATTTCGGCACGCTTGTACTCCAAAGCGGCATAAATCAGCTTGGCACGAATATCATCGTCGCGCATACTGCCGCGCGCAAGGTGTTTGAAATATGGAATCTTCCGGTGAGCGTGTTAGGCTCATCCATGGCGACCTATTGCGGTCAGAACTACGGCGCGGGAAAGTACGGCAGAATCCGTCGGGGCATGAAGGACGCTCTGATTTTGGGCGGCGTGTGGGTTGCATTTATCTTTGTGCTTGCGCATACGGTTTCGTCCGCGCTGATTGCGTTTATCGCAAGCTCTCAAAACGGGGAAATCGTTTATTGGGGCTCTGCATATTTGAGGGTTGATATGTCGTTTTTGGCAGTGTGTCTTTTTATCGTCATTTTGAGAAATTCGATGCAGGGCTTCGGCGACTATAAAACGCCTCTTTTGTCAAGCTTTATAGAGCTTGTCGGAAAGCTGGTATTTACATTTGTGTTTGTGCGGATATTCGGGTATTGGGGTATTATTTGGACAGAGCCTGTGATATGGTTTTTGATGGTAATACCGCTGATTGTGATGACGCTTAAGAATCCAAGCCTGAAGCGCGGCAGAGGAACGAATGGAGGCAGAAATGAAGAAGAAGTATGAAATTGATATGTGCAGCGGTTCCGTGTTTAAAAAGATGCTGCTTTTTGCAATACCGCTGATGTGCTCAAGCATTTTGCAGCTTTTGTTTAACGCGGCGGATATCGTGGTGGTGGGGCGCTTTGCGGGGGACAATGCGCTTGCGGCGGTAGGCTCCAACACATCGCTTATCAATCTGCTCACGAATGTTTTCGTGGGTCTTTCCATCGGCACGAATGTGCTCACGGCGCAGTATTATGGCGGGAAAAAGGATAGGGATTTGAAGGAAACGGTACATACCTCCATGTTGCTTAGCGTATACAGCGGCGTAATTCTGACGGTTATCGGAATTGCGGGGGCAAAGCTTCTTTTGGAGCTTATGCAGGCACCGGAGGAGGTGCTTAGTCTTGCGGTCGTGTATCTTAGGATTTATTTCCTCGGGATGACTTCAACGATGGTGTACAATTTCGGAAGCGCCATTTTAAGGGCGGTCGACGACACGCAAAGACCGCTTTGGTATCTGCTTGGAGCGGGCATCATCAACGTGATTTTGAATTTGTTTTTCGTGGTTGTATGCAAAATGGGAGTGGCAGGAGTGGCGGCGGCAACCGCAATATCGCAGACGGTTTCCGCATTTTTGGTCGTGCGCTGCCTTATGAGGGAGCAGAGCGGCATCCGTCTTGTGCTTGGGGAGCTTCGCATAAGCCGTGAAAAGCTTGTGAAAATCGTTAAAATCGGTTTGCCGGCGGGCTTTCAGGGGATGGTGTTTTCCCTCTCCAACGTCGTCATTCAGTCGGCAGTTAATTCCTTTGGCGCGGTTGCCGTGGCGGGAAATTCAGCCGCCGCCAATATAGAGGGCTTTGTATACATGGCTATGAACGCTTTCTATCAGGCGACCATTTCATTTACCAGCCAAAATTACGGAGCAAAGGAATACAGGCGCATTTATAAAATCCTGTTTGCCGGTGAAGCTTATGTCATAATCACGGGCGTGGTGCTTGGAAATCTGGCGCTGCTTTTTGGCGATTCACTGCTTGGTATTTACTCGTCAAGCGCAGAGGTGATAGAGGCAGGAACAGTGCGATTAAAAATCATATGCGCCACCTACGCGCTGTGCGGTATTATGGATGTGCTTGTCGGCGCGCTCAGGGGCATAGGCTACTCAGTTGTCCCAATGATCGTATCTTTGGTGGGAGCCTGCGGGCTTCGCCTTTTGTGGATAGCGACGGTGTTTGGTTTGCCGCAGTATCACAGCCTGCGGACCGTTTACCTTTCTTATCCGATAACATGGACGATTACGCTTACGGTCCATGCCGTTACCTTCCTGATTGTATCGCGCAGGACGCTTGCAGGACACACCGGGGAATTTAGGGGGTAGATTAAAATTCAGGCGTACCGGTACGCGTTTAAAAGCTTTTTTTGAAATACTTAATCTTTGCTTTATGGTATGTACACATTTTAGTCAAATTTAGCGTTTATCATGATTAAAAATGTTACTTAAAACCTTTAGAAAGAGGGAAAGCATATGAGTAAAGTGATAGGCATAGATTTGGGAACTACAAACAGCTGCGTGGCTGTCCTTGAGGGAGAGCAGGCGGCGATAATCCCCAACGCGGAGGGCGGCAGGACTACGCCCTCCGTTGTTGCGATAACAAAAAACGGTGAGCGGCTTGTTGGCGATGCGGCAAAGCGTCAGCTTACGGTAAACGTGGACAGGACAATCTCGTCCATAAAGCGCGAGATGGGCACGGCGTATAGGAAAAGCATTGACGGAAAGGCTTACTCGCCGCAGGAAATTTCGGCTATTATTTTGTCAAAATTGAAGAAGGATGCGGAGGATTATTTGGGAGAGCCGGTGCAGGATGCTGTGATAACTGTACCGGCATATTTTGATGACAGCCAAAGGCAGGCGACAAAGGACGCGGGGAAAATCGCGGGGCTTAACGTTATGCGTATCATAAACGAGCCGACATCGGCTGCGCTCGCATACGGGCTTGACAACGGACAGGCGCAGAAAATTTTAGTGTATGATTTGGGCGGCGGCACGTTCGATGTGTCGGTCATCGAGATAGGCGACAATGTGATAGAGGTGCTTGCCACGGCGGGCGATAACCATTTGGGCGGCGACGATTTTGACGAGAGGCTTGTCGATTATGTCATAAAGACCTTTAAAAAGGAGCAAAGGGTAAACCTCGGAAAGGACATCACGGCGATACAGCGTATAAGGGAGGCTTGCGAGAGTGCAAAGAAGGAGCTGTCAAACGCTACGCAGACGCATATAAATCTGCCGTTTATTACTACGGTGAAGAACGAGCCGAAGCATATAGATATGCTTATCACAAGGGAGCTTTTCAATGAGCTTACAAACGATTTGGTGCGGAGAACCGACGAACCCGTAAATCAGGCGCTGCGCGACGCGGGAATATCCGCAGGTGAGCTTGACAGGGTTTTATTGGTGGGAGGCTCTACAAGGATTCCTGCTGTTGTGGACGAAGTAAAAAGGCTTACGGGCAAGGAGCCGTCCAAGAACATCAACCCTGACGAGTGCGTTGCGATGGGCGCGGCAATTCAGGGCGGCAAGCTCGGCGGAGAGCTTATGGTGACGAGCAAGGCAAACGAGATTCTGCTGATGGACGTTACGCCGCTTGCACTGTCAATCGAAACGGTCGGCGGCGTGGCAAACGTGCTGATACCAAGAAATTCAGCGATACCGACCAGGGTATCGAAAATATTCACGACGGCGGGAAATTTCCAAAAGGATGTGGAAATCAAGGTTTATCAGGGCGAGCGCAAGTATACGCGCGACAACAAGCTTTTGGGTAATTTCCGTTTAAGCGGCATAAAGAGGGCGATGGCAGGAGTGCCGCAGATAGAGGTTACAGTCGATATGGACGTGAACGGAATTTTGAAGGTGTCCGCCAAGGATTTGGGCAAGGGCGTTGAACAGCAGATAGTCATTACGTCAAGCACTAACCTTTCGGACGAGGAGATACGCCGCGCGAGGGAGGACGCCATGCGCTATGAGGCGCAGAGCCAAAGCAATATGGAAAATCAGGACATACGAAACGAGGCGGAGGCGTATGTATATAAGGTGGAGGTCTTGCTTAAATCCACATCATTGGACAAAAAGCAGACAAAGCAGGTAAAGCATGATCTGGAATATCTGAAAAAGCTTGTGTGCAGAAGCGACAGCAGCGCTCTTACGGATATAGAGGCAGGCAATATCAAGGAAGCGTACAGACAGCTTCAGGAGTCGGCAAGGATTCTTGAGCAATAAGGAAAGCAGTGTGAAAAATAAGCTCGATAGCTTATTTTTCACACGGCAAATTTGGGCTTGCGCCCAAATTCGCGGGTTTGAGCAAGAATGGAGGATTAAGATGAGAGATAGAATTTACAATTTTATGAGGTCGAGATACGGAGTTGACCAGCTGTCATCATTTCTAACATGGGGCGGTGTAATATTCATATTGATTGATATGTTTGCGAGAACGGGCATATTTTACCTATTGGGGATAATAATGCTTATATACGGTTATATACGCGTGCTTTCAAAGAAATATGAAAGGCGAGCGGCGCAAAACAGGTGGTTTCTCGAGCGCACGGCGGGAATAAGGGGATTTTTTAAGAGCTTCTCAAACAGAATGAGAAAAAGGCGTGAGGTCGGGAAGGATTACAAGGTGTTTACCTGCTCAAGATGCAGGCAGATGATAAGAGTTCCAAAGAAAAAGGGAAAAATTGAGATTCGCTGCCCGAAATGCGGGAATACGTTTATAAAACGGACTTAAGGGAGAGCAGTGTGAAAAATAAGCTTGATAGCTTATTTTGTCACACGGCAATTTGTGCAGGAGCGTCACAAATTGCTTTGATGTCGCTAACGCTCCGGAATGGAGAATAATTTGTTCGGATATATTGCGGTAAATCAGCAGGAAATGAAATATAAGGAGTATGACGAGTACCACAGGTATTACTGCGGGCTTTGTAAGTCGCTCGGGGAATGTAAGGGTGTACGGGGGCAGCTTTCCTTAAGCTATGACATGACCTTCCTTGTCATGCTTCTTACGGGACTTTATGAGCCGGCGGATGAAATTACAGGTATGCGCAGATGCGCGGCGCATCCTTTCTCTAAGCATGAGTATATTCAAAATAAATATTCACAGTACGCGGCTGACATGAATATAATCCTCACATACTATAAATGCCTTGACGACTGGCAGGACGAGCGGAAGGCGTTGCGAAAGCTCTATTCGTGTGCTTTAATGCTTGGAAGGGACGACTTTTCTAAGTATGAAGTTAAAATACAGCTTATCAAGGACAGATTAGAAAAAATAGGCGAGCTTGAGAGCGAAGGAAGCAATGATTTGGACAAGCTTTCCGGATATTTTGGGGAAGCGCTTGCAGGCATTTTTGCATATACCAACGATGAGTGGGAGAAAAGCTTGGCAAGAGTGGGCTTCCATCTCGGGAAATTCGTTTATATACTTGACGCGTATGACGATTTGGAAAAGGATATAAAGAAAAAAAGCTTTAATCCCTTGATTTCAAGGCTGAACGGCTTTTCGGGAAACGACCCGTCAAAGATTTCAAGTAAGGAATGGGAGCGGATTTCCACATGGGTAAAGGAAGTGCTGATGCTGTCAGCGGCGGAGTGCGCGAAGGAGTTTGAGAAGCTCCCGATTATAAAAAATGTGGAAATTTTGCGAAATATATTGTATTCCGGCATATGGAACGGGTATTATAGGGCTATGAGTAAAAGGGATAAGAAGAATGGAGAACAGTGTGAAAAATAAATTTTTCACACGGCAAATTTGTGCTTGCGCCCAAATTAGCGGGCTTGAGTAAGCATGGAGGTTTATTATGAAGGATCCATATGAAGTGCTGGGCTTGTCCCACGGAGCAAGCACTGAAGAAGTGAAAAAAGCGTACAGGACGCTTAGCAGGAAATATCATCCCGACGCGAACATAAATAATCCTAACAAGGCGCAGGCGGAGGAGAAGTTCAAGGAAGTCCAGCAGGCATATAAGGCGATAATGGACGGCGATACGAACGGCTACGGGCAGGACAGCCGAAGCAATGAGGGAAATCCGTTTGGCGGCTTTTATGGCGGCTTTGGTCCGTTTGGCTTTGGCGGTAATGGCAGAAGCTCTGAGGACTATAACCAAAACGACCACGACTCAAGGTACTATCAGGCTGCAAGAAATTACATTAATTCTCGAAGCTACGAGGAGGCGCTGAACGTATTAAATCAAATTCAAGACCGCAGTGCCAAATGGTATTACTATTCGGGGGTGTCCAACGCGGGGCTTGGCAATCAGATACGCGCGCTTGAGATGCTTCAGCGTGCTATTGATATGGAGCAAAACAACCAAGTGTATCGGCAGGCTTACGAGCAGATAAGGAGCGGAGCGCAGTGGTACAGGAACCAAGGCAGCGGTTACGGGATGGACATGTCCGGCAAAAGCGCGGCGCGGTGTTTTGGCACAGCCTGTGAGATATGCGTTTTGATGTCATGCTGCGGCGGCGGGTGCAACCCGTTTTTCTGCTGTATGCCTATGGGCGGCGGAGGAGGAATGGGCGGCGGAATGTAAAAGCTGGCATATAAGAGAATTTTGTTATTTTGTTCCCGTTGGAATAGTTATGTAAATTGAAGTATTATAGGAAACGACTTTAGGCGTTTCCTTTTTGTTGTGACAAATTATTTTTGTGACAAATTATTTTGTGCAAATTATTTTGTTGTTCACTATAAAATGTCAAAAAGACCATATATGACCTTATTAGCGAATACAAATTTTGTATTATGAATTAATACGGAATGATTATGAACGCTCGTGAACATTACATGGGGCAGGCTTCGCAATGAGGTGAATGGTTTAGTGAAAACGCAAGAGGCAGTAGTTTGCAGGATTAGAAATCTCTGCGATGAAAGAAACATGAAGATATCACAGTTGGCATATAATGCAGGAATGCCGCCATCGACACTGAAAAATATCATGAACGGCAACAGCAAAAATACGGGAATCGTTACCATTAAGGTAATCTGTGACGGCTTAAATATTCCTTTGGACGAATTTTTCCACAGAGGATTATTTCATGATTTGGAACAGGAAATCGGCTGAGAGCTTCGGGTATATTGTACGTATGAAAAGAAATGTTTTGATAATTGAAGATAATAGGGCATGTACGGAGGCACTGGCAGAAATAACACGAAAATGTGATGCTGCCGGTGCTGTTTTTTGCGTTGATAACAGCGCGGACGCATATAAGTGCGCGATGGAGGAAGAGATTGACCTCTTTTTGGTGGATATAATTTTGGATGGCGAAAATGCGCATGATGTGTCAGGCATTTTGGTTGTGGATAAGCTCAGGAAAATCCCGCGCTATGAATTCACGCCTGTGATTTTCATTACAAGTCTTGTCGATGAGGCGCTGCATGCATTCCATGAGCTGCACTGTTTTGATTACATAGAAAAGCCCTTTGATATGGAAAGAGTGGAGAAAATAATCAGCGCCGCGCTTAAGGCTCCGCTGAGCGACGACAGGGACAGCGAGGTATTTTATTATAGAAAGAACGGAGTCCTATACGCTCTGAATACTGACAGAATAATTTATCTTGAAGCATGCTTTAGAAATGTTAATATCTATACTCTTGATGAAACGGTCGAGCTGTCTTATATTTCATTGAAGCAGTTAATGGAGGAGCTGCCGAGAAAGCATTTTATTCAGTGCAGCAGGAATGTCGTGGTGAACCGCAGCTTTATCGAGTATGTGGATAAGGTCAATCGCTTCGTCAAGCTTCGCAACGGTAAGCTGGTTAAGATTGGCGGGAAGATGAAGAAGGAGTTTTTGGGCGGGCTATGATTTTGCAATTTTTGAAAATATTTACGGAGTATGTTGGTATTGTACTTTGTTTACATAAAGCAGCAGGGAAGAAACTGAAGATTAATTGTTATAATTTGTTTGATTTTGTTTGTTATCTTATACTTATATTTGCAACAGAAAATATAAGCTTTGGTAGGACTGTAGTATATGTATATTGGCTTATGTATACGAGGATAAGGGTATCAGGTACTTGGAAACAGGTGACAAAACCGTTTTTGACAATGATGTGTACGTTGCCGATGTTGCAAATATTAATTTATGTAGCAAGTTGTGAAATACTTACGAAAATATTTAATGACTATTTAGTTGCAATAATTATAAATGTAATCATTATATTATTGATTTTTATTTGGAAAGAAAAATATTTAACTGCATTATTGAATGTGATTACTAGATTTAGAAAGATTTTAATATTTATATTGATATTTTTTCTTTTTAAACGTCTGCTTTCATATTTCTTAGAGTACAGCAAGATAGATGCCTATTTTTTAGATCAGTTGGCAATTTGTTTTTTAATAGTGGTGCTGATGTTTATACTTTGGATTAATTCGGAGAATGAGAAAAGGCATAAAGCGGAGGAGCTGCGAACCTATCAGCTCTATACGAGCACCTTTGAGGACGCGATTGCGGCTATCCGCATGCGTCAGCATGAGTTTGACAATCATATAAATGCAATCAGGTGCATGCAGTACACAATACATGATTCAGAGCAGTTACTTGAAGAGCAGAATAAATACTGTGACAAAATTCTGCAGGACAACAAATATAATAAGCGGTTGAAGCTGAAAACCTCTCCAATTCTGATAGGGTATTTATATTCCAAATTCACGGCGGCGTCAGCGCATGATATCCGGGTAGATTATAGGATTGAGGATATCAGTATCGTGCATATTGAAATCAACGACTTGATTGAGATTATCGGGATTTTGTTTGACAATGCTGTTGAGGCGCTGGAGCGTCAAAGCGATAGGGAAATAGAGGTAAGCCTTTTGGAAACGGAGGGAAGGCTTATTGTTTCCGTTGCAAACAGGAGCGAGTGGAAAACGAACAGTGAGATTGAAAAATTTTTTGATTACGGCTACAGCACTAAGGGAGAAGGTCATGGAATCGGGCTTTCAAGGCTGGATGTGCTTTTGAAAAAATATAAGGCTTTCTTGCAGGTGGAAAATATCAGCAAAAACGATGTGAATTACTTATGCTTCAAGACAGAGTTGCGTGATGAATAAGAACAAAGAGTGTGTGCATTCGCGCTGGTCTATATGACAAAAAAGGGGAATCGCCTGAGGCGACAGCCCTTTTATTCGTCAAGCGACGGGTATTCCGGTTCCCCAAAGAAGAAAGTACAAGGACCGGTGTAAGGCAAATCAACGGTTAAGCTGACAAGACCAAACGCCAAAGCGGATGCCAATATCATTTCTACCTTTGCAAGCGATAACTTCTTAAACATGTTTTTCACCAACCTTTCTTATCAAAAATGCTATCATTAACTGCACGGTGTGCAGAACAATAGTCCAAAAACCAACGGCAGAAAGCTCGCTCTCATAAAAAAGAAGCGCGATTGCTGACTCATAGCAGGCTATGCAGGCAGCCTTTCTGCGCAATTCCTCAAATTCCGGCTTGGACAATGCTGGTCTGGAGGGTTGGCGCATCGGCCCTATCAGGTATATAATCGCAATGCAGACAACCAAGACAAAGGCTGCAGACGAAAACCCGATTTTTAAGGGCGCGAGCGCCATGACTACAATTGCCATGTATGCGAATGAAAATATAAGGCATGAGCTGTATTTTTTAAAATGCAGCCCGCCGGATATCCTTCTTTGCGGGAAAAAGGTAAGAAATGCATACATGAATCTGCTTAATTGCCGGATGGCTGCAAAGAATGCAATAAATATAATCAATTTGCTGACATCATATAAGATGCATTTGATACGAAATATCAACAGCTTCCGCGTTTTGGAATCAATAACCGTTCCATTGTCTGATTCGCCGACTGCGGCAGCCATAGCCATGTTTAACATTTTTTGCATTTTAATCCCCCATTCCTGCCTCCACACGTGGCATTATAATACAAGCTGTTAAGATTGGGGAAAAATCCGCATCAAGTGTGAAAAATATGTGAACGAATTGACGGAAATACGAAAAAACGGTCTTTAAAACGCAGTTTTGCGTACTTTAGCACATTTTTTGCCGATTTCTGTCGGATTAGATTATATTAGAAGTTATGTGAACCGCTTCACAACGAATCGGTTTGCAGGAGCATATCCATATTTATGGGGAGAGAAAGGGGAAGAACAGTATGGTTAGTCCAATGTACAAAGAAGCCGGAAAGAGAATCCGTAAGCTGCGAATTACAAAGAGATATACAAGAAAGCGGCTTGCTCAGGAGGCAAATATCTCAACAAAATTTATTTACGAGATAGAAACAGGAAAGAAAGGCTTTACGGCTGAGGTTCTCTATCGGCTTTCGGAAGCGCTTGAGGTCAGGTGCGATTATATTCTTGCAGGGAAAACGGACGAGGATGCAGGTGATATTTATATCAGTAAGCTTCTAAGTCAATACGATGAGCAGCAGAAGGTGCATCTGCTCAGAATTTTGGAGCTGATTAATGAAATTCCTAATGTCAGCCCGGTTGAATAAGAGGATGCGAGCGAGCAGGGTTAAAATTACCCTGCTCGTTTTTTATCGTATAGGAAAGTTCGCCCTATACGATAAAAACGAAAAGATGTTCGATAAAAGACTTGAAATCAGAACAAATGTGTGCTACTATAAGAAAAAACATAATTTCCGGTTTGGCAAAAAGGGATACGCTATGGAACGAAATTCAGGTAATCAGGCGCAAAGCTGCGCCGTTGACAGCAATCAGGCGAACGTGGAGCTGTATTCGCCCGAAAAGAAATCTGTTATGGATAAGCTGATAATTCTTACGGATGCGGCAAAATATGACGTGGCATGTACAAGCTCGGGCGTCGACAGAAAAGGAAGCGGCCGCGATATGGGAAACTGCATTGCGGCGGGCATCTGCCACAGCTTTTCATCGGACGGAAGATGTATTTCATTATTAAAGATATTGATGTCGAATGAGTGCGTTTATGACTGTAAATATTGTATAAACCGAAGAAGCAACGATATGCCGCGCGCTACATTTACGCCCGACGAGATTTGCGAGCTTACCATAAATTTTTACAGACGCAATTATATAGAAGGACTTTTTTTAAGCTCGGGGATTATCAACAATCCTGCTTATACGATGGAGCTGATTTATCGGACGCTGTATAAGCTGCGGAATGTATACCGCTTTCGCGGATATGTTCATGTAAAGGGAATACCGGGAGCGGATGCCGAGCTTATCCGCCGGACAGGATATCTTGCGGACAGAATGAGCGTCAATTTGGAGCTTCCGACGGCGGAGGGGCTTGAAAAGCTGGCTCCGAATAAGCACAGGAAAACAATCTTAAAGCCGATGCGGCAGATACAGAACGGTATCACACAGGGAAAGCAGGAGCTTGCTCTCTATAAAAACGCGCCGTCGTTTGTGCCGGCGGGGCAGTCTACTCAAATGATAATCGGCGCCACGCCTGAAAGCGACTATCAGATTATGTCGGTGGCGGAGAGCTTATACGATAAATTCGATTTAAAAAGAGTCTTTTATTCCGCATATGTGGGCGTGAATGAGGATAAGGCGCTGCCCGCAATCGGCGAGGCGTCACCGCTGCTTCGGGAGCACAGGCTCTATCAGGCGGATTGGCTTTTAAGGTATTACCGGTTTCGCGTAGACGAGCTTTTGAGCGAAAAGCATCAGAATTTCAACATCCTTTTGGACCCGAAGTGCGATTGGGCGCTGCGCCATTTAGAGCAGTTTCCGGTGGAGATTAACAGAGCGGAGTACGCTATGCTTCTGCGCGTCCCGGGAATAGGTGTAAAAAGCGCGCAGCGGATATGTAAGGCAAGGAGGAGCAGCCGGCTTGATTTTGACAGCTTAAAGAAAATCGGAGTGGTTTTGAAAAGGGCGCTGTATTTTATTACCTGCAGCGGGAAAATGATGTACAACACAAAAATAGAGGAAGATTATATCACAAGAAATCTTTTGGCGGAGCATGAAAGGCTGCCCTTCGATAAGGACGGCGTGACATATCATCAGATGTCGCTCTTTGACGATACGCCGGAGAACACGATGCTCTTTGGTACGCATGGGGAAAGGAATACGGCATATGTGTGAGCAGGTGATTATATGCGAGGACAGCATGGAAGGAATATTGAGCGGAGTGTATGAGGCGTACCGGATAAAAAAGGAAAAGGGAATTGAAAGCCATGCTTTTATTCATTTGGTGACAAGGCATCCGGATATGTACCGTCTTTTTACGGAATACACAGCGCAGGAGACAAATCCGGAAAATGCGGACAAGGTCGCCGGCACGATAAAAGCCAGGCTGGGCAGTGAGTGCTGTTATCAGCTATGCCTTGCCATGGCATCGTGCTTTGAGGATAAGGCGGATGCGGGTTACCATACAATTGTATTGGGGCTTAGGACGAATGACAGGCGGATTTTGGACAGACTGGGCGAGGAGTGTGTGCAGAGTGCGTTTCGGTGCGCGCGCGCCTCGTCGAACGAGCTTTGCCATATGATGGAATTTACGAGGTTCCGTGAGCTTGAGGGAGGGATTTTGTATGCGGAGATAAACGCAAAGCACCATATTCTTCCGTTTCTGATGCCGCATTTTGCGGACAGGCTTCCGGCGGAGAATTTTGTCATTTATGATAAGGCTGCTGATATCTATGGGCTTCACCCGGGCATGAAGCCGTGGTATCTGGCGCAGGGAGTGGAGCCGGACAGCGACAGGCTTAAAAGCACCGACAGCGAGAAAGAGTACAGTGCGCTGTTTCAAAGCTTTTGCAGGAGTGTGGCAATCGAGTCAAGAATGAATTTAAGGCTTCAGGCAAGTCTGCTGCCGCTGCGGTTTCGTCCGGATATGACGGAGTGGAAGGGCTCCGGCGCCGCAGGTACGGATTTGTGAACGGCGTATGACGAGCTGCTGCATTCTTAGCGCATTATGAGCTGTTATGCTTGATTTTTAACCGGATAAAATGTAAGATATATATAGTGAACGACAAGAGTCGTTTTTCGTCGTATAGGAAAGTCCGTCCTATACGATAAAACGCTCTGGAATGGAGGTTTAAAATGATTAATTTACCACAGGTAAAGGTCGGCATTGTGGCAGTAAGCCGCGATTGCTTTCCTGAGAGCTTATCAGTTGACCGCAGAAAGGCGCTCGTAAAGGCGTACACGGAGAAGTTCGGCGCTGACGGCATTTATGAATGTCCTGTATGCATCGTGGAGAGTGAAATTCATATGGTGCAGGCGCTTGAGGACATTAAGGGAGAGGGCTGCAACGCGCTTTGCGTATATCTTGGCAATTTCGGACCGGAAATTTCGGAAACGCTTCTTGCAAAGCATTTTGACGGTCCTGCAATGTTTATTGCCGCGGCGGAGGAAACGCAGAATAATCTTGTCGGCGGACGCGGCGACGCTTACTGCGGAATGTTGAATGCAAGCTATAATCTTAAGCTGCGGGGCGTTAAGGCGTATATTCCCGAATATCCCGTAGGTACGGCGCAGGAGTGCGCTGACATGCTGCATGAATTTTTGCCGATTGCCGGGGCGATCATAGGTCTTTCCGATTTAAAGATTATCTCATTCGGACCACGACCGCTCAATTTCCTTGCATGCAACGCGCCGATTCAGCAGCTTTACAATCTTGGCGTGGAAATAGAGGAAAATTCAGAGCTTGACCTTTTTGAAGCTTTCAATAAACATGCGGATGATGAAAGAATTCCTGCAAAAGTAAAGGAGATGGAGGCTGAGCTGGGCGAGGGCAATCTGAAGCCCGAGGTGCTTCCGAAGCTTGCGCAGTATGAGCTTACGCTGCTTGACTGGATAGATGCGCATAAGGGATATCGCAAGTATGTGGCAATCGCGGGAAAGTGCTGGCCGGCGTTCCAGACACAGTTTGGCTTTGTTCCGTGCTATGTGAACAGCCGCCTTACGGGAATGGGGATTCCGGTTTCGTGCGAGGTTGACATTTACGGCTGCTTAAGCGAGTTTATCGGCGCGTGCGTGAGTCAGGATGCGGTTACGCTTTTGGATATCAATAATACCGTGCCTGCCGATATGTACAAGGAGTCGATTGAGGGCAAATTCCCCTATACGCATAACGACACATTTATGGGCTTCCATTGCGGTAATACAAACACGAGAAAGCTCAGCTCATGCAGCATGAAGTATCAGATGATTATGGCAAGGACGCTTCCCGAGGAGGTTACGCAGGGAACGCTTGAGGGCGACATTGTTCCGGGAGATATTACCTTCTATCGTCTGCAGTCGACGGCGGATTGTAAGCTGCGCGCTTACATTGCGCAGGGCGAGGTGCTTCCGGTAGCCACAAAATCCTTCGGAAGCATTGGTGTGTTTGCCATTCCTGAGATGCAGCGCTTTTACAGGCATGTATTGATTGAAAAGAACTATCCGCACCATGGAGCGGTGGCTTTCGGACATTTTGGAAAAGCGCTTTATGAGGTGTTTAAGTACATAGGGGTTCCCGTGGAGGATTTGAATTATAATCAGCCAAAGTCGCTCCCATACCCTACGGAAAATCCGTTTGCATAAAAAGAAAAAAAGCGAAAAAGAACGTCGCTGCCGAGCGACGTTCTTTAAACTACAAACCTCTCTGAAAATTCATTGAACGGACAGGGTCTGCCGAAATAGTAGCCCTGACAGTAATCAGGCGGGAGCGCCTTCATGCGGCTTAACTCGCCGGGATTTTCAATTCCTTCCACGCATATCCTTAAATCCATGCTGTGAACCATATTGCTCATCAGCGAAAGCAGTTTAAATTCATAGTCGTTGCTGATTGCTTTTAGCGTAAAGGTACGGTCGATTTTGATGATATCGGGCTTTAGCTCATTCAGATAATGGAAGTTGGAATAGCCTGTCCCAAAATCATCAAGCGCAAGATGTAGACCCTTTTCCTTAAGGCGCGCCCCAAGCTTTGTAATACGGCTGTCGGGTTCTACAAGTCCGCTTTCCGTAAGCTCGATAATGACAGTCGAAGGCGGAACCTTGTGCTTGGCGACCGCGCTTATAATCTCCGCGACAATGTTGCTCTTGAGCACCTGCACATAAGACACATTGATGCTTATTTTAAAGCCGGGAAGAGTCTTTTGTATCTCGTGACAGAAATTAAGGGCTGTGTTGAGCATCCATCTGCCGACGGGGATAATCAGCCCTGTTTCCTCAAGCAGCGGGATAAACTCCGCCGGCGAAACCATGCCAAATTCCTCGGTATGGAAGCGCATAAGCGACTCCGCGCCATAGAGCGTGTTCGTATCTGCATCGACGAGCGGCTGCAGATAGGCTTCAAAGCCCTTGAAGTTATGAGTGACAGCGCGCCTTAAAAGCTGTGAGAGCTTGAGCCTTCTCAGGAATTTTTCATAATGCTCGGAGTTAAAGACATAGCAGCAGTTCTTTCCCTGGCGCTTAGCCTCGTTCAGCGAGAACTCGGAAAATTTCATGGCGTCGGAAAATGAGCTTTGCGCAATCTGTGCTCCCGTCAAAATACCTCCGGAAATAGTGTATACGACCTCATAATTGTTTTCCCTGACAAAATCGTCAATGGTTTTGCGGATGTTTTTGTACTGTTCGACTGCGTCCTCCATGCTGCGGTCTGAAAAATTCACAATCACATATTCATCAGCCATGGCGCGGAATAACTGCTGGTCGGGCAGAAGGCAGGCGGTAATGCACTTAGCGGTATGCTTTAAGATTAAGTCGCCGTAATCGCTGCCGAGCTTTTCGTTTATTTCCTTAAAATCATCAAGACCGAGCCGCAGCAGGTACCCTTGCGGCTGATTGTTGCGTTTTTTAAGCAGGTAGCTTTGCAGAGCGGGAAAGCCTAACAGTCCGCTGACATTGTCAGCCTGCTGGCGGTTGCCGACTTCATTGATGCAGCCAAGTATATACAGCGGCGTGCCCTCATGGCGGACCAAGGAGCCGCAGCAGTTTATCCAAATAGGGTCATTGTCCGGTGAAAGCCAGCGATAAAGCATATTGTGAAAATCCTTTTTACCGGAAATGATTTCATCCAAATCCGCCTGCAGCTCGGGCAAATCGGAGGGATAAACAAAGGTCGCGAAGTTTTTAATTACATTGTTGAATTGGTGGTCAGGCAGCCGAAAACGCCTTACTGCCAAAGGAGATATATAATAAAAATCGTTGATAAAATCATAGACATAGACAAAATCATCCATACAGGGACTGAGAATATCGATTGTTTCACATATTTGGGAAACAGTCAGACCCGTAAATTCAGACACCAATACACACACCTCCCTAATAAGCAAATCAAAATTACTACGAAACACCCATGTGAATTACAGGTGCTATGGAGTATTAGACAGGGATGCTTCGTAATCATTTTTTATTTTAGCAAAGAAAAATGGCAAAAACAAGCCATATTTGGAATAAAATGGAAGAAGTGCATAAAATAATATGTTGTATTTCCATGCCGCAATGTGCTATTGTATTTATGGAACATGAACAAACATTGCGCTATGCGCAAAGAGCAGCGCAGAAATGAGGAGAGAGTGAAAAATAAATTTTTCACTCGGCAAGTTTGTGACTGCGCGTTGCTTGCACAAACATTGCGTTATGCGCAAAGAGCAGCGCAGAAATGAGGAGGATCATGAAAAAGGATAATTTGTGGCTTAGCTATAAGCAGGAGGACAGGCAGGAGCTTGAGAGAGTCTGCAGCCTTTATAAAAAGTGTTTGGACGAGGGAAAGACAGAGCGCGAGTGTGTGTCGCTTGTCGTTGAGATGGCAAAGGAAAAGGGCTATAAGGAGCTGTATGCGGCTGTTGCGGGCGGGGAAAGCCTCAAGCCGGGCGATAAGCTTTACGTGGTGCAGATGAATAAGAGCGTAGCGCTTTTCCAGCTTGGAGAGGAGCCGCTGTCGGAAGGAATGAATATTTTGGGCGCGCATATCGACTCGCCGAGGATTGACGTAAAGCAGAATCCTCTTTATGAAAAGGACGGGTTTGCGTATTTTGACACGCATTACTACGGCGGCATTAAAAAGTATCAGTGGACGGCGGTTCCCATGGCTTTGCACGGAGTGATTGCAAAGAAGGACGGCGCTGTGGTGCAGGTCAGCATTGGAGAGAATGAGGACGACCCGGTGTTTGTCATCACGGATTTGCTGGTCCACCTTGCGGGTGAGCAGATGGCGAAGAAGGCGACGGAGGTCGTGACGGGAGAAAATCTTGATTTACTGATCGGTAATTGTCCGCTTGAGGAAAGCGAAGAGCTTGATAAGGAGGAAAAGGAAGCGTTCAAGGCAAATGTGCTTAAGCTTTTGGAGGAATCCTACGGTATCGGTGAGGAGGACTTTTTGTCAGCGGAGCTTGAGATTGTGCCGGCCGGAAAGGCAAGGGATTTAGGCTTTGACAGGAGCATGATTTTGGCCTACGGACAGGACGACAGGATTTGCGCCTTTACTTCCCTGTTTGCGATGCTCGATATGGCGTCTGAGGTGACAAAGCGCACGCTCTGCTGCCTGTTGGTGGATAAGGAGGAGATTGGCAGCGTGGGCGCTACGGGAATGAAATCGCACTTTTTTGAGAATACAGTGGCGGAGCTGATTGCGGCAACGCAGACGGATTCCCACAGGCTGCTTGGCAGGGCGCTTGCCAATTCAAAAATGCTCTCCTCAGATGTGAGCGCAGGCTTCGACCCGCTGTATGCAAGCTCATTTGAGAAAAACAACGCGGCATTTTTGGCGCACGGGCTTGCTTTCAATAAGTTTACCGGTTCGAGGGGAAAGAGCGGCTCGAATGACGCGAACGCGGAATATATCGCGGAGCTTAGGAAAATTATGGACGAGGCAGGCGTTACATATCAGTTTGCGGAGCTTGGCAAGGTGGATGTCGGCGGGGGCGGCACGATTGCATATATCATGGCGGAGTATGGCATGAATGTCATAGACAGCGGTGTTGCAGTCTTAAGCATGCACGCGCCGTATGAGGTCGGAAGCAAGGCGGACGTGTATGAGGCAGTCCGGGGCTACACGGCATTTTTAAGAGCATAGTAAAGCGGTAAAAAACAGGGCAGCATGTTATATGCTGTCCTGTAATCTTTCCTCAAACTCGTCGTGCGGGAGTGGTCTGTCATACAAAAAGCCCTGCACCATGTCGCAGCTAAACTGCTTTAAAAGCACCTCTTGACCGTTGTTTTCAACACCCTCGCATATTACCTGTATTCCGAGAGCATGCGCCATGCCTATGATTGTCCTGATTACGACTTCATTGTTCTTTGAACGTTTTTGCGCATCGTTGCTTTGCTCATCGGTGGCTATGCCTCTGATAAAGGAGCGGTCGAGCTTGATTACGTCAATTTCAAGCTCGTTTATCAGCATCAATGATGAATAACCCGTTCCGAAGTTGTCAATCGAGGTGTATACGCCGTAATTTTTTATCCGTGTGACAAAGTCGGAAAGAGAGGCAAAATCATCGTAGCCGCTGCTTTCGGTCAGCTCTATTTCAATATATTCGGGAGGAATGGAATATTTGTTTAAAATTCTCATAATGTCCTCCGCCAGATATCTGTTGTGCAGATGCACCTTTGAAAAATTGGTGGATATGCGGACCGGCGAAATCCCCCTGTCGAGCCATTCACGCAGGCTTATGCATACCTCCTCAAGCACGTATAAATCAAGGGCGCATATGGTGCCGTCCCGCTCTAAAACGGGGATAAATTCGGACGGCGGCAAAAGTCTGCCCTCCCTGCTCCATCGCACCAGCGCCTCGCAGCCGCAGAGCTTACCTGTGTTAAGGTCGAATTTAGGCTGATAATAGACGTCAAATTCCTTTAGGGCAATTGCCTTTGAAAAGCTGCCTGCTATTTCCTTGTCGCGCTGCAGCTGAGTAAGCATTTCGGGACGGAACCGGACATAATCGTTTTGCCCTGAGCTTCGGGCGGCGTCCAACGCCATGGATGAGTTGTACATCACGGTGCTGATGCCGTCGCATTTTTCAATCGGATAGACTCCTGCCTTTGCCTGAAGGCTGAAGGTCGTGATGACGTCGTCTATGTTCAGGTGCAGTCTTATGTTTCCTATAAAATTTAAAAACGCATCCAGCCGTTCGTTTTTTATCAGGACTAAAAAATTGTCGTTGCTTACTCTGCCGCACATTTCATCTCTGCGCATGTAATCCTGCAGGCGCTGCGCATATTTTTGCAGAATGACATCGCCGCTTTGGGAGCCGAGCCTTTGATTGAGATACCGGAAATTTTTGATGTTTATGCAAACGGCAGTGTATAGATGCTCGATTCTTTTGCGGCAGCAGTCGGTGATAAAGGCGTTGACGCCCACCGTGTTAGGGATTGAGGTGACGGGGTCAAGCACGGTGGAAATGCGCGCCAGCTTTGCAAGCCCTGCCTTCCCGCAGAGCGTGTTTAGGATGTTGGACAAAAATTTCAGGCATTGCAGGTCGCTGCTGCTCCAATCGACCTCCTTGCGGGGATAAAACATCATTTTGGCGGAGCCGTCAGAGTGCGTGGCGTAGGTGTCGCCAAAGGGTCTGTCGTCATAGCCCTCCTCGAAGCAGTAGAGCATGGTGAAATTGTCCTTAATCCGTTCTTCATAGGGGGACTGCGGATTGTTGATGCATATTTCTATTTTCCCGATGCCCAGCATATCGCATATGGGCGGGATTGCCTTGGCAATATAGCCTGAAATTTCCTCGATGGAGCCCGTGGCGTCCGGAACGGACATGTAAAATTTGTAAAATTCATCGCTGCACAGCTTCATTGTCCTGCCCTCCTTTCGCATCGGATATTTCTTTCATAATAGCATTAATGAGGCTGTTATTCAAGAGAAAGCAATTTGGTATTTGTCATTTTGCTTTATAGGTGTTATACTGTTTAAGGATTAGTAAAAATCACGGGATGAGAGCGGATATGACAATCAATAATCGATTTACCCAAACGCAGCAGACGGTTTTTGCTGACGCAAGGGTGGTGACGCCCGAGGGTAACGGCGGTCTGCGCGCCGTAAGCCTGATAAGAGAGCATGTGATGGAAATAAGCGTCAACGAAAAAGCCGTATTAAGGCTTGTGTGTACTCCGAACAGGCTTCCGGAGCTGGCGCTCGGGCGGCTTGTCACGGAGGGTTTTATTAAAAGCATAGAGGATGTGGACAGCCTTTATATCTGCGAAAACGGCAGCCGTGCGCGGGTATATTTAAGGCAGGGCATGGAGCCTGTAAAAGGCGCGGGAGGCCCGCAGACCGAGCCGACCTGCTGTACGGACAACAGGCTTTTGGGGGGCTTTGCGCCGCAGTATGGGCTAAAGGCTTTGCCGCGCGCGGAGTATTCGGAGAAGTCCGTATTTGCGCTGATTGAAAAATTCAGCGAAAACGCGTCACTGCATAAAAAGACGACAGGCACTCATAGCTGTTATCTTTCATATAATGGAGAATACCGGAGGGTTTTTGAGGATATCGGCAGACACAATGCGCTTGACAAGGCGGTTGGGTATGCGCTCATAAACGGTTTTTCTTCCGCAGGCTGCATGCTTTTTACCACCGGGCGCGTTCCGGTGGACATGGTGCGCAAGGCGGTGGCGGCGGGCATACCGGTGCTTGCCTCAAAGGCGGTGCCGACTGCGGAGGCTGTGGAGCTGGCGGGGCGTTTCGGGCTGACGCTGATATGCAGGGCGTGGCCGGACAGCTATGAAATCTATAATCAGGCATAAAATCAGGTATGGAAATGAGGAAGCATATGAAAATAAGCGCGGGAATCCTTGCGGGCGGAAAAAGCTCCCGCATGGGTAAAAATAAGGCGCTGCTTACGATTAACCAACGGCGCTTTATCGACAAAATAGCGGACGAGCTTGGCAGCTTTTCGGAGGTGCTTATTTCTGCTGCGGATAAAGGCGACTATGAGGATATGGGGCTTGAGGTGGTGTACGACGGGCACCGTGATATCGGACCGATTGAGGGAATTTACCGGATTTTGAGCGCGGCTAAGGAGGAGTATGTCTTTATTTGCGCTGCGGACATGCCGTTTATCACAAAAGAGCTTGTGCAGTACATGACGGAATTTGTATGCTCAGACTATGACTGCTATGTGATGGAGGACGATGAGCATATCCACCCGCTGTGCGGAATTTATTCCAAAAGGATGCTTGATAAGGTCTGCGCATGCATTGAGAGCGGAGATTACCGCCTGATGAGGCTTTTGGACTCGGTCCGCACCAAATATATCAAGCTGGAAGACACCTCCTTTGACAAAAGGGTGGTTAAGAACATAAATACAAGGGCGCAGTACAGAGAGCTGGTTGTGCTTCCGGCTGTTTTTTGCGTGAGCGGCGTTAAGGACAGCGGAAAGACGGGGCTTATCATTAAGCTTATCAATGAGTTCATCCGCGAGGGGTATGTGGTGAATGTCATTAAGCATGACGGGCATGATTACGTGATGGATTACGAGGGAACCGATACCTTTCGCTTTCGCGGCGCGGGGGGGGGGGGGCGGCGGGGTTTTTACCAAAAGAAATTAGACGAAAAAGGGCCAAAAAAGGGCGCCGTTTAGGGAATTGACCTGTGGGTTAAACCATACCCCGGCCCC
>JAJQDE010000005.1 GCA_021202335.1 Lachnospiraceae bacterium
CCTTTTTTGATGTCATTTTCTTTTTTCACCCGTTACCGAAAAAATCACCCAGTTTGCAATGTTTTCGGCATGGTCGCCAATACGCTCGAAATACTTTGCAATCATCAGCAAATCCGTCGCCTGACTGCCGTTTTCGGGATTCTCCAAAATCAGCGCAATCAGCTCTGACTTTACCGTTAAAAACAAATCATCCACGATATCGTCCGCCGCTATGACCTCTCCCGCAAGCTCGATATCGTTCTGCACAAAGGCTTCAATGCTGTTTATCACCATGACCGTCGTTTCCTTCGCCATCATGGGAAGATGATCCAAACGCTTGATGTATTCCTGCCCTATCAGATTCAGGGAAATTTCCGACATGTCGCCCGCAAAATCTCCGATTCGCTTCATGTCCGTCACCATCTTAAGCGCCGCTGATACCCGCCTCAAATCACTCGCCACAGGCTGCTGCGACAAAAGAATGCGAAAGCACATGTTTTCAATCTCTTTCTCCTTGCGTGCGATTTCATCGGAAATAAGCATTGTCCTTCTTGCCTTTTCACCGTCTTGCTGCACAAGCGCGCTGATTGACATTTCAATTGCCTTTTCTATCATGCTCCCAACCTGAATCAGCTCACCGTTTAAGTCAGTAAGCTGCTTTTCAAATTTTTCTCTCACATTAATCTCCATTTCTGAGCAACTTTGTTGCGGAAATTTATCCGAATCTGCCCGTGATATAATTCTCTGTCCGTTTGTCCTTAGGATTTGAAAAAATTGTTTCCGTGCTGTCAAACTCCACGACCTCTCCCATCAGGAAAAACGCCGTGTAATCGGAAACTCTCGTCGCCTGCTGCATATTGTGGGTGACGACCACCACTGTATATTTTTTCTTTAAATCCTCCATCAGCTCCTCAACCTTAAGCGTTGATATCGGGTCAAGCGCGGATGTAGGCTCATCCATTAAAATCACGTCGGGAAATACGGCAAGCGCACGCGCGATGCAGAGCCTTTGCTGCTGCCCGCCCGAAAGCCCGAGCGCGGACTTTTTCAGTCTGTCCTTCACCTCGTCAAAAATCGCGGCTCCCTTAAGGCTCTCCTCCACAATCTCGTCAAGCCTTGCTTTATTCTTAATGCCATGAATACGCGGTCCTTACGCTATGTTGTCGTAAATGCTCATCGGAAACGGGTTCGGCTGCTGGAACACCATGCCTACCTTCTTCCTCAAAAGGGTCGTATCCACGCCTTCATCATAAATATTCTCATCGTCAAGCGTAATCTGACCTGTAATCCTTACGTTATCAATCAAATCGTTCATGCGGTTCAGGCTTTTTAAAAAGGTCGACTTTCCGCAGCCCGACGGTCCTATCAGGGCAGTAATCGCATTCTTTTGGATATCCATGCTGACGTCCTTGAGCGCGTGATTTTCTCCGTAATATAAATCTAAATTTTTCGCGGATATTTTTATGTTATTCATACGAATCCTCCATCCTTAATCCCTGCGTGTCACGTCAAGACGCCCCGCTATCGCCTTTGTCAGCATATTTATCACAAGCACAATCACCAAAAGCACTGCCGCAATGCCAAACGCCACATTATACTGCCCCTTTGACATTGACAGATAAAGCTGAATCGTAAGCGTGCCGCCCGACTCAAAGATTTTGTTAAAATATCCGCTTGCCGTTTTAGGAAGCAGATAACCGCTGCCCGCCGTGAAAAGCAGGGCTGCCGATTCACCGACAATACGCCCGATAGCAAGTATTATTCCCGTCACAATTCCCGGCATTGCCGACGGCAGAAGTATTGTCCGTATCATATGCCATTTTGCGGCGCCCATTCCAAGCGCGCCGTTTCGGTAGCTGTCAGGCACTCGCCGAAGCGCCTCCTGCGTGTTCCTCGTAATGAGCGGCAGTACCATGATTGCCAGTGTGAGCGCACCCGTTAAGAGCGAATATCCCAAGTGCAGCGTCGTGCCGAAAAACACCATTCCGAACAGACCGAATATAATTGACGGAATACCCGAGAGGATTTCTGTCGTGACTTCTATAATGCGCACTACCTTACCGGGCTTTGCGTATTCGTTAAGGTACACCGCAGAGCCTATGCCAATCGGCGCAGCTACTATCAATGTAAGTACAATTATGTATATCGTGTTCAGGATATTCCCCGCAATGCCCGTTGTCCCCTTGAGCGCACTTGTCACGCTTGTCAAAAAGCTTATGTTGACTGTCCCTATGCCCTTCACAAAAACATAACCCAGAATGCCGATAAGCAGCGCAACGGACAGAAGCGCCGACAGCCATATGAGCACCTTCAGCAGACAGTCCTTCACGCGTATCGTTTTGCGAAAAAGGCTTGTCGTTTCCCTTTGCCCGACAGTGTTCAAGCTACTCAAAATCATCACCTTCTCCATATGTGAACTCCTCCAATATTTTTCTCTATCTCAAGCGCCTCATTCCTTTTCAGCCTTATCTCCCGCAAGTATCTTTGAAAACGTTAAATTAACTATCATGATAAACGCGAACAGTACAAGCCCGATTGTGAAAAGCACCTGTCTATGCTCGCCTGCCGCGTAGCCCATCTCCGCCACAATAGCCGTTGTGAGGAAACGCACTGAGTTAAACGGCAGAGGTAAATTCACTGAGCTTCCCGATACCAAGGTGATTGCCATTGCCTCGCCGATTGCCCGCCCTACGCCTAGGACTATCGCCGATATTATACCCGACTTCGCGCACGGCAGAACTACCTTGAAAATAGTCTGTATCTTCGACGCTCCGAGTGCGAGCGAAGCGCTGCGCATATCGTTTGGCACGGCTCTTATCGCCGTTTCGCTGATATTGATAACCGTGGGAAGTATCATAATCGCCAAGACGATGATAGCAGACAGGAGGTTCGAGCCTCCCGTGTACTGGTGCGTCGTCGAGCCTTTGAATACCCAAATCTCAAGCTTATACATCAGCGGATTTAAAATCATAATGCCAAGCAGTCCGTAGATGACTGACGGAATACCTGCAAGCAGCTCAACCGCGGGCTTTACCACTGCCGCAAGCTGTTTTGTCGCTGTTTCCGCGATAAACACTGCTGTCAGCACACCGATAGGCACCCCTATAAGCACAGCGCACGCCGTACCCACTATTGACGTGAGTATGACGTACAATATGCCGTAGCTTGGTTCGGATGCCGTCGGCGCCCATTTTGTTCCAAAAAGTATTTCCTTTATTCCTACCTTAAAGAGCGACGGCGTGCCGTTCAATATCATATAAAGCGTAATTGAAAACACAGCAAGCACAGCGAAGAACGCGCATATAAGAAATATGTATTTCATTACAGTTTCCGTAATTGCCTTTGATTTTTTATGCTCAATAATCGAACCGCCAACAGGGACGCCGCCCAGTGCCGAACTATCCATACAAGAAACCTCCAAATTTATCTATGTGAAGAATGCCTGACCTTGGCATTCTTCGGAATGAAACTTAGATTTTCTTAGGTATTGTATTTTAATACCTTAGAAAATCTTTTCATTCTACGGTGATTAATCCAACAGCCTCAACGATTGCCTGTCCCTCGTCAGATGAAAGCCATGCGAAAAACTCCTGCACAAGCTCGCTCTGCTCTGAGATTTCTCCAAGCGTTGCCATAACGAAAGGTCTGCAGAGGAAGTAATCGCCCGCCAAAATGTTTTCAGCCGTAGCCTCAACGCCCTCAAGAGTAAATACACTCACAGAATCATCAAGCACGTCAAGCGATACGTAACCGACTGCGCCCGGCGTAGATGCAACCTTTGCCATAACCGCACCCGTAGAGTCAAGCTCGTTTGCGTATGCGCACTGATCCTCAATCTCCAAAAGCTCCTCGAAAGCTCCTCTTGTTCCCGAGCCTGCCTCACGCCCTACAACCACGATTGCAGAATCATCGCCGCCAAGGTCGCTCCAGTTTGTTATCTCGCCTGTGTAAATGCTTATAAGCTCGTCCTTTGTCAAGTTAGCAACAGCGTTTGACGTGTCAGTGACAACCTCAAGAGTAAATACACTCACAGAATCATCAAGCACGTCAAGCGATACGTAACCGACTGCGCCCGGCGTAGATGCAACCTTTGCCATAACCGCACCCGTAGAGTCAAGCTCGTTTGCGTATGCGCACTGATCCTCAATCTCCAAAAGCTCCTCGAAAGCTCCTCTTGTTCCCGAGCCTGCCTCACGCCCTACAACCACGATTGCAGAATCATCGCCGCCAAGGTCGCTCCAGTTTGTTATCTCGCCTGTGTAAATGCTTATAAGCTCGTCCTTTGTCAAGTTAGCAACAGCGTTTGACGTGTCAGTGACAACCGCGATACCGTCGATAGCTACGATGTTCTCAACCGCGCCGCTCTCAATCTCGCTGTCCTTTAAATTTCTTGAAGAATTACCGATGTCAACGCTGCCCGCAAGAACCGACTCAATACCTGCGCCCGAGCCTGTAAACTCTGCCGTCACGGTCACGTTCGGATACTTTTCCATAAAGCTTTCCGCAACTGCGTTCGCCAGCTTTTCCATTGATGTCGAGCCTGCCATTGTGATAGTTCCCGACAAATCCTTTGTTTCCTCCGCTGCTGCCGTATCTGTCGCATTATCAGTTGTTTCCGCTGCCGTATCTGCCGCGTTGTCAGTTGTTTCCGCTGCTGCATCCGATGTTGCCTCTGCATCTGTTGCCGCGCCTGAAGCTGATGACTGTGAAGCGCTGCTTCCGGAAGATGTACTTGTACTTCCGCATCCTGAAAGTCCTGCCGCCATAGCCGCAGCCACCGTAATCGCCATAACTGTCTTACCTGTCATACCTTTTCTTAATGCGTTCTTTTTCATAATTTCCTCCATTTCTGCGCTATTTTTGCGCATACCCATTAAATTAAAAATTTTGTATTGCCGGCAAGCATTTTTCCGCTTTGCCTACATCTGCTATCATACGATTCCAATGTAAAATGCAAAAGCGGGATATGGTAAAAGATATGTAAAATATTACTGGAAACCTTTCATACATCGTGGTATTATTTTTACAGTATCTAAATTAAAAAAATGGAGGCGAAAATTATGAAATTAAAATTCAGCAAAGAAAAAACAGGGTTATTTGCGGCAGGCGTGCTCTTTGGAACCGCGGGAGTGAATCTTTTGTCGGGCAAGGACGCAAAAAGGCTTTACACAGGCTGCACTGCCGCCGTGCTCCGCGCAAAAAAATGCATTATGAAAACAGTAACGACCGTGCAGGAAAACTGCGAGGACATTTACGCGGACGCAAAGCAGATAAACGAGGAACGCGAGCAGGACAATGAAATATTCGAGGATATTGACATACAGGAGCCTGAAGAAGCCGAAGAAGGCGGGAACGCATGAGATTTATCATAAAGCACGAGGGAAAGAAACGGCTGCGCGTCCATGCACTGCAAAATCGAATGACATGCAGGCAGGCGGACATTCTGCAGCTTTACCTTGACGGATTTGATTTTGTTGAACGGGCAGCCGTCTATACGGAAACGCAGGACATTGCCGTTTGCTATCGCGGTGAACGCGGACAGATTCTTGATGCGCTGCAGCGTTTTCATTACGGACAGATAAAGCCGTCCGAAGCCGTACTGCAAAGCTCCGGCAGAGCGCTCAGCATGGAATACCGGGAAAGGCTGACCACAACCGTCCTGCTCCATTACGGAAAGCAATGGCTGCTGCCGGCTCCCATCCGCTTAATCCTGAGCAGCGTCAAGGCGCTCCGATATATTTTCAAGGGACTGCGCTCCCTATACAATCGGCGTATTGACGTGGCTGTGCTTGACGCGGCGTCAATCGGCGTTTCCATGCTCCGGGGCGACAGCGGCACGGCAGGCTCAATCATGTTCCTTCTGCGCATCGGTGAAATCCTTGAGGAATGGACTCACAAAAAATCCGTAGACGACCTGGTAAGAAGCATGTCGTTGCAGACCGCAAGGGTCTGGCTGGTAAATGACAAGGGGCAGGAGATTTTGGTTCCCTCAGACTCCATCCGTATCGGAGACATTGTCCGGGTACATATGGGAAATGTCATTCCATTTGACGGCGAGGTGACAGACGGTGAAGCGATGGTAAATCAGGCTTCCCTGACAGGAGAAGGGCTTGCAGTGCGCAAGGGCGCACACAGCTATGTATACGCGGGAACCGTTTCGGAGGAAGGAGAACTGACTATCCGCGTCAGACAGCTTGCCGGCGCAAGCCGCTATGAAAAAATAATCACAATGATTGAGGAATCGGAAAAGCTTAAATCAAAGCTTGAGGCGCACGCGGAAAATCTTGCCGACAGGCTTGTTCCCTACTCGCTTTTGGGAACAGCATTTACATGGCTTATAACGCGCAACACGACTAAAGCGCTGTCAATTTTAATGGTAGACTTTTCCTGTGCGCTAAAGCTTGCAATGCCTGTCACCGTGCTCTCTGCTATCCGGGAGGCAGGCAGTCACGGCATTACGGTCAAGGGCGGCAAATATCTCGAAGCCATGGCGGAAGCGGACACGATAGTTTTTGACAAGACGGGAACACTTACCAAAGCGATGCCCTCCGTTGTGAAAATCCTTTCGTTTGACGACCGCTCCGAGGACGAGCTTCTGCGCATTGCGGCGTGCCTTGAAGAACACTTCCCGCACTCCATGGCAAAAGCCGTCGTTGACGCGGCAAGTGCGCGCGGGCTGAGTCATGAAGAAATGCATTCCAAGGTAGAGTATATTGTCGCGCACGGAATTGCCACAACCATTGACGGCAAGCTCGCCGTCATCGGAAGCTATCATTTTATAATAGAGGACGAGCGCTGCTTCGTGCCGGACAATATGAAATCCGAATTTGCAAAGCTTCCCATGGAATACTCCCACCTTTATCTCGCACTCGAAAACAGGCTTGCAGCCGTAATCTGCATTGAAGATCCGCTGCGTGAAGAGGCCGGCGGAGTAATCGCGGCGTTAAAGGCGGCAGGCATCAAAAAAACCGTCATGATGACCGGGGATAATGAGTATACCGCCCGGGCAATTGCGGAGCGTGTCGGCGTGGACGAATACTATTCCGATGCGCTGCCCGAGGATAAGGCTGCTTTTGTGGAAAAAGAGAAACAAAAGGGCCACAGGATTATTATGATTGGCGACGGCATCAACGATTCTCTTGCGCTGTCGGCTGCCGATGTCGGCATCGCCATCAGCGACGGCGCGGAAATTGCAAGGGAAATCGCAGATGTTACGATTGCCGCCGAGGATTTGTACGAGGTTGTCACGCTGAAACGCTTAAGCGATGCGCTGATGAAACGCATCCGCTCAAATTATCGGACAATTGTGGGCTTCAACGCGGGATTGATTTCACTCGGCGTCGCGGGCGTGCTGCCCCCCGCAACATCGGCGCTGCTGCACAACACATCAACTATCGCCATCAGCCTCCGCGGAATGGAAAAATTTTTGAAGGATTAATGCAGGGGAATACGTTAAAAATCAACGGATTACAGGCTATCCCCTATTGGCAGTAGAGGATAGCCTTTTTTGTTACTTGCGGTTGTTTCTGTCCCATCCCTACTCGCTCTAATCTGATTAAGGAAATTATATTACCTTATGTCAAATAACGCTATAAAATATTGAAAAAACTACGCCTTCTCCACCGTCAGCCCCTGATACATCTCCATAAGCTTTGCTACACAAATCCCCTCGGTTGTGTCCTTGATTGAAAAGCCATATGCTTCCATTACTGCTTTGTCGTTTTGGGTATGCGCACGGCGAAGCTCGCGCGGCATGGTCAGCTCATCGTATAAATAGGCTACTGTTGGGATATAACGCCCGCGCGTCCAAAATTCCCTGCGCGGTCTGCTCGACTTTGGCTTTCTGTTCGGCGGTGGGAGTACACCACGGGAGGTCTAATGTTTGGCTTACTAAGATTTGACATAATTTGCTATTAATGATAACATATACCAGTTGCCACTGTCCCTTTTCGCAATGGAAAGGAGTGTGAAAAGCGTGAAGAGAATTTCTAAAATAGCAAAAGACGCTATTCAAGAAATTCTAAAGCTTCACACTGGTCGTGTCTGAAACCGTAAAAACTATCGTTCCAAAGATAGTCGAGCGGATTTGCGAGAAGCTCGCAAAACGACCGTTTAGCCGACGTTAAAGGCGAAAGCCCTAGGAGTTACCGCTCCTAGGGCTTTCTTTTGTTGCCTATGACAACATATTGCTCTACATAATTTTATTGCTTTGTTACGATTGCAGTATAACACATTCACCCACTTATTGCAATACAACTTTTCAAAAAAATTGTACGCAAAATTATGTGTGTTTACCCTTTCTCCACCGTCAGTTCCTGATACATCTCCATCAACTTTGCAACACAAACCTCCTCGGTTGTGTCCTTGATTGAAAAGCCATATGCTTCCATTACTGCTTTGTCGTTTTGGGTATGCGCTTTGCGAAGCTCTGCAGGCATTGCCAATTCATCATATAAATCAGCCAGGCTGCTGTTAGGATATTTTGCCCGCGCGTCCAAAATTCCCTGCGCGGTCTGCTCGATTTTGGCTTTCTGCTCGGCGGTGGGAGTACACCACGGGAATGTATTGTAAACTACTTTCGCCGTATACCGGTAATCACTCTTTAATCTTCCGCATACTGTTCTCATCCATGACATATGCACGTTTGACTCAAGTACGCCGAAATGATACATTTGAGCCTCAGAAATAATTTGTACCTGATTTGTTGGTATTGTATTTTCAGCCATGAACCCCATAGGCACATATCTTCTACGTTCTGACGATACGATAGGAATTACTATGTAGTGTTTAGGGTTAAGAGTATCTCTAAAAGTAGTTGGTGTATCTGCAAGCTTGATTGGATGGCTCTTTACGGATAAATTCCTCAAAATCAATCCAAAATCGCTGACTGTCGCTTTTCTCATCACCCTTACCACGCCAGTTATTATAAAAACGCCGCGTTTCGCTGTTCTGATTCAGTCATTCTCATCCTCCTGCCCTTAAATAATCTTTATTTTATTACCTTTAATAACAATCAAAAATGCCTTGCAGGGCATCTCTTACCATGTCTCCCTTCCCAACGCTTCTCCCCACGAAAGCTCCTCGTATGCGCCGGTTTTTCCGCCGTATACAGCCGCACGTTCCTCCAAGGTTTTGTGTTTAAATGACTTTGAAAGCACAATATCTCCATCTGCAACACATACATTCAAATATTCGTCCAAATGAATATCAAGCGTATCCGGCAACTTCTTTGAAAAGCGCACTCCCTGTCCGTTTCCCCACACCTTAACCCGTACCGGCATATAGCTCCCTCCTTAACGCTTGCTTTTGCATTGAGTTCATGTATATACAAAATATATACCTTGTTTTTCATTGATACAAGCTTTATTTCTCACTTTCGCCTTTGCGGAAATGCAATTCGATAATGACCTTTCCTGCTGTGTATAATGATATCATAGCTTGTAATTCATGTTTATTACCCGTCTTTCTGCGAAAGACACCAATGCGTCATGAAACATGTGCACTGGTTTTTTTCGCTGTCTAATTTATTTTCCTTCTGATAAAATATTCTTATAAGACTGACACACTACAGAACACGTGGAGGTGAGTGGCGGGGCTGTATAGCGGCGACCCCGTATAATTATATGTTGTCGGTCATCCGTTAAGGCATCAATGAGTGGCTCATAACAGTAGCCCGTAAACTTATCTCTTCCGAAGTCGACTCAATCTCGCCAGATGACCAGTCACTATCAGTTTTATGACTATTAAATCAGGAGGTAGTTACTTGTCATTTAAAATCTTAAAATTCAACTGCTGTGGACTTGATGCCCACAAAACATGGATCTTCGTCTGTATTGGTATTACTGATTCCAACAATCGTACAGAGTATAAGCAGGCTCGCTTTTCTTCCTTTACGAAAGGATTGAATGAGCTGTGTGCTTGGCTTGAAAAATACAACTGTACTGATATTTGTATGGAATCTACAGGTAAGTATTGAATCCCTGTTTTTAATATTTTAGAACAACACGGTTTATGGGTTACTCTGTCACATCCCAAATACACCAAACCAATGAAAGGCAATAAAACCGACCGTAAAGATGCCAAATGGATTTGCGACCTATATATGTGCGGTATGGTAAAACCTTCTTTTATTCCACCGGCTGACATCAGAGAACTTCGAGATCTTGTAAGATACCGATACAAACTCACCTGTATGATTACCGGTGAAAAGAATCGTGCTCAGAATTGTCTTACCGTATCGAATCTTAAACTTGATGATGTCTTTTCTGACGTATTTGGTAAATCTTCTCGTTCCATTACAGAACAGATTTTGCAACACCCCGGAGAAACATTTGATGTAGCACCCTTCGTTAACCGTCGCTGTAAATCCCCTATTGAAGAAATACAGGCTGCTGTTGATGGTACTATTTCTAAAGAACAAGCTGTGAAGCTTAGGCAGTGCCTTGATCACATCGATGAACTCACAAAGCACATTTCAGAAGTAGAACAGGAAACCCTTCGTCTCAGTGATAAATATGAGTCTGCTTTAAATTTAATAAGGGCTGTTCCCGGATTCGATAAGAACCCTATGACTGCTATTCAAGTGCTTTCAGAGATTGGTGGTTAAAACATCCTGAGTTTACCAACCGTTACAAGCGTATCAAAGCACGCCGTGGTCACAAGAAAGCCATCATTGCTATCTGTCGTATGATCCTGACCGCTATCCGGCACATACTCTCAGATGTAAAGCCATATACACCGGATGGATTTCTTGAATCCCGTCCTGTGAAAGCAAAAAAGGTATTAACTGCTTCACAGGCACTTAATCTGTTAAAGCAACGAAGTTATCTTATCAAAGATAATCCTGTTCCAGCTTCCTAATTAGGTGTTGCGTTTATATTCAATTTTTCAGCCATCATGAAATGGCTTATTTGTGATGCTCAAATTTATTTTCTATCCACTACCTCTTTGTTTCAAACTTTAATTACCCTCTGATTAAAAATAAAAATCTCCTCAGAGGAGTCCTTGATGGAAAATCCGTATGCTTTCATGACTGCTTTGTCGTTTTGGGTGTGCGCACGGCGAAGCTCAGACGGCATGGTAAGTTCATCGTTCAAATCCGCAAGGCTGCAAAACACATCAGCTATCGCCATCAGCCTCCGCGTAATGGAAAAATTTTTGAAAAGTCCAATGGTTCCTTTTTTAATTGCAATGTGTGCATTTCCTGACCTAGCGAAATTCAAATAACTTATAAACGGGAATGTTTAATGCCCTTGCAATACGAAAAATCACGTCTAACGACACTGCGCAGTCATTATTTTCAATTCTTGACATATGAGTTCTGCTTATATCAACCATCTCTGCCAATTGAATCTGAGACAGACGCTGCTCTTTTCGATAGTAAGCTATATTTAATCCAAGCTTCTTATACTCACTGTGAAATTCCCTCTCCATATGAATACATCTCCTTTTGTATAGCTTATGAAAATTTAAAGCGAGTATCGACAACTTGTAATATTATAAATGTTATATTGTACGTTGCATTTTCTACTTGAAAGTGATAAAATTTACTGTAACCGGGTTACACACTTCCTATAACATACCCATATGAACAAAGGAGAAGAATGGAGATTAGTATGAAGCCTCAAAATTTATATACATTTTTTAAACAGCATCCCGTATTCCGCTTTGTCTGCATTATTGAGCTTATTATATTGGCATGGGTGGCTTCGCAATGTCTGCGACCTGCATACAGCCTGCTTTTCACAACCGCCTGCTTAATACCATCTGAAGTTCAAAACGCCGCTATTCGATTGGTTAAAGAAACCGATGCTTCCTATTATGAAATAACATCACAGGAAACGTTAAGCGAAACTGTATTATCTACGGACCGTTTTCTGTTATATCCGGGTGCATACAGTATCAAAATCACCTATTTGTCCGATGCTGCTGACGACCCGGAAAACAGTGTCACAAACAGCATGGGAAGCTTAAGCTTAAACAGCTCACACCATAGCTCATGCTTTAATTTTAACAGCTTGGCACTCAGAGATTCCTACACAGAAGAAAGTCAGACAGTACAAATAAACTCACCAATAGCTATTGATGATTTAAATATGTCCATAGCCTATACAGGTGTCGGGACATTAGCTGTCCGCAACATTGAAGTATCTGAAATTATATCATACAAATATATGTTTATGGCTATTATTACATCCGTCTTTCTTTTGTTGAATTTCATTATGCTGAAATTTATACGCGGAGAATTTAGAATCACACATGGCGTACTATGCCTTATCTGTCTTACGGCAGCGCTTCCTTTTGCCTCTGATTTTTCTTATTCCGGTCATGATATCGGTTTTCATCTGAACAGAATTGTGTGCCTTTCAGATGAATTAAAGCTTGGAAATATTTTCCCTGCAATATTTTCAACCGCATTAAACGGATATGGTTATGCTAATCCACTGTTTTATGGACAATTTTTTCTATATATACCTGCGATTTTATATTGCTGCGGATTTTCCCTTACTTTTGCTTATAATACATATATTGTACTTTTTTCCGTTGCCTGCTGCCTGATTATGTATTATTCATCAATGCAGATATTTAAGAGAGCAAAACCCTCTTTGCTTTCTTCTGCATTGTATACTCTCAGCGCAGTACGGCTTACCAATATTTTTACACGCAGCGCGGTTGGCGAATTTTCTGCACAGACCTTTCTGCCTTTGGTTGTCCTTGGATTTTATAATATATATTCCGCACAAAATAATGAGAAGCTCCCTCTAAAAAAATACCTCCCTATTGTTGTAGGACTAACCGGAATATTACTCTCTCATACGTTAAGCATTTTAATGTGCAGTCTGCTTATCTTGGGATTCTGTGTTTTTAACCTGAAACAAACATTAAAGAAAAATCGAATGGCTGCACTATGCAAAGCTGCTATATTGACCATTCTTGTCAATTTGTCCACACTGATTCCATTTATTGATTCTTATTCCATGGATTTAATCGTGAGCCGCAAAACAAACTATATTCAGGGCACGGGCACTTACCCAATACAGCTGTTTAATATTATTGTCAATAATTTTCAGCAGTCAAACGTATCTGGAACGGCAGCAAATGAAATGTCCTTATCCATTGGCTTTTCCATAACTCTCGGTTTACTCCTTTATGTATTTTTCCTAATCGGGAAAAGCGAAGCTGATAAGAAAAGCTGCATTAGTAAATTTGCAAAGATATGCTTTCTTTTCACATGCATCACTTTATTTTTGTCGACAGGATATATGCCATATGATGCCTTAGATTTTCTGCCCGAAAATATATACTCCCTTCTGACAACGTATCAATTTTCATGGAGATGGCTTGTATTTGCGACTCTTTTTGGCGTATATTGCACAGCGTATACCGTTGAAGCTTGCAAAAAAGCTGCCTTTAGTGAATATGCTGCTGACCTTGCTTTCTGTGCCGTTATCGCAATATTAAGTATAAACACCGGGCAAATCTACGCCGACCAGCTAAAGACAAGTCCCCTTGATAAGTATTCAAACAATTCGTACTCATATAACATGAATGTGGGAAACGGCGAATATCTGCTTTCGGGAGATTATAATGACAACCCGTTGCACAACTATGCAAAGCCGGACTATGATGCAACAGCAGTCAATCTTTATGATTATAAGCGAACCGGCACTTCTGCTGATTTTTATGTGCAGAATACTTCCGGCTCGTCAGAAACCGTCATTTTGCCAATTATTTGCTATGATAACTACCACACATACGATAAGAATGGCACAACCATCAATATAAGCAAAAATGCAGATAGCAGAATTGCCGTTGAAATACCTGCGGGCTATGACGGAAATATACAAATACGCTATAACTTCCCGTATCATTGGAAAACTGCTATTTTTATATCCGTAATAACTATTCTATCCATAGCAGTATACCACATTATACGGCATTATAAAAAGAAAATATATCGCATATAAAAGGCGGACAGCTATATTCAGTTGTCCGCCTTCCCGGTAATTCTATTCATCGTCCGCCTTAATCCCCGAAGCTGATTCCCAAAAGCTTAGCCTCTTGAATGATATCGGAATTAGGGTCTACCATCTTGAGCTTTCCTGCCACATCCTCAAGCGGAACCTTCACAATCTCCCTGTTCCGGTAGCCGACCATAAAGCCGTATTCCTTCTGCAGAATGAGCTGCGCCGCCTCCGCGCCCAAACGGCTTGCAAATACTCTGTCGTATGAGTTGGGGCTGCCGCCGCGCTGCGTATGTCCGGGAACCGTCACGCGAACCTCCATTCCGCTTTTCTTCGTAATCTGCTCCGCAATCTCATAAGAAACGCTGGGGTATTTGTAATCCGCCATATACTTCTTTAATTCCTTCTTGGAAAGGGCTGCCGCCTCCTTTGAAATGGCGCCCTCCGCAACTGCGAGAATCGTAAAGCGGCTGCCTCTCTCGGAACGCCGCTGTATTGCCTCAATTACTTTGTCGATATCATACGGTATCTCGGGAATCAGTATGATGTCCGCGCCGCCCGCCATGCCGGCATTCAGCGTAAGGTAGCCTACCTTATGCCCCATTACCTCGACAATAAATACTCTGCCGTGCGACGCCGCCGTGGTGTGAATCTGGTCTATGCACTGTGTCGCAATATCCACCGCGCTTTGGAAGCCGAAAGTCATGTCCGTTCCCCAAAGGTCATTGTCGATGGTCTTTGGAAGCGTCACTACGTTTAAGCCCTCCTCACGCAGAAGGTTCGCCGTCTTGTGCGTGCCGTTTCCGCCCAGCACCACCAAACAGTCCAAATTAAGCTTGTAATAGTTGTGCTTCATAGCCTCAACCTTATCAAGCCCGTTTTCGTCCGGGTCACGCATATTTTTAAAGGGCATGCGCGAGCTTCCCAAAATCGTTCCGCCCTTTGTCAGTATTCCCGAGAAATCAGAGCTTCCAAGCATTTTGTATTTTCCGTAAATGAGTCCCTTGTAACCGTCAAGAAACCCGAAAAGCTCCACCTGTTCCCCTGAATTAAACAACGTTTTTGCCACGCCGCGCATTGCAGCGTTAAGCGCCTGGCAATCGCCGCCGCTTGTCAACATACCTATCCTTATCATTGGACCCTCCTTTTTCGCAGGAATACCTCTGCGCGTTTTATGCTATTATTATAATCCCTTTTTCGGATACTAACAACTTATTCCTTTAATCTTTTGAAATTTTGTAAATTTTTTACAAACGCGCTTATTTTTGTTATATAATGGCTATATATGTCAATGCTTCAAAGCGCGCTTTGACATAAAAATCATTATTTTAAGGGGGAATTTCCAATGAAGAAGTTTTTGGAAGAATTTAAGAAATTTATCAGCAAGGGCAACGTCATGGACATGGCAGTCGGCATTATCATCGGCGGCGCCTTCACGAGTATTGTGTCATCGCTTGTGGATGATATAATCAATCCGCTGCTCGGTCTTTTCGGCGGGATGAATTTTGACCAACTCGCGTGGAATATCACAGGAGATGTAACTTTGTATTACGGAAAATTTATTACGGCAGTAGTAAACTTTCTGATTATGGCGGTAATCGTATTCCTGCTCGTAAAGCTGATGAACTCTGCCGCCTCCAGGCTGCAAAAAAAAGAGGAGCCAAAGGCGCCTGCAAAAAAAATTTGTCCGTATTGCAAATCGGAAGTGGCAGCGGATGCCGTCAAATGCCCGCACTGCACTTCAGATATTTAAATGGGTGGAGGTGGATTCGAACCACCGAAGCATAAAGCAGCAGATTTACAGTCTGTCCCCTTTGGCCACTCGGGAATCCACCCATATGTTATTGAATTATAACATGTATCTGCCGGATTTGCAAGGTTTTTTCATCAGGTATAAATACATATTTGCGGGATTTAACAGAAACGGGGATTTTTATGTCAGTTTTTTTTGATGAGAGAGTTGAATTTGCCATTCAAAATATATGGATTAATCCACATTCCGGCAAATGCGAGGAAGCGATTGCCGGGCTTAGGGACGCCGCAAACATGGGGGATGGCGACGCTTTCTATTTTCTCGGGCGCTGTTATCTGGGAAAGAGCTTTGCCGACCCCGTGCTCGGGCTGCCCGACGATCCTAAATTTGCCTTTGAATGTTTTGACAAGAGCCTGGAGCTTGAGAGCGCCGTGGGAATGTTTGCCACCATGCATATTGATGGCTATGAGCCTTCTTTGGGTACCTTCATACATCCGCCCTATAAATCCAAAAGGGAAATTTGGGACAAGGTTTACGGCATGGCAATGGACGGAGAGATTTTCTGTGAATTTCTCGTGGCGAACGCATTTTATTACTGCGATGTGGCGGACTTCCTTGACATTACGCCCGAAAGCATGGGCGGCGATGAGAAATATGAGCGGCGCGTGCGCGAGTGGGCGGCGGCAGCCGTCGGGCTTTATGAAAGCTGTGTCAAAAAGGGACTCGGAATTGCCATTCCCAATCTGATTGACATTCTTACCGGCGGAAAGCACGGTATTCCGGTCATGAAAAAGCGCGCCGAAAAATACAGGCATATCGGCGCGGATATGGGAATCGGCGCATATGAACGCATGGTCGGAAACGAATACCGCGACGAGGAGCGCTTCGAGGAAGCTCTTGCCATGTATGAGCGCGCCGTGAGCCATGGCGACAGCTATGCCTGCTACTGCCTCGGAAAGCTTTTCACCTTCAGGGGCGCCCTCGGCTTGGATTTAAAAAGGGCGGCGGACTATTTTGAAAAAGGGCTTGCCGCGCAGCCGGACGATGCCGGACTGTGCAATCTTCTCGGCGAAATCCGCTTTCGCGGAGGTCAGGGGCTTGCCTGCGATTTCCCTAAGGCATTCTCGCTCTTGGAGCATGCATACAAAAACGGCAGCGCATGGGGCTCTGACATGCTCGGTATGTGCTATCTGAAGGGACTCGGCACGGAGGTTGACCTTGATATGGCAAGGTGGATGTTTGAATTAAACCCCAAAAAGCGTTTCGCCGTTTGGGGTCTTGAGGAGCTGGACAGTTATTGAGGCAATGCCGCTTTGCTGTAAAACTTTTCGTTGATTTTTACAGCGGTATTACATATAATAAACATAAAAAGAATTTACGAAGAGGTGATGTTTATGCCAAATATATTACCGGTATCGGATTTAAGAAATTATGGCGAGGTGCTCAAAAATTGCCAGGCAGGAAACCCGATATTCCTGACCAAAAATGGCAGAGGCAGGTTTGTTGTTATGGATATCGAGGATTACGAGAGGGAAAGAGCCGAAAAAAATTTGCTCATGAAATTGCGGGAGGCTGAGGAAGCTGTGGAAAACGGTGATAGCTGGCTATCCTTAGAAGAGCTGAAAAATATGATATAGGAGCAGTCAAGTATGATAAACCTGCGAATTAATCCTTTAGTTGCAGTTGACTTAAAAAATATCAAAAACTATATTGCAGAGGATAATGAAGAAAAAGCTGTGGAAACTGTTGAGCATATTTATGAAAAATTTGAATATATCGCGCAATTTCCATCAATAGGCGCCGATTTGTCCAAGCGGGTAAGCTTCAAAACAGACTATAAGTATATAATTTGGAAAGATTATGTGATTATTTATAAGATTGGAAAAGAAGCGGCGGAAATATATCGGGTAGTGAATCGCTGCCAGGATATTACAAGAATATTTGAGTAAGATGCAAATACCACCTGATAAAATTTTCAAACCCTTCCATTCTTTGATAAAACCGCTCTGATTTATGGGCAAAATCAAGCAGCAAGGGCTGATTGTCCCTGCTGCTTAATTTTGCCATATATGACGTATTTATTGATATTCAAAATAATCAAAATCCGCGGGTATGCGCGAGCCGCAGCCCCCGTTGTTGGCGTAAATGCCAACGAGCGTGCCGGTATGGCGCTTAGGGTCGTCGGGAACGCCCTCATCACACAGGTAAATGCAGTTTTCAAGCACACCCGCAAGCGTCCATTCTTTTCCGTCATAGCTGTAATAAAAGCTCCTGGTAAGTCTGTCGACAACCACCTTAAGGTAAACGCTCTGCTCTCTGATGCCGTCAACAGATGCCATCAATTCCTCCCCGTGATTGCGGTTTATCACAAGCTGCAGCTTTCTGCCCTCCTCGCAGCAAAGCGAAAACCTTGCGTATGTGGCTGTGCTGTAATAGCAGGTCAGCCCCGCCTGCTCGCCGTCCCTTTCCGGGTAAAAGTCGAGCTTCGTCGACGCCGTATAGCTCAGCTCCTGCTCTCTTCGGAGCAAAGTATTTTTGGCGCGGATTTCAAAAAGCTGCCCGTCTGACGTCCATATCCTGAAATACCCCGGTCTTTCCGTGAGCGAACAGTTCCCCTTTGCCGGGTTGCGCACAAACTCCCAGTTCAGATTCAGCGTATCGCTGTCAAAATCGTCCCTTGTACATGCTTCAAAGGTATTTTGAGGCAAATCGGGCGCAGTCTGTTCCGTGCTCGGGCCCTTTCCGGCATTTATGATAAACCAGCCGTCGTCAAGCCATGTGACCGGGTCTAAGCCGGTTTCCCTGCCTATGGTCGTATAATGTCCCTGATTGGGTCTGCCCATGAGATAATACACCCACCAGTCGCCGTCCTGTGTTTCTATCAGCTTTCCGTGCCCTGTCCTCTGAATGGGCGCGTCGGGATTGAACTGGCGCATGAGCGGATTGTAGGGCGACGGCTCATAAGGTCCAAACAGCTTCTCGGAGCGTCCGACATTAATCCCGTGCCCGTAGCCCGTGCCGCCCTCTGCCAAAATCGCGTAGTAATATTTGCCGCGCTTTAAAATATGCGGTCCTTCGGGACAGCGCTCGCCCGTCCCCTGCCACACCGGAATGACGTCGCCCGTAACCTTCGTGCAGTCGTCGCTTAAGGGCACAAGGTTAATCCCCGGGCTTATTACCATATAATGCTTCCCGTCGTCGTCAACAAAATGCGACGGGTCAATGCTGTCCACCTCAAGCCACGCGGGGCGGCTGTAGGGACCTTCGGGCTTGTCGGATGTGACGACGAGCTGTCTGCGCATAACATTGTTGCCGCGATTTCCGCCGGCATTCAGGCGCAGCGTTGCCATAATGATGAATTTCCCGTTATGATACGAAATATCCGGCGCCCATATCCCGTGCGAGTCGCGTATATCGCTCAAATCAAGGTCGTCAGAGTCCGTAACGGCATGACCGATAATGTGCCAATGCACCATATCCCTTGAATGGCTGATTGCAATGGCGGGAAAATACTGAAATGTGGAATTTACCATATAATAGTCCTCACCCACCCTCACCACGGAAGGGTCAGGAAAGAACCCTCTCTGTACCGGATTTTGATATGTATTTTTCTTCATATTGTTCTCCTTTCAGAAGCGATAAACCACGCTCTCCACAATCGCCGCGCCCGTGCTCCCGTCCTTTTGGGACGCGCAGAACACGCCGTTTTTCACGCCCACCCATCTGCCGGGGACGGACGCCATTTCTCCCGCTTTAATGAAGCCCTCTGCGTCCGTGCCGTATTCGATTGTGACCGTTTCCAAAGGAAAATCCCTCTCACTTTTGCTCAAATCGCGCGTGCCTGTGCGTTTTACCGTATATCTTACATAAATCTCATCCGCTCTTCTCATGTCAATCGGCTCTAATTCCGTCGCCGTTTCGACCGTTTCCACAGGCAGAATTTTTCCGTATTTCTGCTCTCCGGTTACATAGCGCGGCACAAGCATATCACTCCTTCTTTGGAATGTAATAAGCCCATAGCGCATCCCCATTGAAATAACGCCCGCCTCGTCATAGTCCGAAAGCCCGGACAGATCAAGCCTCGTAATGCATGTAAATTCAGGCGCGGGCCACTTTTGCAGCAGCAGATTAGGCATATCGCCATACACGCTGTCCTTCTTTACGGCATTAAGCTTAAGACCCTTTCCCGTAAGCGTATACCATTCCTTTTTGGGGTTTGCGTTCCACTGCCACTGAAGCCCGAGCCTTGTGCCCGTAAAATCATCGGAGGCATCAGGCTCGCATATCCCGGCATCAGACACGGAAGCCGCTTTGCCCACGTTCGGCTTTTCATACTCCATGACAGGCTCCCCGTAATCATTGCCGTCCTTTGCAAGCCCGATAACCGGCCAGTCATTATGCCAGCTCATTGGTTGGAGATGGATTATCCTGCCCGCAGCATACACGTCCTGAAAATGCAAAAACCAATCCTCTCCCGTGACCGTGTCCACCCACGCGCCCTGATGAGGTCCGTTCACCGGGCTGCCACCCTGACGCATCACGACCTTATACTCATACGGACCAAAAATGCTCCTTGAGCGAAGCACCGTCTGCCAGCCGATTTTTACGCCGCCTGCCGGAGCAAATATGTAATACCAGCCGTTCCGCTTATAGAGCTTTGGTCCCTCTATTGTAACCTGGTCGTTCAGGTTCCCGTCGAAAATCTTAACCTCATCGCCTATCAGCCCCATACCGTCAGGCTGCATCTCCACCATGTGCAGCACGCTCTTGTAGCCTATTCTGCTCTTTGCCACTCCCGCCACCAAATATGCCTTTCCATCGTCGTCCCAAAACGGGCAGGGGTCAATCCAGCCTGCTCCCGGTCTGATGTTGACGGGCTTTGACCATTTTCCGAACGGATTTTCCGCAGTGCTCATATATATACCTTCATCCGGCATGGGGAAGCACGCATAATATTTGCCGTCATGGTATCTCAGCGAGGGCGCCCACACTCCACAGCCATGAACGGGCTTATCGTAGCGCTCGCCGGGAATTTCATCAAGAATATAATTTACCACCTTCCAGCTCACCAAATCCTTTGAGTGAAGAAGGGGCAGCCCCGGGGCATTGCAAAAGCTCGACGCAATCATAAAGTAATCCTCTCCCACTCTTATTGCGTCCGGGTCTGAATAATCCGCATACAAAATCGGATTTTTGTAGGTTCCGTATAGGTTATTTTTCATTCTTCTCTCCGTTCCTGTTTTTTTCTCCAAATGTAATACATTAAAATGTAATACATTAAAATGTATTACATTTTAATGCAATTACATTTTAATGTAAGTACATTTTACCGGCTTCTCAATAAAAAAACCACCAAATTATTCAAATCTGATGGTTTTTCAGCAAACAAAATTATTTTCCGTTTGCAGGCTCGATATTTATGGTCTTACCCTTGATTTTAACATTCTTCATCGCCTTTAATACCTCGGGAGCATTCTCCTTCGGAACCTCAACAAAGGTATATTTGTCAAACAGATCGATTGCGCCCACCAAATTGCCTGAAATATTGGTTTCGCCCGCAATCGCGCCGAGAATATCCTTCGGCTTAACCTTCTGCGCCTTGCCGATATTGATAAACAGACGCGCCATTCCTTCCTCCTCGGCGCCCGTATTATCAAGGTCATAGCCGCCTGACGAGGCCTCGGAGGCCTGCGCCTGCTCGCCCATATACATTTTCAGGAACGCGGCGGCAATATCCATAGCAGTATAATCCGACTCGTTGATATGACGCTCCAAAATGTTGATTGTTGCAGTCAGATCCTCTTCCTCAATCATCGTGTCAATCTTGTCCATAATCTTCTCGGTTCTTACCTGATTTACGTCATTTAATGAAGGAACGGGCATCGCATAGATTTTAGTCTTGCAGTAGCGCATGATGTCCTTGAGCTTATAAACCTCTTTTCCCTTTACAAAGGTAAATGAGCGGCCCGCACGACCCGCACGGCCTGTACGTCCGATACGGTGTACATAATATTCATCATCCTGCGGTATATCATAGTTAAACACCGCCTCGATATCATCCACGTCAATACCGCGCGCGGCAACGTCCGTCGCAATCAGTATATCAATCCTGCCGTTTCTGAAGCTTTTCATCACGCGGTCACGCTGTGCCTGACTCATGTCGCCGTGAAGCCCCTCAGCAAAGTAGCCTCTTCCCTTAAGCACCTCGGTCAGCTCGTCAACCATACGCTTTGTATTGCAGAATACCAGCGACAGCTTCGGCTCATAATAATCCAAAAGACGCGAAAGCACCTCGACCTTGTCCTTGCGCTTCACATCGAGATAATACTGCTCGATTTTCGGAACGGTCAGCTCCTTTTTTACCACCTTTATCATTTTAGCGTCAGGCTTTTGGTAATTTTTCGTAATTTCCAAAATTTCACGCGGCATTGTCGCCGAAAAAAGAATTGTCTGACGGTCCTCATTCGGAATATACTCGAGCACGGTTTCAATATCCTCACGGAAGCCCATGTTGAGCATCTCGTCCGCCTCGTCCAGCACGATAGTGTCAATGTAATCGCATCGTATTGTCTTTCTGCGCAGATGGTCCATGACACGCCCCGGCGTGCCTATAATAACCTGCGTGCCCTTGAGCGCTCTTATCTGCTTTGTGATGTCCTGCCCGCCGTAGATAGGGAGCACCTTCACGCCATGCACATATTTTGCAAGCTTCCTGACCTCCTCGGCTGCCTGTACTGCCAGCTCACGCGTGGGGCAGAGCACAAGCGCCTGCGGCTGCTTTATTTCCTTCTTTACCTTTTCCAAAACAGGAATACCAAACGCAGCGGTCTTTCCCGTACCTGTCTGAGCCTGTCCTATAATGTCAGCTCCTGTCATTGCGACGGGAATTGCCTGAGTCTGAATCGGAGACGCCTCTTCAAACCCCATTTCCCTGACTCCGCGCAAAATCTCAGGGCTTAAGTTTAATTCATCAAAACGTACTGTTTCCATATCTTATCCTTTCTATTATTAAAGTTAAAGCAAACTAAAAGCCCCGGTAATCCCCCAAGGCTTATACTGTGTCTTAGACGCTTGTTTTATCATACTGGAAAATATTCGTAAAGTCAATAGATTTGTTTGTCAAATATCGTAAATCCCTGCATGATTTGTTTGACAGCTCATGCCTGGTTATCCGTAAACAACAAGAAAACCCACGGGTCACTACCCCGTGGGTTTTCTTTTGGCTGCATACGATGATACAGAACTTTTTACACTTATGTCAATAATGACTATACCGCATACCCATGGAAAAATCAATAGTCAAATTGGAGCCTGCCGTGCCCCAAAGGGCGTTTTATTGAACTACCTTAAATTTCAGCGTCTTTGTTCCGTAGAAACCGCCGTCTACTCCTGCGATACCTTTTACAGTCACGGACGCCGTTCCTTTCTTGGCATTGTTTTTGTAGGTTCCCTCTACAATCTCAATGTTTTCGCCAAGCTTATAGGCTTCTCCAACATAATTCGTAATATCGTCCGCCGTAAGCTCTACCGGATTTCTTCCGTCATACTGTAATGTCACTTGCTTGTTAAACACGAAATTTTTATCCTTAGCAAGGTTTGTTGCTATTCTGTAACTTGCGACATACGAAGAATCCTCCTTATAATTTGCCGTGTCAATCGGCGTGATTGTGACAGTCTTTGCCTCTGTGTCAATTGCTGTATTATAGTTCTTGTTTGCCTTAAGCTTTACGCCCGCCACATCTGTCACCGTCACTGCTTTTGCAAGCTCTTTTTCAAGCTTCTTACCGTCTACGGCAATATCCTCGGGAACCGTAATGCAATCCGCAAAATCACCCTGTGCAATCGTAAAGGTACCTACAGAAATATTTTTTCCCGTGCACGCACCCTTGCCTGAAATTGTCACATCGACCGTAGTGCCCGCAGATTTTTTCTTATCTGCATAATTGTACTTTGCTTTATAGTCCACACCCTCTGTCAGGCTGTAAGCCACGCCATCCTTTTGAGCCGTGAGCGTTGTAAGCTTTGCACCCTTTGGCGAATAAACAAGCTCCACTCCGTCCGTATTAAATGTAAGTTCACTCAGGGCAACGGGATTGATGGTAAAATTCTTCGTCCAACTGCCGGAAAGGTTTGTTCCGATACCCTTTACCGTTACCGTTGCTTTTCCGGATTTTGTATTGTTTTTATACGTCACCGTATAATCTGTGCCCTGCTTTAACGTCCGTCCGCTGCTTGACTGTACCGCAAGACCCGTAACCGTAATCGGAGTTCCCGTATAATCATGGGCTGTTTCAAAGCTAAAGCTTTCCTCGTCCCATACAACGTTTGCCGTTGCCTTAGCCTCATTCTTATTCAGCGCCGCCTTTTTAATCGTAAAGGTAAATGTCTTGGAGCCTACATATATTGTATCCTCCGTATCGGCTGTTTCCTTCGCCGAAATAGTTACCGTCGCCTTTCCGGCATTAATATTATTAGTGTACGCCACATTCAGTTTGCCGTCAAGGTCTGAAGCCTTTGAGTAGTCAAGCCCCGGCTCAATCGCATAGCCTGTGTAAACAGCCGATTTTGCTGATGAATCAAGCGCCACCTTTGCTTTGCTTATATCCACAATGCTAACGCTGCTGTCCGACTTGCTTACTACCCGATAGGTTTTCGTTACCGTGCTTGCGGAATCAATCTTAAAGCTATCTGCCGTTCTGGCAAGTCCGGTAAGCGTCACACTGTAAACGGTTGTATTATCTTCGCTTACCATACCGTTCCATTCAGCAGAATAATCCAGCCCCTCCGCAAATTTAACATGCTTTTCTGCTCCGCTGCCATCCGTATAAGTATAGGTTACATAAGTGGTTGAAGGCTGCGTACTGCCTGCCTTATTATTATACAGAACTGACGGGACTGAGATTACACAGTCTGCAAGCTGTATAGTGGTTACTGTTTCAGAAATCACCGTATATTCATAAACACTTATGTCACTCTTAATCTCGCCCTTTATTGCTATTGCCTTGACAGTTACCGATGCTTCAATCGTAATTCCATCGACATACTGTGTACTTTCAACTGTCGGGTCCGTTCCGTCCATTGTATAATAAATGTCCGCCCCCTCAGTTGCACATGTAAGCTTAATTATCGTACCCGCAGCAACACTGCCCGAAGCTGTATCAGCTATCGGTTTTTCTACGGTTTCCGTTCCGCTGTCATCAGGATTTTCTTCGCTGTCATCCGTCAAGGTTTTAATTGTCATATCCTTGCCGCTGAACGCGTCCCAATCACTCAAGAACGCTGCCACCACGGTATCATCCGTAACAATCGTGGTTTCATCCGCAAGCGTCACGTTTCCGTCGCTGTCCGCCGTGAGCACGCTCGCCCACTCTGCGCGTTTTGATGAATTGTCAACGCCTGACTTCTCCATGGTGCCGTACTCCTGACTCAGCACGGATTCACCGGCAAGCCCGCTGCCCCATGCCGCAGGCGTAATAAGCGACAGAGTTTCTCCGCTGTAATCCGTCGTTTCAACAATCGTTCTCCAAAACAGCGCCTCGCCCGTGTTTGCCTGCCAAGGTCTTCCAAAGTAGCCCGCCTGTGATGTCTTTTCCGCTGCCGTGTCAACGCCCGGCGTTGTGGAGGTTACCGTACAGTTGTACATCAGATAGCCGCGTCCCGACTGTGTCTGCGATGCCGTAATGTAGCCCACATCCGTGCTTGTCGCGCCGTCTGTGTTAAACACCAAATCGCACTTTGCAAATACCGCTGTCATAGGTCCGAAGATATAATCCGTGCCGCCGTATACCGAGCAGTCATAGAACGCCGCCGTCACGCCGGTTCCGCCGTACAATGTGTCCTGACGTCCGATAAATTTGCAGTTGTCAAAGCTGATTTGTGTGCAGCTGCTCATAATGGCAAGCGCTGCCGCACGCTCAACGTATGACTTGCCCTGTACCGTCGTGTCGCCTTGCGCCATATCGGCTCTTGCAGTGCTTCCCTCCTTAGCGCCCGACAAAGCTACAATCACATCATCCGCCGCTTTCGCTGAAACATACTGGTTGAATGAATTTTCAAAAATAATTCCCTCTGCCTCAAAGCCGCTTGCTCCGATTACCACCGTCGCGTTCCAGTAGCTTCCGTTCGTAGTGCCCGAACCCGGATTTTCATATGAATACGCGCCGTTTGCCTTGTTCACCGCAAGCACATCCGCGTCATACTTGCAGTCGTCGCCCATCGAATAGTAAGCGTAGCCGTGTCCGTAATATGACGTGATACGCACCGCGTTATCATCAATATCAACACCCTTGTTTTTCGTTTCAATGCTCGGCGTGCTGCTCGCGTTCTTGAGCGTTACGTTCGGCACGTCAACAACGAGCATCTCCTCATAATCGCCCGGCGCAATTTCAATCGTCACGCGCGCATTGTCCGTTCTGTCCATGCTCGCGACCGCGTCAAGAGCGTCGTTGATTGTTTCATAATCATAGCCGTCGCCCGAGCCAACCGTAATGGTTGATTTGTAATCAACCGACTCCGCGGCATACGTTAATGTTATCTTTGTAAAGTATGTGGTCGACGATGTGGAAATATTGACATATCCCGCGTCGCCGGTATAAGTATACGAGCTGCTTTTCGTTATGCTTGTACTGCCATATGCTTCGTCTTCGCCGTCCGTGAGCGTGATATAAACGCTGTCCTCAATCATGCCATCTGCTCTATAACAATAGTAAACCTTAACCGTGCAGTCGCCCGCCACAGGCACCTGAAGTTTACCTCCTGAACCGCCCAGCGCATAGGTCTTATTCTTTGACACGCCGCTCATAAGCAGCCCCTTAAAGTTCGTCACATCCGTGAAATCATCATCCGAGAAATCCCACTCCGTAATCGGGTCCGTGTCAAAATTAATAGTCTTTGTCACCGCCGCGCCGTTTACAATCAAATCCGCCGTAAGCTTCTGCGTATAGGGGCTGTTAGCCACCGTCACCTCATACTGTCCGTCCCTAAGCGTGATGCCGCTTGTTCCGGTAAACGTGTATACGTAATCCTCCTCATACTGCTTCACGCTGTTTTCCGTGTACACCCTTGCAAACACAAAGCTTGCGCTTGCGAAATCGTCCTCGCTTATCTCATCGCTCGGCTGCAGATCCAGCGTTATGTCATACTGCGTCTTTGCCGCAAACTCTATGCTTACATCAGATGTGTCCTCTGTATATCCTCCAATGCTTGCAGTACTAAGGTCAAAATCCTCCACGCCATCAGCAGTAACCGTATACTCCACGCCGCTTTCCAAGCTCAGGCTGTATGTGGAATTTGTCGTGTCAATGCTGATTTCCGGTATATAAATATAATCGTCGTTTGCAAATGTAAGCTCAACGCTCTTTATAGGCGTCTGATTGCCGCCGTTTACAGCGTCAAGCCCCGTGATGCTTCCCGTCACCTCCACGAGATTTACAGCTTCCACCGTCACGTCATAGGTATAGGTTTTTCCGTTTTCGTCATCCTCTGTATAGAGGCTGCTATCCAGCGTAAAGCTTGTCGAGTCGTTCTTGATAACCCAGCCGTTTGCCTTGTAAAGCGATACGCTGTATGTGTAATCCTCGTTAAGGTAAGCCGCATATGTGCCGTTCTTTACCTTCGCTCTTGTCACCGCGCCCGTTATATCATTCGTAAACTGCACATAATATGTACCGCTCGGCTCCGTCGTTCCCTCTTCCATCGTGACATCGCCCGACACAAGCACATAATCCTTCTTCTCAACGGTCAGGCGCGCCACAACGAGCTTTTCATTCGTGCTGTACATTTTGTATTCGCCGGTCTGCGTCGCGTAAAAGGTAGCGATACCTGCATTCCCCGCCACGTAGCTGTAGGTCTGCGCATCCGTCGAATCGTCAATGTTTTCAAACACAATCGTTGAGTCGCCGCCGTTGCTGCTTACAACCGCCGTCACAACGTCGCCGGCTTCGAGATACACGCCAAGATATACGCCTGTACCGGACGCGTTCGAGTACAGATACCCGTAGTAGGTATTTCCATCCGTGCCCGTCAGCGACTTTTCATCATATCTCGTTATCGCGGTGTTTTTCGTGCGGATACGATGGTTTGTCTTACTATTTGCGTAAAACTCAAGCAGAGTATCACCATCTTCGCCCGTCACCGAAAAATCGCCGATTCCTTCACCCGAGCTTCCTGCCGTCACAGTGCTGTCATACCAGCCGTTAATGATGTCCTCCGTGAGCATATTATTGTAGGTGTCCGTGTCAATATATGCCGTAGCCGTTCCATCACTTATCGCTGTCGCGCCTGCCGCAAAATCCCATACATCAGGCTTGCCGTCCGCATTCTTGCCCGTCACGCTCGTTGTGGGGTCTGTCTCGTTGGCAATGGGGGTAATGACAATCTTTTGCAGGTAGACCGTTCCCGTCGTGACCTGCAGCCTTATATAGTTCACCCCTGTCGTACCCGCATAAATCTCACTGTCCTTTACGGTAACTGTCTGCTCCGTAGCGTCAGTGCCAAACGCCGTCCCACTCTCGCCATATGTCATTACGCTGCTATCGCCCAGGGCAGTTGCAAGCGTTATCGTAATTTTGCTGTTTCCTGCCACAGGTACCAAAATTCCGGTCGTAGCGTTTATCTGCACATCGCCGTTATCCGCACGGTACGCGAACTTACCACCGCTAGAAAGCGTCTGCGCATCCACTTTAATGCCGCCCGCTATTGTACCCATTTCTTCTTCAATTGAAATATCTGTCCATTCACCGTCGCTATTGTCCGTGAAGTCCCATTCCGTACGGTATTCGCTGTCATCGTCATCATCCGACTCCTCGCGGGTAACGGTTATGCTGTACAGATATATCTGCGAATCCGCCGTCAGCGTAATATAGCCCGACTCGTCAAGCTCATAGTCCCAGCTCTGCTGATAGTTGTCAGCCGAAGCCTCCTTCGTCGTTCCCGTCATTGAATAGTTATAATAGCCGCTGCTAGTGACAATCTTTACGGTTCCTGTTCCCGATACCGGAATTTTAACCGTTGTGTTTGCGTTTATCTGCACGCGGGTGCCGCTCGTGACTGCGAATTTTCCGCTGTTAGACGTGTCTACAAGCAGTCCGTTATATTCCACCTCTTCCGTACTTTGATAAGTGACTGACTCCAACGCCGTATCGCTGCTATCCGTGAAGTCCCATTCCAGCCTCTCCGTAAACGTAAAGCTATATTGCGTGTCCTCACCGTTTACCGTAAGCTCATCAAAGCTTTCGCGCACATACGGGTAATCCACGTCCACATCAACCGAATATGTGCCGTCCCTAAGCGTTATGCTCGTCACGGCGTCCTCGCTGTTTTCCGAACCGCTGTTATACTCGATTGAATATGTGTAATCCTCATCCTCCGTGTCAGTAAACGTAATGGTCTTTCCGTCAAGCACCGTCGTGCTCTTATCATAGCTTGACACGCTGATATCTACCGTGTATTTTGTAAGCGCCGTGAATGTAATGTCATTATCTGTTATTGCGCTCGTTTCCGTCGTTACAGTTGACGGGCTGAAGCTGTAATCCTTAACGCCCGTTCCTGTTACTTCTATATTATAAGTCGCGCTTGTTTTCAGCGACGCCGTATAGGTCGTGCCGTCGTCGCCTGTCGTAAATTCGTTCACCGTAACCGTATGCGGCGTTTCCTCATCGCTGACATTCTCCGTAAATGTAATCGCAAGGTCGTCGGGGATGCTAGCACCATCCGGGAATGAAATGCTTCCCGACACGTCAACCAAGCTCATCGCGCTTGCCGTTATATCCAAGGTCGACGTTTCACTCGTCACCTCGACCGTCGCGCCCGACGGCGACGTAATGCTATAGCTTGAGTCGCTTAAGGAAATGGTGTATGTATTCCCAACAACCAACTCTGCCGAATAGCTGCCGGATGTCACGGTCGCTTCAATCGTTTCGCCGTCCCCATCAGTGAAAATCACTTTGTAGTCACCGTCTATCGTTCCTTCAAGCGTCACTGTTCCCGACACAGTTACTTTTTCAACCGGAATAACGCATATATACGCTATATACGATGAGTTGCTGTTCACAGTGAGAGTCACTGAATTGCTTTCACCCTTATATTTGTAGATAACCGTATTGTCACCCATCGTCTTGCAATTTGCAAGCGTAGCATGACCTGATGTTACCGTTGTCTGCGTTTCCGGTGAAACCGCTCCGCTATCAGCGGTAGCGACTGTCGCCGCAAGGTCTGTACAGCTATTGTTATTATCTCCGCCTACCACAATATAACTGTCACCTGCCACTTTAAACGTCAGCATATTTCCGGCTTTAAACTGTATTCCATAAGTCGCACTATGATACGATGCAGCATTAGAATTTCCCGCGCTAAAACTAAACAAACCCGCGCTGTATGTGTTCGCTATTCCACTGCTAAATCCGGTAAAATCATAATAATATGACGTATTCTCCGCTATGCTGCTTACTTCCATACCATTATAAAAACCGTCCGCGTCAGCTTCAACAGTTTCCGACGAATCGTCATCGCCCGATTCATCTTCCGTGCTACTGCCATAAACAATCGCAATAGACGCTATATAGGTCTGCCCCGTCACTATAATAGGTACATAACCTTTCCCTCCGGTATAGCTATAATTGCAAGTCAGTGAATTACTTCCACTGCCTTCCGTCTGTGTATATGTATTACTACTATCACTGGTACTATAATATGAAAGCGCCCATTGATAGCCAGCCGAAACCGTAACTGTACAATCACCTGACACAGGCACCAAAATATAGCCATACGTTGTTATAGTCATGCCATATGTACTGCTGTGATATTTTCCGTTATATATAACCAAATTGTTATATGTATACTCACTGGAACTGTCAGTGTAAGAGCTGTATGCGCTATCCGTAAAATCATAAGTTGTATCATCAGTTCCAAATGCGCTGTCCGTAATATCCGTTACTTCTATTGAATTAAAGTAAGAAGTACCCGAAACCGTAATCGTTACATACTCCGTATCATCACTGTCATGCACATACAGAAAACGCTGTGTGCTGTTTGTACTTCCACTGTTATAATAAATTACAGCTTCATCCTCAAATTTAAAGCTGTAACTATAACAAGCCGTCACGCTAACCAATTTCTTTCCGGCTACGGGTATCTTAATGGTGCCGCCGTTTGACATAAGCAAATATTTGCTGTTATTTACTTTTCCATACGTTATTTGCAGACCATTATAACTCGTTGTAGTCGAACTGCTGTCAAAGCTCGAAAAGCCACTATCCGTAAAGTCCCAGCTTGTAGTCGATGTGTCTATTTCGTCACTTTCCTCTTCCTCATCGGTCGTGTCCTCTTCGGTCGTGTCCTCTTCGGTTGTGTCCTCCTCAGTCGTGTCCTCCTCGTCCGCGTCCTTATTATCTTCCTCGGAAGCGTCCTCCTCGGACTGCAAAACCGGAACGGTTTCAACCGTTTCGGCTTCTTCCGTTTCGGTTTCTGCCTCATCGGCTTCTTCCGCTTCCTCAACCGTATCTTCGCCGTCAGCTTCAGCCGTTTCCTCAACCGTATCTTCACTGTCAGCTTCAGATGCTTCCGCCTCTTCAGTATACCCCCCCCCCGGTAGTTGCGGAGGTTTCGCTTGCGAAGGCTGTCATGTTTGACATAATCATAGCGCCTGATATCAGATACGCTAAAATCCGCCTTCCGAATTTCTTTCTAAGCTTACTCATTTTTACCCCATTTCTGCGAACCATGGTTCGCTGTTGCTTCATTGCAGTTCAAAAAACACTTGTAAATCCCAACAATATCAAATCTTATCTGTAATTTGCTACACTTTTTGCCTCCTTTCCCCCTCACTTTTATCAGTGTTTCGGCATTTCCTCTAAAAAACTTTCTCCTATTGTAATAATATCAGAAGTTTTTTAATGGTTCAAGTGCCAAATTCACATTTTGTTCATAAAATTAACTTTTTCACTCCAAAATTTCTGCGCGATTTTGGTGCATTTTTCACAACCACCCAAAATATTCCCCTTTTTATACAGTAGCGCCGCCTTCCTATACGATTAAGAATGTGCCGACTGCGCATTCTCGCGCCGAGCGCGGTCGCTTGCGACATATTTCATCTTTGCGCGAGTGCGCATCCTCGCGGAGCGTTTTATCGTATAGGACGAACCTTCCTATACGATAAAAAAATCCATGCGGAATTACTCCGCAATGGATTTTTTGTTTAACCGTTCGGCTTATTTGATGAATCCTCTATAATCCTGCGCACCTCCTCAAGCGTCTTTTCGGAAGCCTCCGCAATCTGCTCCAAAGAATAACCGTTATTATGAAATTTCACAATCATTCGCGCCTCCCCCTGAGAAATGCCTTGAGAGATACCCTGAGAGATACCTTGCGAAATACCCTGAGAGATACCTCGCGAAATTCCGTGTTCTTCGCCCTGAGCAAAGCTCTTTTGCGCTTCCTTTTCGATTTCCATATCCCATTGCGGCTGCATTAAGTCCTTCAACACTTCAAACATATTTTCTTCCTCCTTTACCCCCTGAAACAATTTCCTGTTCGCTTTCGCGGAAACCTGCATGATGGAGTCGATATAATCCAGCTCCCTCCTGTCCG
>JAJQDE010000039.1 GCA_021202335.1 Lachnospiraceae bacterium
GCATTATTGTGCATGCAATTTTAAATATTTAATTATTAGAAGGTTTTTTATGTATTTTTTGCGATGTTTCAATTATTTGAAAAATATCGTGATTTTCTTTATGATTCCCGGATTAATATAAACCTCGGACAAAATTCCCATAAACCAGATTAATAATATTGCAGCAATCCTTTTTAATTTTGTGAATCTGCCAAGCGTTCCGCAATCACTGCAGCAGTATTTATCAGAGCCGGATGTCCAATACTTGCCAAAAATCAGCCAAAAAGCGGCAAAATAAAATATCCCATGGGGAACTAAAAGCATCACGGAAAAGAAAAGCCCCTTTAAGCCATACTGATATATAAACGCAAACATCATAATGCTCATTTCAAATCCTGCGCAGCCAATAATTGCATATGAAATCAAAGCCCCCATAAAGCTCGTGGCGCATATGGCCATAAACACACGCTGTCCCAGCCGCTCGCCCGCCGCATATTCAAGCAGTCCTGCCTCATTCACTTCAAAATCGCGCAGCTTTGATATATTATCCGCCGAAAATGCCGCAGGAAGCCTGCCCTCTCCAATCAGCTCTATTCCGGATACATAAAAAAATACCATCCCCAAGCAGAAGCCTGCCAAAAACACAAGCACTCTGCTGTCGGGCACAGCATTTTTATAATATATCTTTCTATATTTTCCGTAATCACTGCGGACAAAGCCGGCAGTATTGTCCGCATTTTGTGTAAATCTGTCCATAGAACGCTCCGGTCACGGCTTATTCATTTTAATTTATGCTCCGGCGCACATATTTATTCTTATATGCCAAAATTGCCGCTATGGTCTTTGAATCTTCTATCTCTCCGTCGTAAATCATTTTTTCAAGGACCGGCAGCTCATAGGGCTTAACATCCAAAAATTCATCCTCGTCCAAATTCTGACTTGTCTTTTCCAAACCGGTAGCAAGATAAATGTCTATTTTTTCATTGCAAAAGGCAACCGTTGTGCGAATGGTAATCAGCTTTTCAAGCTGTTTACAGGCATACCCCGTTTCCTCCTCAAGCTCCCTTGCCGCCGCATCTGATGTCGGCTCATTCGCGTTTAAACCGCCTGCCGGTATTTCCAATGTATATCTGTCCAAGGCATTTCTGTACTGCCTTACCATAAGCAGCCTCCCATCCTCCAATACGGCGACAGCCGCTGCCGCTCCGTTATGACCGACAAAATCCCACTCAGCCGTCTTTCCGTTAGGCAGCTGAACAGTATCCTTATAATATTTTGTAATGCTTCCCTCACATTTAAGCTCTCTTTTTAATCTTTTCACTTCATTACCCATCTTTCTCCTCATTTCTGCGCTGCTCTTTGCGCCTAAAGCAATGTTTGTGCAAGCAGCGTGCAGACACAAACTTGCAGAACCAACAAAGCCGGTTCTTTCCTTTCTTTATTTATACATAATAATCAGCAAGTTTCCGCAAAGCTTTCCCAAGCTCAAAGGCGAACTCCGGCATACGATAAAAAACCGCCAAAATCCGTATCGGATTTTGACGGTTTTTATAATGCCCGTTTTAATTACTTAGCATATTCAACGACACGGGATTCCCTGATAACATTTACTTTAATCTGTCCCGGATATTCCAATTCGGCTTCAATCTGCTTAGAAATATCCCGAGCCAAAAGCACCATATCAGAATCACTGACTTGCTCAGGAACTACCATAACACGAACCTCTCTACCCGCCTGAATAGCAAAAGATTTATCGACACCTTTAAAATTGTTGGTTATTTCTTCTAATTGTTTTAATCTGGTTGTATATGTTTCGAGAGTTTCGCGCCTTGCCCCCGGTCTTGCGGCAGAAATTGTATCTGCTGCCTGAACCAAACAGGCAATCAATGACTGAGCCTCAACATCACCGTGATGCGACTCCACAGCATTGATAACAATCGCTGACTCCTTATACTTTCTGCAAAGCTCCGCTCCAAGCTGTATGTGCGAGCCTTCCTTCTCATGGTCTACGGCCTTACCTATGTCATGAAGCAAGCCGGCTCTCTTCGCCATCCTCACATCCAGCCCCATCTCCGAGGCAAGCAAACCCGAAAGATGTGCAACCTCAATTGAATGCTTCAATGCATTCTGACCATAGCTTGTTCTGAATTTCATTTTTCCGAGAAGCTTTATCAGCTCAGGATGAATACCGTGTACGCCTACCTCAAGGGCAGCCGCTTCGCCTTCCTCCTTAATCATGCTCTCCACTTCTCTTTGTGCCTTTTCGACCTTTTCCTCAATTCTTGCAGGATGAATACGCCCGTCAACAATCAACTTCTCAAGCGCTATTCTCGCCACCTCTCGCCTGATGGGGTCAAAGCCGGAAAGAATAACCGCCTCGGGAGTATCATCGATAATCAGCTCCACACCCGTAAGTGTTTCAAGCGTCCGGATATTTCTTCCTTCCCTGCCGATAATACGCCCTTTCATTTCATCATTCGGAAGCTGCACTACTGATATCGTAGTTTCCGACACATGGTCCGCAGCGCATCTTTGGATAGCTGTCACAACATACTCTTTTGCCTTTTTGTCAGCTTCCTCCTTAGCCCTGCTTTCCATTTCCTTAATCATCACTGCTGTTTCATGTTTTACTTCGTCCTCAACAATTTTTAATAAATGCTCTTTTGCCTGTTCAGAGGTTAAACCTGAAATTCGTTCCAGTTCCTGTACCCGTTCCTCGTTAAGCCTTGCAACGACTTCCCTCTGCTTTGCAAGCTCTTCTTCGCGTGCAGTCAGACTCACTTCTTTCTTTTCAAGCAAATCCGCCTTCTTATCAACGCTTTCCTCTTTCTGCTGCACCCTTCTCTCATAACGCTGGGCTTCTGCCCTGCGCTCCTTGATTTCCTTGTCAAGTTCATTCTTGGTTTTAATAGATTCTTCTTTTATCTCCAAGAGTTCCTCGCGCTTTTTTGTTTCAGCAGTTTTCAGAGCCTCGTCAATAATTTCTCTTGCCTTATCCTCTGCGTTCCCAATTGTAGCTTCAATATTTTTCTTATAATTGGAGCAATAGATAAGACAGGCTGCTACACACAAAACAACAAGAATTACTGCTATTATAAACCATAGCATGTACATGTACAGGAGCACCTCCTTACTATTTAATTTTCATTGTACAATCTCAAGCGGCAATCTGCCGACTGCATATTATTCAAACGCGCAGCATGCGCAAGAATCAGATGCTGATATTACAACACTTCAATTTTACCCTTTTAATGTTTCCATGTCAAGTGTTATGGACAATATATATCTATGTGTGTAAAGTCTAAAATGAATATCGACAGGGCAGAAAGCCCGGCAATCAATATTATT
>JAJQDE010000056.1 GCA_021202335.1 Lachnospiraceae bacterium
TCAGTTAAAACATAATAATTTAAAAATATCTTGGAAATCCGATGCGAACGCATCACTGATTCTTGTGCAAACTCGCGAATTTAGAATGAGCTTTGCTCATTCTGCGCAAGCACAATATTTGCAGAACCAACAAAGTTGGTTCTACCTTTACATTCTATATTAAAGAACAGATACATTCAAGTGCGATTTTTGACATTTCATCTTCACGCCCTAATTTCTCCTCAGCACCCGCGCTTTCTCCAAAAACACAGGCTTTTGAGCATAGATAAAGCTGCGTCTGCTGTAATTATAATTGATTACGTCAAGCACATCCTCCTGTGTCCGGAGAATACAGCGGTCAATATCCACATATACCTTTTTGCAGCTCAAATCGTCAATCCGAAAAATATTTTCACACAGCGCAATCGTCACCGCGCCCTTTCCGGGCGCATCCATCCACTCAACCGGAGCGCCGAGCTTCCTCGCTATTTCCCGCAGCCTGCGGTGCAGCGTGGGAAAACCGTTTTCCTCCACATAAAAAGCCCCCGCCGAGCCAAACAGCGCGCGAAACGGCTCCAAATTGACATCCACAGGGAAAATCCTGTTATCCCCCGCTTTTCCCGTAATGCCATGAACCGCATCATCATACGCGAGCATTACGGTGCGCGGCGCATTGTCCTCTCCCTTATGCAGTCCTGCATAAATCACCTGAAAAATAGAGCCTAAAAAGGTTTCCGCCATCTTCTCAAGCTTATCCTCGGGGGTATATTTTACAAAAAATGAAATCCAGTTGCGCCACGCGTAATAGGTCGGGAAGGTATTGACTGCCTCCTGCTTTGCACCCATCGCGTGCAGCGCCTTCAACGTACCGACCGACGCGACCTTCATACCGGCAAGCCGGCATTTATGGCACCACTCCGTGTCGTCCCAGTACAGGAAATTATCCTCCGGCAAAAATCCGATTTTTTCAACCGTGCTGCGGCGCACCATCAGCGAGCATGCCGCAACGCTGTCCACATACAGATAGTCCGGCATCGTCCCGTCCTCCGGGCGGTTCAGGTGGGGAACCTCAGTACAGAAAATGTCAAAATCAATTTTCTGTCCGAACTGCTGGATATAATCGGGCTTTTCCAAATGATATATTTTAGAACCTGCCATACCCGCCTCCGGGTGCGTTTCCAAAAAGCGATACAGCTCTCCGATTGCATTTTCGTCCAGCATGGCGTCGTTGTCCACGCACATCAGATACGGATATCCCTTTTCATAGGCAATCCGAAGTCCCGTGTTAAAGCCTCCGGAACCGCCCAGATTTTCCGCGTTTTCGATAAGCGTTACCTGTGAACCGTATTTTTCCTTTATCGCCTGCGGCGCTCCGTCCGTGGACGCGTTATCCACCACGTAAAGGTCAAAATCCTGAAACTTAGATTCCAAAATACATTGAATACATTCCAGGACATAATCGGTTTTATTATAATTGCATATCACAATTCCTGCTTTTTTCATTTGTCCCCCGTTTATGGCGCTGCCTATACCTTAAAGCGGTACCCGACTCCCCATATTGTTTCGATATACTGCGGCTTGCTTGTGTCCGTTTCGATTTTTTCGCGGATTTTTTTTATGTGTACCGTCACCGTGGCAATATCCCCGATAGAATCCATGTCCCAAATTTCCCGGAAAAGCTCCGCCTTCGTATATACATGGTTCGGATTTTCCGCAAGGAAGGTCAGCAAGTCAAATTCCTTTGTGGTAAACTGCTTTTCTTCGCCGTTTACAAAGACGCGCCTTGCCGTCTTATCAATCCGTATTCCCCTGATTTCAACAACGTCGTTCTCCTTCGTGTGGCTTTTCACCAGCCGCTCATAGCGCGCCAAATGCGCCTTAACCCTCGCCACAAGCTCACTCGGGCTGAAAGGCTTTGTAAGGTAATCGTCCGCTCCCAAGCCTAAGCCCCGTATCTTATCGATATCGTCCTTTTTGGCGGACACCATCAAAATGGGCACATTCCTGTCCTCGCGGATTCGCTTGCAAATCTCAAAGCCGTCAATCCCCGGCAGCATTAAATCCAATATAATCAAATCAAAATTCTCGGAAAGAGCTGCCGCAAGCCCGGTATCACCGCTGTTTTCAATCGTTACCTCGAAGTCGTTCAGCTCCAGATAATCCTTCTCAAGCTCCGCAATAGCTTCCTCATCCTCTACAATCAATATTTTACTCATACAAATCCTCCATTCCGGAGCGTTAGCGACGGGGCGACGCAAATATCAGATTTGCGTCTGCCATCAGGCAAATTTGTGACGCTCCGGCACAAATTTGAGTATGAAAAATAAGCTATCGAGCTTATTTTTCATATTGTCCTCCATTCTTTAGAATACTACCTCATCATCACTTTTGATATATTTGCGGAGTATGAAGTGCATACACGTACCCTCGCCCTCCTTGCTCGTCGCCCACACATATCCTCCGTGATCCTCTATGATTTTCTTTACGATGCTAAGACCGATGCCGCTTCCGCCCTGCATTGAATTTCTTGAGGCATCCGCCCTGTAAAAGCGTTCAAAAATATTCCCGATATCCTTTTGGGCAATACCCCTTCCGTTATCCTCAAGCTCAATTTTTACGGACTCGTTTTCCTCGAGAATACTAATGTCAATCACACCGTTGTCATGACCCATATATTTTACACTGTTGCTGATAATATTATTGATTACCTTTTTCATCTGCTCGGGATCCGCCACCACGCAGGTGTCAGGCGCCGCAAGGTTCGTATAATTTAAATGAATGTTTTTTGACTCCAGGTCCAGTCCGATTTCCTCAATACAATCCGAGAAATAATCCGATATATTTAAAATATGGAAATTGTACGGTATTTTATTGGTGTCAATGCCCGAATACGTGGTCAGCTCGTTAATGAGCCTGTCCATGTCGTTTGCTTTATTATAGATGGTTTTGATGTATTTATCCATCTTTTCGGGGGTGTTTGCCACTCCGTCCATAATGCCCTCGATATAACCCTTTATTGATGTAATCGGCGTCTTGAGGTCATGTGAAATGTTGCTGATAAGCTCCTTCTGTTTCCTTTCGTTTTCGACTTTTTCCTCCGCGTTTTCCTTCAGCCGGAGCCGCATCTGCTCATAGTTGCCGAAAAGCTGCCCGATTTCCGCGTCCCTTGTTTCCGGCAGCCTGCATTCAAAATTGCCGTCCGCAATATTCTGCATGGCTGTTTTAATCTGCTTAATCGGAGCATAAATATCCTTCCGGATCCAAAACATGATTACAGCGCTTATAGTGACCAGCGTAAGAAACATCAGCATCTCAAAATGCCTTAAAACCCTTCTGTTTATCAGCTCGCCCACCATTACGTCCTCGCTGGACAGCTCATGGATAAAATCAAGGTTTTCGCGATACCCGAAACCGATAAAGGTAATGCTTGCCGCCACCAGCGGGACAAGAATAATCACGAAAAACAGGATAACCATTTTCGTGGTCAGCTTCATACCCTTCTTATATTTATTTCTCAATGCTTTCATGGAGTTTTAATCCTTTACTTATTTTTTCCTGCCGTGCGGCGTTCATTATATCTTATACTCCGCCGTCCTTTGCGCACAACGCAGTCCTTGCGTTCATTATAGCATAAGTTTTTTTTTAATATAGTGGTTTCGGGCTTTATTAATTTATTTTTTATTATTTTTACCTGTTGACAAATCTTATTAGCGCCATTATAATATCAATAACAGTAATCGTTACTGATTTAATGAATGATTACTGCCCGAAACTATCGTAAACCGGAGGGAGGCGAGATATGGCAATGAAATACAGCCGTCAGCGGACAGCAATTCTCTCCTTTTTACAAACCCGTAAGGATCATCCCTCGGCTGAGCTTGTTTATTCCAATGTAAAGAAGGATTTTCCGAATATAAGCTTAGGGACGGTTTACCGCGACCTGAACCAGCTTTCAGAGGCAGGTATGATTGCGAAGCTGCAGTTCGGCGACTTAGGCATTGTCCGTTTTGATTACAACACTGCTTCACATCAGCATTTTGTGTGTAATCAATGCAGCGCGGTCATTGACCTTCCTGCCAAAAATTTTTCTTCCATTGACGAGCAGGCCGCCAATGGCTTTGATGGAAAGATTACGGGACATAAGCTGTACTTCTGCGGGTTTTGCAGAAGCTGCCTTGATAAAGGCGTGTGTGACTAAGTGATTTAAAAAATTTACAAGGAGGATTTTTGACATGAAATTTGTATGTAGTGTATGCGGTTATGTTCACGAAGGCGACGAGGCTCCGGCAGAATGCCCGGTATGCCACGCAAAGGCTGATAAATTCAGCGAAGTAAAGGGCGAGATGACTCTTGCGGCAGAGCATGAATATGGAATTTATGCTAAGACCGTTAAGAACAACCCCGACATCAGCGACAAGGATAAGGAATATATCTTTGAGCAGCTTAAGGCGAACTTCAACGGCGAGTGCTCTGAGGTGGGCATGTACCTGTGCATGGCACGCATCGCTCACAGAGAGGGTTATCCTGAGATTGGTCTTTACTGGGAGAAGGCTGCTTACGAGGAAGCTGAGCATGCAGCTAAATTTGCGGAAATTTTAGGAGAGGACTTAGAGCCGAACATGAAGGCTTCCACAAAGGAAAACCTTGCATGGAGAGTCGAGTGCGAATACGGCGCGACAAACGGCAAGTTCGAGCTGGCAAAATGCGCAAAGCAGAATAATCTTGACGCAATTCACGACACCGTTCACGAGATGGCTAAGGACGAAGCAAGACACGGCAAAGCGCTCGCCGGACTGTTGAAGCGTTATTTTGGATAATTAGTATGAAAAAAAGTGCCATAGGCACTTTTTTTTACACTAATCCGGCTTTTCTCAAACGCTTTCTTATCTGCGGTCCTGCAAGCATCGCAATCACAATCTTTGCAAGGTCACCCGGGATAAAGGGAATAACGCCTGCTGCCAGCGCCGCGTAAAAGGTCATGCCTCCCTGATAAGCAAGCCACGCTGTTCCGAACATATAGCATACCGCTGTCGCTATGACAAGACCGATAAAGCATACCGGCACATTGCCTGTCCTGTCAATCACAAAACCGCCTATCAGCGCCATGAAAATAAATCCGATTAAATAGCCTCCCGTCGGTCCCAAAAGCTTTGCAGGCCCGCTTGTGAAGGACGAAAATACGGGAAGCCCGATAAATCCTATCAGCAGATAAATCAGATAGCTGACGGTTCCCTTTTTCATTCCGAGCACATAAAGCGAAAAATAAATCGCAAGATTTGTCAGGGAAATCGGGACGGGGCTTATCGGGAGCGGAATTGACAACGGTCCCAAAATACATGTTACCGCCGTCATTACGCCGATTAACGCCAGTGTTTTCGTGTTCAGTTTCTTTTTTTCATTCATTGATGCTTCCATGTTAAGCTGCCTTTCTTCTTATTTATATATAAATAGCTTACTATTATATAATCAAAATGTCAACCTCTTTTTTGCAAAGGTTGACATTTTGCGGCATCCAAAGACAGACAATAACAGCGCCGACGCTACTGCGCCATCTCCTTAACCTTATCGAGAGCCTTTTTCACGGGCGCAAGATTGATAACAATCAGCGTGATAACCACTTCAATCAATATGTAGCTGTAATTGTAAACAATCGGATATACAACCTTAAGCGACTGCGGGAACCACTCGGGCATATATTCCATCCAGTAAATATAGCCGCCGATTGTATGAAACAGCCCTCTTACAAGGCAGCCTGCGACATACCCGATGACAAGCCCGTGCTTTTTCCCATACCAGATTCCCGCAAGCCCCAGTGCCGTAAAGGCAAAGAAATAATCGCAGCATACCTGGAACGGAGTCAGAAAATACGTGCCGCCCGACTGCATAAACTGGAGGATGCTGTAAGCAAACGCCGTAATCAGCCCGACCCTGACACCGTAAAGATAAGCGACAAGGCATATGAAAAACATGCTGAACAGCGTGACTGAGCCGCCCATGGGCAGTTCGTATTTAATGTACGATGTGACAAACGCCAGCGCCAGCGCGATACCCGCAAACGCAAGCTGTTTGGCATTAATTTTTTTAGCTGTCTGCTTTTTATCGACAATGAACGCAGTGACGAGCATCGCCAAAATAAGCAAAACAACAAGGGCTATGTAGCCGTTGACCGTGAGGGCATAATATCCCTCCTCCGAACTGATAAAATGTGACATAAAAAACCTCCTTATTCCAATTTACCTAAAAATAAAACCATACCAAGGGAAGAATACGAGGAAGAACACCTCTCATACCATGATTGTTCAAAGCGTAAGAAAAAAAAGCAAGGAAGAACGCCTCTCATACCATGGTTGTTCAAAGCGTAAGAAAAAAGTAAGGAAGAACGCCTCTCATATCATGATTATTCAAAGCGTAAGAAAAAAGCCACCCCAAAGGAAATTCTTTGGGGTGACTTTTTTCCGGCATGAATTTATAGATTTTCTTAGGCTTTGTCCTTTAAAGCCTTAGAAAATCTTTTCATGCTTCCCTACGCCGGCATTGTCCGGTTCAGGTAATGAGGGTAAATTCTCAGCATATACGCACCCCTAGCAAGCTTTATTCAATTCCTTAACTACTATAAGCTTTCACTGAGATAATGTCAAGCTTATTATTAACTGCTCTTTAATTTTGCTCTTTAATTTCCCAAATACTTCTCCACAGAAGCCAGCTTCACGCAAAGCACAAACACCTCGCACGCCTTTTTAAGCTCCTCGGGTGTCTGCAGCGTCGGCGCTATCCGGATACTCGTATCGGCGTCGTCCTTCTTGTACGGATATGTAGACCCTGCCGGAGTCATCACCACACCCGCTCCCTTGCAAAGCTCTACCACACGCTTCGCACAGCCCTCAAGCGTTTCAAACGCGATAAAATATCCGCCGCGCGGCTTGAGCCAGCTTCCGATTTCAAGACCGCCCAGCTCCTTTTCAAGGCAATCCAGCACTGCCTCAAACTTCGGTCTTAAAATGGCGGCATGCTTCTCCATATGCGCATTCACGCCCGCCGCGTTCTTAAAGAACATCACATGGCGCATCTGATTGAGCTTGTCATGACCGATGGTCTGAATTGTCAGCGTCTTTTTCACATCGGCAGCATTTACGGGGGATGTAATCAGCGCCGCCACTCCGGCTCCCGGGAAGGTAATCTTAGAGGTTGAGCACAGTTCATAATAAATATCAGGGTTTCCCGCCTTTTCGCACTCCTCCACGATATTCAAAATCCGCGCCTTATCCTCAAGAAAAACATGATGGACCGCATATGCGTTATCCCAATAAATCCTAAAATCAGGAGCGGCAGGCTTTAAATTCGCAAAACGCCTTACCGTTTCATCAGAATACACCACGCCTGTCGGATTGGAATACTTCGGAATGTTCCAAATTCCCTTTACCGCAGGGTCGCCGTTCACATACTCCTCAACCAAATCCATGTCCGGACCGTTTTCGTCAAGAGGAATGTTTATCATTTCAATCCCGAAGCTCTCCGTAATGGCAAAATGTCTGTCATATCCCGGCACGGGGCATAAAAATTTCACCTTGTCAAGCTTACACCACGGTATGTTGCCGCAGATGCCGTGCACCATCGCTTTTGATATCAGGTCGTACATAATGCTGAGGCTTGAGTTTCCAAACACCATAACATGATCCTTCGGACATTCCATAAGCTCCGCAAAAAGCTCCTTTGCCTCATCGATGCCGTCCACTAAGCCGTAATTCCTCAAATCCATATTATTTGCGCCCTTAAATGCCGCACTGCTGCCCAGTATGTCAAGCATTGGCGTCGAAAGGTCGAGCTGGTCTGTCCCGGGCTTTCCCCTCGACATGTCGAGGCTGATACCCATACTCTTTAATCTGTCATATTCCTGCTTAAGCTGCGCCTGTGTGGAAAGCAGCTCCTCCCTGTTCATATCCTTGTAAGCTTTCATTGTGATTCCCCCATTCCGTTTTCCACTAAACTGTTACTAATATAAACCTTTTTGCCGCTTTCTGTCAATACACGGTTTGCCCAATCTCGCCCTCAGCAGAACATCTCCCTTCCAAGCTCCACAAAAATCAGCAGTGTGACGGGGCCAAGCACGACTCCTCCCACCCCGTAAAACAGCACGCCCGCGTAAACAGAAATCAGCACAGCGACAGGCGAAAAGCGAAGTCCGCTCCCCAAAAGCCGCGGCTCAAGAAGCTCGCGTATCAGCACGCACAAAAAGTACGTGACAAAGATTACGATGCCTCCGAAAATTTTTCCCCTTAAAAGACTCACCACGCCAATCGGAATCAACACAATCCCAGTGCCGATAAAAGGCAGAAAATCCATCACGCCCGCCAAAATTCCATAAAAATATCCCTCGCTCACTCCCCCGATGTAAAGCCCTGCCGTAGCGACGGCGCTGATGCACAATAAAATAATTGACTGTGTTTTTGCATAGGTTTTTATCATACCCTCCAGCTTTTTTCCGATACGGATGGCTATGGAAAGAATACGGTCGATTGCAGGCTCCAAAATCGCGAGATTTAAAAGCCCCTGCTGCCAGCTCTCAATCTCCCGCGCAAAAAGCACCACGCAGATAAAGCTTACAAGAATAAACGCCCCTACATGTCCCGCCGCTGACAGATATTTCAAGCCGTCGCTCAAAATACCGTTTCCCGTCTGCGCCAGACCTCCCGTAAAATCTGACAGCGGCCGCTCAAGCAGACTGCCGATAACGCCCTCGTCCAAGCCCCAAAACGTTTCCATTCTGACACTTATGTCAGAAATGAACCCGGAGATGCTTTCCATGATATCGTCCACATTCTGAACGATGTCACGCGCCCTGCTGACAAAAAATGTTCCTATTCCCTCGATGATGCCTGCTGCAGCGAGAATAATCCCAAACAAAATCCCCCCTGCCATGATGCCTCTCCCATTATCCCTGTACAGAAGGCTTTTCCTGTGCGACGGGCGGCTTTTCTCCTCCCTGCGCCTGCAAAAATGCTGCAGCGGCATCACAATCAGAAGCGCAGCCGCCAAAGGCAGAAAATACGGCAGCACATATTTCAGTGCCAGCAAAACTGACACACATGTCACAATGTACAGAAGCACCCGTCTGTAATCTCCGTGGCTCCAAGACCCCATAAGCTGCCTCCTCTCTGTTTTGTCGTATAGGACAAACTTTCCTATACGACAAAAGTGCAGCGGACACAAACCGCTGCACTTATTATAATCATTCTTTTATTAAACTATACCGTTTCCCCTTAATCCACTGTCACGCTATGATGCAGCAGCCAACTTCCGTCACTCTGCTCGCGCGCCGTAACGCTTATCGTACAACCGTTTCTATGCTTCTCAACCAGGTAACGCTCGATATATCCCTCCTGACAGTCGCCATCGTCATACGCATCATAAATGTCATCCCACAAATCCTCATCATACACCACGGTATCAAATGTGAAGGAATAATCGTCCGTCGACATCATCGCCTCAAAACATTCAATATAATAATCATCAATATCGTCAATATAGTCCGCATCTCCGCCGGCGTACACGGTTCTCACCGTAATGTCGGGAGTGTCGGTTTCCGTAGTAGTGGTGGTGGTCGTCGTCGTTGTAGTGGTGGTCGTTGTGGCCGTTGCCGCTGACGACGTACTGCTGCCGGTGGTCGCTGATGATGTACTGCTCCCGGTCGTTGACGATGCCGTGCCGGTCTCCGCCAAGGTTCCCGGATTTACCTCAATCCCGCTGTACCTGCCTGCGTTACATTCCGGCAGATAAACTGACAAATCCTTGCGCACATGGTTTTTTTCAAAATCATCGTCAGAGCAGTTAAAGTAATCATAGGTACTCGGAGTTGTGTCGTCCCACGTGCAGTCGACATTGTAATAGCCATCGCCAAGCTTTACGATATTCCATGCATGGTTTTCACCCGCGTAACCCGTGACATAATAGCAGGGGATATCCATCTGTATCAGCACATACTGAAATGCCCTGGCATAGCCCGCGCAGACAGTCCTTCCATACACCAGCGCGCTGTAAGCGCTTTGGCTCATCGGCGCATTAGCATCATACACCACGCTTGCAATCAGCGCGTCATGCGCCTCCCTCTCCTTCTCATAGTCCGTATAATACCCATAGGTAGCGTCTATTATCAAATCCGCCGCATCCTCAAACTCTGACTTTGCGGTATCGATGTCGTTTGCCGTTATGTTAAACACAAGCGTAATGTCCGCAATCTGCCCCAAGGGAGCGTATTTATATTTATATGAGGTGTCCACCCAAAACAGCTCGGGATGGTCGTTTACCACAGCGGTAAACGCGTTTTTGATGTCAGTTGCATCCGCTTCCTCCACAGGCGCGAAATTTTTCTGCATTGCGTCCGCATTAGCGTAAATCTGGCGGTAAAGAGCCTTCTGCGTATCATCGAGCATTTCATAATACGGATAAAATTCCCCGTCAAAGGTGAGATTTTCTCCGGTTTCCCCCTTACTCAGGGTTTCCAGTATCTCATCCGCCTTTTCCTGCGTGATTTCCGTTCCGGTTGACCTTACCGGAATATAGCCCGTAAGCGCCGCCACCTTATTCGGAATACTCAAATCATCATCCGCGTCACTGTCAGGGCTTTCCGCCGCAGGCAGTCCCCCTTCCGTCACCACGGTTGTCTGTATCACATAGCTCTCTGCAGCGTCCCGGGTATCGTCCGCCGTCTGCGTTTGAGCCTCCTGTGTATTATCCATTCCAAGCCGCTTTGCCAACTCGGGATTTACGCTGCAAAGCACAACAAAAAGAAGCACAAGTACAAGCAGAGCGCCTATTCCATATAGCAGCCTTTCCACTATACGCATGCCGGCCACCTCCTTTTCCCTATCCTTCTTACTTGCGTCCCAAAAACCACAATGCTATACTGTATTTATTGTATCTGAAAACGGCATAAGTCATTTGCCATAATTATTATTTTTATTATATGACGTTTCAAATATTGTGTCAATACAGCTTTCAGAATGGAGGTGAAGCATGAAAATCGCGGGCTTTAATAAAACCACTCTTTTAGATTACCCCGGACGGCTCTCCTGCACCGTCTTTTTAGGCGGCTGCAATTTCCGCTGTCCGTTCTGCCACAATAAGGACATTGTGCTCGGAAATGACGGCGCCTGCAGCTCCAAAGCCGATATATTAAGCTTCCTTGAAAAACGCCGCGGTATTCTAACGGGCGTATGCATCACGGGCGGAGAGCCGACCCTCAACCGCGACCTTCCCGACTTTATTGCCCAAATCCGCCGCTTAGGCTACAAGGTCAAGCTCGACACAAACGGCTCAAACCCCAAAATGCTCGCACAGCTAATCGGCGAAAGGCTGATTGATTACTGCGCCATGGATATCAAAAACTGCCCTCAAAAATATGACACGAGCGTCAGCTTTGAAGCGTCCGGCACTCCTGCCATATATTCTCTTACGGATATTGATGAGTCGCTCCAAATCCTCCTCTCCCAACCCTGCGGCGGCGCCGGCGCCTTCTCATATGAGCTTCGCACCACGCTGGTAAAGGAGCTGCACGATGAAGCCGACCTAATGGAAATCTGCCGGTGGATTAAGAGCGCAAACGCATATTATCTGCAATCCTACGTCGAAAGCGACGGCGTATTCTGCAAGGGCTTTCATGCTCACGACAGCGACACTCTTGCACATTTTGAGGCGTTGTGCCGCGGATTTATCCCCAATACGCATCTGCGCGGTGTTTAAATCTCCACTCTTTTCATATAATATCCAAAGCAGCCCTCGTAAATTTCCCGTTTCCCCGGCTCGCACATGCGCGCCTCTCCAATGTCAAAACCTTCAAATCCGAACATCTGAGAAATCCGTTTTTCCCTCTCAAAGTAAACTCCGGGAACGCCGAGATAATATTCCGCAGCCGGCGTTTCCTTGTCTGCCGCCCGTATTTCCCTCTCCGGCATTTGTCTTTCCTCAAACCTAAACAGCAAAAGCTGTCTGTAATTGTAATACGAATGAAGCACAAAGGAGTTGGAAATCAGGCTGTGATACCGCTGCGTCAGCACAACCAAATCCTTTGGCTTGATCAGCACGGACTGCGCCTCCGGATAGATATGCACCTGCGGATATGTTTCCAAAAGCTGCGCCCACTTATCCTCCGGAAGCTTTTCGGGCAAGTCGCACACCCTGCCCTCCTCCTGCGGCAGCTTGTGAGGCTCACTTACCGACGCCTTTAAAGGCGCCGCCGCCCACTCCTCCTGCAGCGGCGCGGGATTTTCACGAAGCACGCAGACCCCCTTCCTGCATCCGTAAAACGGTATCTCTATCCTCACGCACCGCTCAAACCCTTTGCTCTCGCCCCAGTCGAGGGTTTTCATGCCGTACCCGTTTTCAATCGCGATATCTCCCAAACGCCGCCGCTCTCCGGCGCCGCCGACGGCAAATACGCTGCAGCTTTTCCCGCACTGAGACGGCACGCCGCGAAGCCCTATGCACACTCCCTTTCGCTCCACTCTCAAAAAGCCCACGTTTCGCTCTTTTTGATCCCCATTCATATAATCTATATAAAAAAACTGCATAAAATAAAACCCCCAATTGCGGTATACACTAATGTATGTCCACAATTGAAGGTTTAGAACCTTTACTCCAGCGAGTCAATGTAATTCATATAATTGACCACCATCAGTGCAATCTTGAAGGTGAGCGCGTCGTCGAATTTCCTGATATCCAGCCCGGTAGACTGATGCAGCTTTTCCAGCCTGTATACAAGCGTATTCCGATGCACAAAAAGCTGCCTTGACGTTTCCGACACGTTCAAATTATTGTCAAAGAATTTTTGCACCGTAATCAGCATTTCATCGTCCAAATCATCCGGCACATTATCGCCGAAAATCTCGTCTATGAAAATCCGGCAGAGATTAATCGGAAGCTGATAGATAAGCCTTCCTATTCCAAGCGTATTATAGGCATTGACTGGCTTTTCCATATAGAAAATCTTTCCCACGTCCATTGCCATTTTCGCTTCCTTGTAGGACTTAGATACCTCCTTAATCTCTCCCACAATAGTTCCATAGGCAACCCTGGCTGCCAGCATCGCTTCCGAGTTCATCATATCGACGATAACCTGCGCCTCCCGTTCAGCCTCATCATAATCGTCAATCATGCTCAATTCCTTTATCAGCACAATATTGTTCTGCTCCACGGCGGTAAGATAATATCCCGGCTGGTCGTTGAAAATATTTTTTAAAATCTCCATCGACACGTTATCCTTGTCATTCTGCGCCTCCACCAGATAAACCACACGCGGAAGATTGAGCGCGATATGCAGCTTCTTTGCGCGGCTGTAAATATCTACCAGCAGCAGATTATCCATGATAAGATTTTGGAAAAAATTGTTTTTGTCATAATGCTCTTTATACGCGGTTACAAGGCGCTGTATCTGACTGACGGCAATCTTCCCTATCATATAAGCGTCTGCTCCCGTACCCTTTGTAATCAGCACGTAAAGCGGCTCATGCTCCTCCATCACCTTAAGCATATGATAGTCGCCGACAATCTGACTGTCCGCAGGCGACTGCGCAAAATTTTCTATCAGGTCTGTCATGTTCTGCGGGCTGTCTTTGTCCTCAAAGGTTGACGCCACGATAATCCCTTCCATATCTATAATGCAAATGTCAACCTTCGTAATATTTTTCAGCTCGTCAATACTTTCCTGAATTATTTGGTTTGAAATCATAATATCTCCGTTTCGTCACAAAACCCCCGACAGAAAACCTATCGGGGGTATATTTATCTGATATAAATGAAAGACTAATTTGTGATAATCTTTTCCGTTTCCTTATCTAATACATGAATCTTCTCAACGTCCATCGCAAACTTAACCTTGTCGCCTGGTCTTGCGGTTGTTCTGGGGTCGACTCTTGCCGTGATAGGGAACTCAGCAATATCCGCATAGAGGAATACTTCCGCACCGAGAAGCTCATATACACGGATTGTCGTGTCAAACGTGCTCTCTGCCTTTGCCTCTACCATCATTTGAGAATCATATATGTCCTCGGGTCTGATACCGAATGTAACGGTCTTTCCATTGTAACCGCCGTCAATAAGCTTCTTTGACTTTGCGGGAGGAAGAGGAATGCTTAAGTTTGCGCTTGTCACGTTAAGGTAAGCTGTTTCTCCCTTAATCTCTACCTTTGCGTCAATGAAGTTCATCTGCGGAGAACCCATAAAGCCTGCAACAAATAAGTTCTGAGGCTTCTCATACAAATTCTGCGGAGTATCTACCTGTTGCACAATGCCGTCTTTCATAACAACAATACGATCGCCCAGCGTCATAGCCTCTGTCTGGTCATGTGTAACGTAGATAATGGTCGTGCCGAGTCTTTGATGAAGCTTGGCAATCTCTATACGCATCTGCACACGCAGCTTTGCGTCCAGGTTGGAAAGAGGCTCATCCATCAGGAATACCTTAGGATTTCGCACGATGGCACGTCCCATGGCAACACGCTGTCTTTGTCCGCCTGACAAAGCCTTCGGCTTTCTGTCAAGGAGCTTCTCCAAATCCAAAATCTTAGCTGCTTCACGAACCATTTTATCAATCTCAGCCTTCGGTACTTTTCTCAATTTAAGACCAAATGCCATGTTGTCATATACGGACATATGCGGATACAGAGCGTAATTTTGGAATACCATCGCGATATCTCTATCCTTCGGCTCTACATCGTTTACTACTCTGTCGCCAATCTTAAGCTCACCTGAAGAAATATCCTCAAGACCTGCAATCATACGAAGCGTTGTGGATTTTCCACAGCCGGAAGGACCAACAAAGATGATAAATTCCTTATCCGCAATTTCAAGATTAAAGTTTTTCACTGCTTCAAATCCGTTCGGATATACCTTGCAAACGTTCTTTAATGATAAACTTGCCATTTAAATAAGCCTCCTATTATTTATTATTGATATGCTGACTGCCCTGCTGCCGGGCACAGGCATACCGATTTTCTACATAAAAACAGTATAAAATAAAATCGTCCAAATTGCTATGCCACAAATCAACAAAGATTTTAAAGGGCTTATGTAAAAATTGCTCATTCAACGGAAAACAATTCCGAGTTTTATATATTTATTGAGCAACTTGAACAATTCGCGCTGAATATGATGTACAAATTGACTAATGCCCGTCCTGCGGCTCCTCCTCCAAAGCCTCCTGCGGCTCCTCCGGCTCGTATCTGCGAAACACCTTCAAAAGCACAAAGCTTTTAAAATAAAAGATACAGCCAAAGCCAAGCAGGAACACCGCCGGAAGCAGCTGCGGGACAAAATAAAGCAAAAGATACGGCACCGCGTACACGGCAATAAGCAGAAATGCGCTCGGAAGATGCGAGAGCGCCATAAGGAACGCATTTTTTATGGTGTTCTTCACCGTGTTTTTAAACCGTGCCTGCAGCGGGAATAAAAATACGATGCCGAGCACGGCGACCAGCGTCACCGTCACCATCGCAATCCGCATCCATGACGCAAACTCCAGCTCCGAATATAATATGATACGATAATCCGCAAAAATCAGCGCGACTAAAACCAGCACGAAAATCCATATCAGCGTCGCCTGCTTAAAGTTTTCCTTAAACGCCTTAAAAAATCCCCTTATAATATAGGTTTCCTCATTTTTCACCATCTTAAAGCCCATGTAATATGCCGCGGTAAACGCCGCCCCCCCGGTTATGACGGGAATACAGGCTATCATAAACACAATACTTAAAATCATGATATCCGCAACCTTATTCAAAAAATTCATAAACGGACTTTCCAATTTAAACATTAAATCCTCCCGTTTTTGGATTTATTCCAAACTCTTGTAAACCTGATTATAATTCCTCAAAAGCTTCTGATATGTCACAAGCGCCGCCTTTGCCTTGCCTGACGCCAGCTCCATGATGCTGTCATAATTTTTCAGGAAGGTATCTGCGACAATCGCGTCATACTTGCCGTCAATTATTCCGTTGTTGATGCTGTCGGCAATCTCGTCCTTGGTGTATGCCCTTCTGTACGGCTTCTCCTCCATTGCGTTCACGACATACTCTGCAAGCTGCAAAATCCCGTCCTTGCTTGTCATCGCGCTCGCCTTCAGAGCCTTAGGATACCCGCTGCCGTCGAAGCGCTCGTGATGTGCGGCGGCTATTTTTATAATGCTGTCCGAAATTTTGCCCTTGAGCATCTTTTCCATAATATCCACGTGCGTCTTAATAAGGTTCTTTTCCTCATCGTTAAGGCTGCGGGGCGCATCCACAAGGCTGCCCGGTATCGCAAGCATCCCGATATCATGAAGAATCGCCGCGTAATAAATCTCGTTTTTATCATTCTCATTGAGCCTTAGCTTTCGCACAAGCTCGCGGCTTACCGAAATTGTCGCAATCGTTTCCGAAACCATCGCTTCATTTTTAAGCCCCGTAAAATACATCAGCATTTTCAGGTACTTTTCCTTCTCCTCGTCTGACAGGAGCACATAATCGAGATACTCATTGAACTCGTCATGATATGTATTTTCCATTATTTTAGTGAAAAATCCGTCCTCACGCGCCGTTTCCTCAAAAAGTGCGACTGCCTCAGGGTCAAACTTCGTGCCCGAATATTTGCCTATCATCGAAAGCTCAAATTTATCTCCAAACGCCTTATACCATATATCCGCCATCTCCGCTATCTTTAAAAGCTCAAGTTCAAAACGGTAACGGTAATCCAAATCCTTTGTCTTTACGTAATCCATGTGATGATACAGTATCATTCTTGACTGCTCGTCAAACGGGGAAAGGTATTTCAGAAAAAGGTAGCCGTACACGGAATGAGGCCGCGGCTTTTTCGCGTCATATGTAAGCTGCTTTCTGATATCGTCCGTCTTGTACGCCCCTATGTCGTGCAGCATGGCAAGTATCATGAAGTCGGCAATCTCATACCTTTCATATGTACCTCTGCGCTCAAGAAGCTTCGCCATGATATAGCTCACTCTCCTGCCGTGGTGAGCCGCCCCCACATTCATAAGCCTCATTGTTTCATAAATCAGGCTTATCATATTCCTGCTTGTAATATACTCTACTGCCATTCTCTGCCCCTCCTCCTCTTATTGACCTTTCTCTTTATCCCAGCGTTTTTCCATAGGCGTGTACCATATCCCGTCCCGAAACTGCCGGACATCGGTATCCGCAAAGCCTATCTTATGATAAAACCCTACCGCATACGGCGCGGCGTTTACGGTAATGCCACCGTGTCCCTCCTCGTTGCGCACATAGCTGCTAACATATTGTATTAAGAGCCTTCCTATCCCCTGCCTGTGATACCGCTCATCAACAAACAAAAGGGAAATATGCGTTTCGTCCCTAAGGCTGACCATACCTACCATATGTCCGTTATCATACGCGCCAAACAGTTGATATGCGCCCATGACGAACATACGGTAAAGCACGGAATCCGTTATAAAATCCTGAAAGCTCTCTATTCCCTCGGGAGTGTAATCATTTGCCTCGAATTTCATGAATACGCGCCACGCAAGCGCCATCGCATCGTCCCACTCGTTCCGATATGCGGCTCTTACTGTTATCCGCACAGGCTTTATGATATTATCGCCCGCCATTTTTCCATATTCCAAATCCATCGCTACCCTTCAAAATCGCGCCGCGGTACCCGGCACGGCTAAGGCATTACGGCATTTACAAGCTCAAGCCCCCTGTTTACCGCATCGGCGTTGCGAAGCGTCACCTCCGCAATCGCGCGCACCGCTTCCTTGGTGAAAAAGCCCATGTGTGATGTGACAAGCACATTAGGAAAGGTCATGAGCCTTGCCAGATTTTCATCCGTGATAATCTCGTTTGAGCAGTCCTCATAAAATACGCCGCTCTCCTCCTCATATACGTCAATCCCGACGCCCGCAAATTTCTTCTTTAAAAGCGCCTCTATCAAATCGTCCGTCCTTATCAGGTCGCCTCGCGAGGTGTTTATCAAATATACATCGTCCTTCATCAGCTCGATTGTTTTTTCCTGAACAATGTGCTGGGTTTCCGGCGTGAGCGGACAATGGAGCGTTATCACGTCAGACTGCTCAAACACCTGCTCCACACTGCAATATTTCACATCAAGCGACTCGTTCGGATAGGGGTCGTAAGCCAATATTTCCATTCCAAAGCCCTTTAAAATCCGAATCATTGCCTGACCGATTTTCCCGGTGCCGATTACGCCCGCAGTCTTTCCGTGCAGATCCGTTCCCATAAAGCCGTTAATGCTCATGTTAAAGTCCCTGGTCCTGGTATAGGCGCGGTGCGTCTGCCTGTTTACGGTCAAAAGCATCGCCATCGCAAATTCCGCCACTGCCTCCGGCGAATAGCTTGGCACTCTTAAGACGGGTATATTGTTTTTTGCCGCCGCCTTAATGTCCACATTGTTAAAGCCCGCGCTCCTCAAAAGTATCGCGCGCACTCCCATATCGGCAAGGCGGCTTATCATTCCCTCGTTCAGGTAATCGTTTACAAAAATGCAAAGCGCGTCATGCCCTGCCGCCAGCGGGATTGTTTCCTCATTGCAGGGCACTTCAAAAAAATGCAGCTCTATATCATAATCCTTGCTCAGCGGCTCAAAATATATCTTATCGTAGGGCTTCGTCGAATAAAATGCAACTCTCATATTAATCTCCATTCCGGAGCGTTTTACGCGACGGGGCGACGCAAATGTCAGATTTGCGTCTGCCATCAAAGCTATTTGTGACGCTCCGGCACAAATAGCGAGAACAAACAAAGTTTGTTCTGTGAAAAATAAGCTATCGAGCTTATTTTTCACACTATCCTCTCCAATCTTTATTTCTGTTAGTGTGTGCATTTTTTGTGAAATTATTTAATATATACCTAACAAAAGTATAACACAAAATAAGCCCTACCACAAGGGTAAGGCTTATTTATTGAAGCTTGCCGATGAGCGCAGGAACTGCGTTATTGTTCGCACTGCAGAAAGCTCTTAAGCGCGCTGACCGCATCGCTCTCATCATTTCCGTCCGCAGTAATGACCACATTCATGCCTGCGGAAGGGTTAAACGCAATAATGCCCATGATGCTTTTGGCATTGATCTTGTACTTATCATACTCAAGCAGAATTTCGCTCTTATACTGGCTTGCAATCTGAACAATCTCAGCTAACGGATGGTCGTATTTCTTATCGATGTCTTTTACCATAACTTCACTTCTTAACACATCAATTCCTCCTATCAGTAGGGTTTACAAGGTATATACGGTAATGTGGGCATATTCGGAAACGCAGTCTGCCCGCACTGCTTAACAGTATCGTCTTTTTTTTCGGAAAAGTCAATGTTTTTTGGCGGAAAACAGGCTAAAACCATTAAAAACCGTCTTTTCCACCAAAAAAAGCCCTATTTCAAATACTTTATTAGTATTTTTTGCAGTACGTCAATGTCTATCGGCTTCGTCATATAAGCGTCAAACCCAAGCTCCATATACTCATCGCGTGCGCCCGCCACCGCGTTTGCGGTAAGCACCACTATCGGCACGTCGTGGTTAGGATTGTCCTCCTTTGACTGAAGATATGAGAGCACCTGCTTTCCGTCAATCTCCGGCATCATATCATCTGTCAGTATCAGGTCGAAGCGCTCCCTGTCAAGACAGGCTATCGCCTCCCTGCCGCCGCCCGCCTTTTCCACCGTAATGTCAAGCATCTCCAAAATGGAAGCGATTACCTCAAGGTTCATCTCATTGTCGTCCACAGTCAGCACGCTTTTCCCTGTAAAGCGCATATTTTCAAGGCTTTCCTCCTGCTGCTCCTGCTGCTTTGCGTGCTCGCTTGACAAAAGCTCAAAGCGCTTTTTGTAATCTCCGATAGCCGTAAGCGACACTACCCTTTGGGGAACCTCCATTATAAAGGTCGAGCCTTTGCCATAAACGCTGTCCACGCTTATCCTGCCGTTCATATACTGCACAAGCCGCGAGGCAATGCTGAGTCCCAGCCCGGAGCCTTCTATGCTCCTGTTCTTTTTTTGGTCAAGACGCTCAAATTCCTTAAAAAGCCCTGCCTTCTCTTCCTCCCTGATACCGATGCCGCTGTCGGACACGCGCACAATCAGCGTCACGTTCTCGTCGTCAAGATACCCCGAAGCCGATTTCATCCTCACACTCAGCTCAACCCAGCCCTCATTGGTATCTTTCACCGCATTTGACATTAAATTCAGGATTACCTGCTTGATGCGGATTTCGTCGCCGCGCAGCATATCCGGAATCTGACCGTCCACATCAAGCCTCAGCTCAAGCCCCTTATCATCCGCCTTCCCCTGCACCATCAGCACAACGTCATTTAAAACGGACGAGAGAGAATAATTCGTTTCAACAATATCCATTTTCCCGGTTTCTATCTTGGAAAAATCAAGCACGTCGTTTATCAGCGCCAAAAGCGTCCTGCCCGCGCTCTGGATATTTTCCGTATATTTCATTATGGTTTCCCTGTCGGTTTCATGCATTATCAGCTCATTCATGCCGAGCATTGCGTTTAACTGCGTGCGGATTTCATGCGACATATGCGAAAGGAAGCGGCTTTTCTGCTCGCTTGGCTCCTCCGCCACCTTCTTCTTGCGCTCCACAAGCATGTGGTCCACTTCGCTTCTCATGCTGTTAAGCTCATAACGGTTTCTCATAATCCACACAAGCATGCACGCGCTGAATATCAAAAGACCGTAACCAAAGAGAATTGACGCGGGCACAAGAATACCCTTCCAATATGCTATGATGCTTGCCAATGCCGTAAGCATCACGGAGCCAAAGCCCGTAACAATCTCCGCCGCGGGCTTCATACGCTCCTCTATAAAGCTTAAGACACATGCCGCAATATCCAATGCAATCAGGATATGCACATAAATGAAAAATGATACCATGCTGACCGCAAACAGCATATAGCAGATCACGCTGACCGCGCAGATTATCAGATTAGTCAAGGCTAAAAGCTCGTACCGCTTCTGCCCCGGGAAAAACGCGCTTTCCGTAAAAAGAATGAACGGTATGGGCAGCATAAGCATTGAAACACTGTTAAACCAGCTCACCACGGATGTTCTTTCAATAAAAAGCTCCATGCAGCCTGAATCCATGCTCAGATATACCACTGCCAGCGCCAAAAACACGGCAAGGCGGTGCAGCGCCTTTGCGTCGCGCTCCTTCTCGGTAAAAACCGGCGAGCTGCTCACCACAACGCATATGATAATCAGAACAAGCGCCACAACACACGCCGCAAGGGTGCCGCTGCATTTCTTCAATATATAACGCGTAAGCGCATACCTGTCTCCGACTGCGACAAACTGTAAATTAAAAAAGTCCGCCTCCTCCGAGCTTAAGCTGATTGTTACAGTGTCATTTTCCCTTACCGTGCCCACCGGTATCTGATGAAACAGATACATATGCTTTGCGTAATCGCGGTACTCTTCCTTGTATGAATTGTGATAAATAAGCTCGTCGTTGACATACACCGACACGTCCTGCGCCTTTACGCGAAAGCACAGATATTCGTCCTCCTCGGGTGTAAAATCAAAGACCTTGCTTATCAAAGTGGCGTCGCCCTGCTTCTGCACTCTCAGATAGTGACTGTTCCTCGCTTCGACGTCAGAGCCTGTCCGGTCAGTCTCGCTAGTTACATAGCTCCAGCCCTCCCCAAACCACACATCGGTCTTTGCCAGCTCCTTAAAATGGCTCTGCACGGGCGATTCCAAGCATATCAGAAGCGTCACGGCAAACAGGCACATCAAAAAACCGCCGTATACGACTATGGTCAGCAGCCTCAGATCCAATTGATTATATTTATCCTTAATGCGTTTCCACATATCCCGCTCCATTTCCGTACAAGCCGCCTGTTTCTATGACTCCCTGCGGACTATCCACATGTAACCGACGCCGTATATCGTTTTTATGTATCCGGACGCATGCAGCTTTTCCTTAAGGACATCGATTGTGTCCGCCAGAATATCGCTGCCGGCTGCGTCCGTTTCCTTCCGCAGCCTTTCCAAAACAGCGTCCTTCTTAAGCACAACCCCTCTGTTTTCCACCAATATGCGCAGAAGGCTCTGCTCCAATCCGCTGAGCATAATCTTTTTATCCATGTATTTATATTCTTTATTATCAAAGTCAAACTCATAATTGTCAATATAAACCGTCCTATCGTCCACGATAAATTGCGGCGACGTGACTCCAATCGCCTCAAAACGCGCTCCGGAGTTAAAATCAGGCTTAGCGTTCTTCTTTTCAAGCAGCGTGCTCACCCTTGCTTTCAGGACAACCGGATTAAAGGGCTTTTTGATAAAATCCGCCGCGCCGCGCCTGCGAATCTCCCCCAAATCCGCGCCGGTATTCTCAGACAGCATCATCATGACAATAATGCCGCCGTCCGCACAGTCAAGCAAATCAAAGCCGCTGCCGTCCGCCAGTTCCTCATCAGCCAGCACAAGCGCCCAATCTTCACAGTCAAGCATCGCACGCGTTTTTTTTATCGTATCACAGCTTACGGGATAATTTTTAACGTCAATAAAAACCTCCTTAAGCCGGTAAGCCAGCTCCTTATCACTCTCCGCTATCAAAATCCTGTTCATCGCAAACCCCATTCCCGCTTTGTTTTCCTCTTTTGAAAAAATCTCCAACCCTTTGCCGTAAATGATTGGAGATTTCTTTTTAGATTATATTCCCTTTTCCATGATTATTCAATTGTTTTTTTGATTACTGCAATTGCAATCTGTAGGATTACTGCAAAAGCAATCCCGCAAGCATTACGCTTGCCATAATCCCCACAAGGGTAGAAAGCAAGGCTCCCATAAGCGTCCAGCGGGTTTTTGTGACCTTTGCCGCCATAAAATACACCGACATCGTATAAAAAACCGTTTCCGTGCTTGCAAGGGCAATCGACGCGGCAAGACCCGCAAACGAATCCGTACCGTATTCCTTGAATATATCGAGCGCAAGCCCCGTCGCCGCCGACGCGGAAAAAAGCTTTACTATAAAAAGGGAAATAAGCTCGCTTGGAAAATCCGCCGCAATAAAGCCGATGATATTGCCCATAAGCCTGCCGATGAAGTCAAGAAAGCCCGAAGCGCGCAGCACTCCCACCGCTATCATAAGCCCGATGAGCGTGGGCACAATATCCGCCACTGTTTTTATCCCGTCCTTTGCGCCTTTCGTAAAGCTCGCGTATATATCTTTTTTTTGGGAAATTCCCATCGCGATAATGTAAAAAATCAGCGCGGGGATTAATATATTTGACAACTGCGACATCCGCATGCGTCTCTTTCATATGGCTTCGTTTATTTATATTCGGACTGCAGGCGCTTCATTCCCGTTAATTCGCCGGCAGCGTTTTTGGTACCTTAGTACCATTCTCTTAGCTTTGTTTTTCACTTATCATATTCAGCGTTGACGCCATTCTCTGTTTCTTTGGGCAGCTTCGCCCGATTATTCCACAATGGATAACAAAATTTGAAAGTTCGCGGAAATGAGGAAAAATATGATTAATATTGCACTTTGCTTTGAAAACGATGCCGGACTGCATTTTCTGTATGCAGAGCTTTCCCGGTGCTTTGACCTGCGCGGTATTGACTGCAACCTATACTGCTTTCACAATGCCGCGGCGCTCATGCGCGGCGCACAGCGCAAATGCTTCGACATACTTTTTTGCGATATGACGGCGGAATACGGGCTTGTCCGGCTGACCGCGCTTAATCTGAAAAAGCTCAACCCCAGGCTTGTCTGCGTGGCTCTTCCCGGCAAGGCATACGCTCCGTCGGCTGAGGACTGCCTTTTGGAGCCCTTCTACACAATTCCCGGCAAAAGCCCGAAGCAGCTTAGGACATACGCCTGTCTTGCCTATGAAGCGACGTTTGACAGCGAAAATAACTTTTCCTATTATAAACGCCCCTCCTATGTCCACATTCCCTTCAGCAGTATCAAGTATTTTGTTTCCGAGGGGCGGCGCGTCCGTATCGCATGCGCCGATACGGCAAAGCAGGACAATGTTTTTTACAAAAAGCTATGCGATGTTGAAGCGCTCATTTCCGCTAAGGAGCGCGCATTTTTCCGCATACACCAGTCATATCTCATAAACGCGGATTACGTGGCCGCCTATAACCGCAGCCACGTAATCCTGACAACCGGGGAAAATCTTCCCATCAGCAGATATGAATATTATAAGGCTATCCGGAATCACATTGCCGACAAAAAAATGCGCCGTTAATCAATCTGTTCATACACATTCATTTCCGCCAATGTGTTGCCGCGGCTTTCCGCAGTAAGATAATAGCCCTCAAGACCGCACCAGCCCTCGCCCGAAAGACCGCTTTCGTTGTACACCGCTATGTATTGACCGGCTGTACCGTCACTTTTAACAGGACCTGCATTTATACTGTTTACCTGAACATTTTGGAAGGTCAGGGCAATCAGATTATTTTCGGGCATCAATGACTGCAGATTCATCACATACGGCGAAACGCTGCTTGCCATCCGGCAGTTCGTCATCCTGAATTCCGCTCTGCCGCTGACCTCCGGCGTTGTCGGGTCGTGAAGATAAATGCAGCTTCCCTCGCCTGTCGATATAAAATCGCAATCCTCGAAGGAAATTTCACTTTCACCGCGCGTGCCTATCCCCACGCAATGACTGTTTTCCGACACAATACGGCAGTTTTTAAAGCTTAGCTGCCTTCCATATAAAAAATTCTGGTCGACATGCACCGCGTAGCCCTTATAGTCTTTCTGACGCTCCCAACTGTCACCCACAAGCTCCGCGTCTATCCGTGCAATCTCCTCCTGCGTAAGGCAGACCGGCTGCGCACCGCTGTCAACGCCGCATATAGTAAGATTTGACACGCTGCCTGCCGCAATAGTAAGCGGAACGTGCCGGTATGACGCCGTATCATATTTTAAGATGCAGAGATTTTTGTCAGCGCCGACAAGGTTTATTTCCTTATTCATCACAAGCACCTCTTCATAATAGGTGCCTTCCCGGATAATCAGGGTATCGCCGTCCGCCGCCTTATCTACGCCCTCCTGAATTGTCGCAAAATCACCGCTTCCGTCCTGCGCTATGACATACTCCTTTGAGCGGCGGGATTCCTTGGCATACACAGCCCTGCCTCCTGCCGCTGAAGCTCCCACCGCCATAAATATCAGCGCAATCATCAGTATTGTTATCTTAATCTGTTTCATATGTATTCTTTCTTATTCACGAAAAAATCTTAAGTCTGCCCACGACGGCAGGCTCCCGCGCCTCCCCGTCGCCCACCTGCACCACCGCAATCAGCCGGAGCAAAAGAACGCCCAGCCATGCCGCGCACACAAGCACCAGCAAAAGCCTGAAAATAATTCCCACAAAGGGTATCATGCCAAACACAGCCAAAACCGCCGCAAAGATTTCAAGCATCACGCTGCACACCGTAAGCTTGAGCGCCTGACGCACATGAAATTTGGCATACGGCGACTCCGCAGACAAAAGCAGCGCTATAATAATCCCAACGGCTCCCAAAAGGTACGCCGCCATCGCTGCCGCCTTATTTTTCGAAATATCCTTATCATCAAAGCGCCGTTCATAAATCGGCTCCGCATCACGTTCCATATCCGTTTTTGCGTCCTGCTCTTTTTTTGTGCGCCCCTGCGGCTCAACAGGCGCAAACGCGAGCGGATAAAGCTCCTTTTCCGGCTCCCGGCTCTTTGGCTCATCGACTAAAATAAAATCCGTATCCTCATCGTCCGTGTCTTTATAAACCGATGAAACCATACGCCCATCTGCATTATCCCAATCCGGATTATCCATCATAAGCCCCCATTTTTCCACAAATAATTCCAACAACGATTTTAATATAATACCCATGTTATGTCAATCGGTTTTTATGTACTCTGATGCGATATCCGGCAGGCAGCCTTGCAAATTGAGCTTATTTTTCACACTATTTCTCATATGTATTAACTATTACCCGATTCCATAAATCTTCTCCATAATACTCTAAGAGAAATAATGGTACAGAATTTAAAATACATAACAAATGACCATTATTAATATAATTCTGCTTTTGACAAGCATAAAGTCTTTCCTGATCCAAATTATGTATAAAATAATTATAGTTACATTGCTCCTTATACTGAACCAATAAACTTGCTCTTTTTTGACTCGCATTACATGCAATAAACCAATGCTCTGTATCAAAACTACTATAATTATTGAAATCAGATTGTAAAAAAGAACTCTGCTTATAATCAGAAATTTCAGCCAGTGGAAGATATAGCCTCTTATAATCCATTGTTTTTGCGTCTATTTCCTTAATAGATTCAATCATTGGATACGACACATACAGTTTTCCAAGCTCTGTTTCATTATTAAATGTTTTAAGCATTTCACCCAATATATCTTTATTTAAATATTCTTTTGGAATATTATTATTATGTCCATCATAGTCAAAGAAAAGATAAATTTCAGAAAAATCACTAGCCCTTAAATCTTTTAAACGTTCCTTAGCTATCGTACTCATTTCTTTTAGCACATCAACTACATTCGTTTCAAATTCATCTTTTTTCAATCTTGTCCACAACATATAAATATTTCCATCAGCGGGACAATTTAATATAGATATATCTGTTGTTGAAGAAAAGAAAATTTTATTCATATTGTTCAATATCTTTTCTTCTGCTTTCACACCCTCGTAAATAAAAATTACTTTCTTCCTATTGTTCATAAAAAGCTCCTGCTTTGTACATTTTTTGAAGATTATGTGCCTCTCTTAGAGACTTATCAGTCAAATTGCAAAATGGTTGAATCCTATTATCATCTAATATAAAATAACAGTCAGGACGCAAAAGCTCATTAGATATAATGTCTGTATTATGAGAAGTAAAGACTACTTGTATGTTATCTTCCATCATCAGCTTATGAATGACAGCTATTGATAAATTGGTATGATAAAAAGCATCGAACTCATCAATAAAAATAAACGAAAAATCTTCTTTTTGCGTATACCACAGATACAGGAAAACCAATGCCCTTGTTCCACTTGACATTAATGGTGCAAATGGCACTTCTTTATCCCCTACTTTACAATAAATGGTTTTTCCTTCTCCTGTGTCCTTTTCCAAAAGTCTAAATGGTAATTTCACTTCATGTAAAAAATTCTCCAGACTTTCAACACCATTTTTTAAATCGCATATATTTTCAAGCATATTACCGCCAGCCGCATTAGCCCCTACGGCTCTCAGCCTCTCTGTACTGCTAAACCAAAGCATTTGGTTTACAAATTTCATAAATTTTATAAATAACCGGCAATCTTTATCTTCTCTATCCAATATCGTATTTGCATAAATATATTTAACAAGTGAAATAGAAGAATCCCAATTATCCAAATTTAGTGTTTCCGAACCCTTCAAGTTAACAATATGTGTATTCTCATCATTGATTATGATTTTTTTGCCATCAACTTTAACACATTCCCTGACAACCTGTTGTGGATTTTTCTTTTCATAAGCATACTCTACGTAGGAAGAATCAAACTTAAATTTATACACAAAAACTACTATATCATCTTGATTATATAAATTAGAATAAAATAAACTTGATGTTTCTCGTTCTCTTTTATCTGTTAAATGAATAATAATATCCATTATGGCAAATCCCAAATTTGTCTTACCGGAAGCATTATACCCAATAATAACAGAATCTTTTATGATTCCATTTTGAATTGCTTTCTGATTAAATTCATAATTTTTCGCTGATTCCAGTGAAAACTCCAGTTCATCTCTAAAATTTTTATAATTTCTAACTTTAAACTGTGCCAACATCTTTATTTCCTCCATGTATAAAAATAACCACTTAATATATTATTATACACATTAACTTAAAACACGCAATTAATTCTGTATTTTTTTTACATCAGTTAAGTAGTTTCTCTGCAGCATGCCATATCTCTATTTTAATCTTCATTCTGGAGCGTTAGCGACGTGATGCCATCAAAGCTATTTGTGACGCCCCGGCACAAATAGCTAGAACAAACAAAGTTTGTTCTGTCCTCTAAAGACATATCCTGTACACTTTTTATCACTTATTATCCTATAGCCTAAATTATTTTGTTTTAGCCACAATCACTTTACAATATATCACTGCCACCACCGTACTAAAAAATGTTGCCACAATCGCAGGCGCAATCACTGCTGCCGGATTCGCGCTCCCATACTGACTGCGGTACGCGATAATATTAACAGGAATCAATTGCAGTGAGGAAATATTCATCACCAAAAACACGCACATCTCGTCGCTGGCACTCCTGACGCTTTGGTTCCCCGTATACTCCCTGTTTCCGCGCTCCCGTTCAAGCTCCTGCAAATCCGCCATTGCCCGAAGCCCCGCGGGAGTAGCCGCCCAGCCAAGCCCCAGTATATTTGCCACAAAATTAGTCGAAAGGGAATCCAGCGCTTTGTGCTGCTTTGGAATATTAGGAAAGAGAAAATGCATAATCGGCGCAATTGCCTTTGTCATTCCCGATATGATTCCCGCCTCGTCCGCTACCTCCATAAGCCCTGTCCAAAACGCGACAATTCCCAGCATCGAGATTCCCAGCGTCACCGCTTCCTTTGAGGATGAAATCACAGCGTCAGTTATGCCCTGTATGTTCCCCGTAATCACCCCGTAAACAATTCCCGCAATCAACATTCCGCCCCATAAATAATTCATCAACGCCACAATCCTTTTATCCGTTACATTATTAAAATTTATGCCGGAGGCGCCAAAAAAGAACTAAGGAATCCGTGTATCACACTTGCCGGTGAACGCGCGTTCATTATACATCAACGCCCTGTTCGTTCAGGTACGCTATCATATCACCAATCGTATTAACGCGCTTATCAAGCTCCTCGGACTGCAGTTCAATGCCGTACTCATCCTCAAGCGCCATTACAAGCTCCGCCAAATCAACTGAATCCGCGCCCAAATCATCACTGAGCGATAAGTCCTCACTAAGCTCCATACCCGATAAATGCAGTTGCTCCTCAATAATTTCAAACAATCTCTCCATATGCTCCAACGCTCCTTCATATGATTATTCATCCATGCGACCCGACGCAATAGGAAGTATATTATTACATATAGCATTTGTCAATTACTTTATTCCTATATTGTATACACTATATTGTGTTGCATGCCCCTACGCCGTTATTTTAGTATACGGTTCCTTCTTATGCAAACTGCGTTAATATGTCAATATTGTATTGATTTTTACATTTTCCATTGCATTTTTTTGAATATTCGTGTATGCTCCAAATACAGG
>JAJQDE010000044.1 GCA_021202335.1 Lachnospiraceae bacterium
AGATGTGTATACGAGACACGGCACATTCTTGCGCCGAGCGCGGTCGCTTGCGACATATTTCACCTTTGTGCGAGTGCGCATCCACGCAGAGCGTTTTATCGTATAGGACGAACTTTCCTATACGACAAATAAAAAAACTCCAATGCCGCACATCGCAGCACCGGAGTTTTTTATTTTCTTTTCATATATTATATATTATATTTTCGCCAATACCTGAACCGCATTATCCTTGATGACCGGCTCATAATGCTCTTCCATATATGCCTCGCTTGCGGTGCCGAGCTTTTCCGGGCTTCCGTATTCGGAAAGCATATTACAGATTTTATTAAACTCCTCGGGCGTATGCTCAGACTGTGTTACCACAAGCATATAGTTGGACTGCTTTTCATTTTTGTAAAGTGAATTCCTGCCCGTGTAATGCCCTTGCAGCACATGCGCAAGACGCGTTACCTGATTGAGGCTTTCAAACACATATATGCGCGTGAGTTCAAGCTCAAGCTCCTGCACCGGCTTCTGCCTGTTTCCGCCGGTTCCCGTGTCAGTAAGCGCCTCCATCGTATTTGCGATAGTGTCCGCAAGGGAACCGTCGTGAATTTTCCGAAACAGATCCCGCACATCGTCCGCGCCTTCAGAAATGCTCTGCAGCATGCCGCTGATCGTATCATCGTACTCATCGTCATCATCGTCCGTGGCAGAAGGCGCAAACTTTGAAAAGCGCGTGTCCAGCTCCTCAGGGTCCTCAACCTTCGTAATGACAAGGACTATGCACTCAGAGTTGAGCGGAATGGCTTCTATCATAAGCGGAATGTCATCCGCATCAAATCCAAATTCATATGAGGCCTGCTGCATCATATCCCTGAAAAGATTTTTTGCCTTTTCAGTGCCGTACGCAAGCTCGCTTATTTTCAGCTCGCGATCTGCCAAATCTGCCTTGGTCAGGGTGCAGCGAATTTGATGGTCGTTCACTTTTTCAATCTTCATAATCTTTTTCACATCCTCACTAAAACCAAGAATTATACCGACTGTTCAACCTTCTCCTTATCTTATAATGTCGGAAAGTCTAAGTCAATAGTGTATAACACCTGTTTAAAAAAATTTTATATTATTTTTAGATTAACGTTTTCGTTAATTATCCCGGGCGGACCGGACTGTCTGTATTTACGTAAACCAATGTCAAAATAACACACATTATCGTTAATAATCGTACTGATTTTTACATTTTGGTAAAATTTTTACATTTCATTCTGCATAAAATTTTATTTTATGCTAATAATTTACTTGTAAGATGTTCCTGCGGCAAAACCGTACTGGAAAGGAGGGTTCAACGCGTCGGAAATTGTTGTTATACATGTTTAAGATATTGGCTGCCCGGCGCACAGGCTGATTTTTATTTCATTGTCTTATTAGCGTGTGCGGATTGGCAAAAAAATATTTTTCCAATACTTTGTACGTTTATTATCCATATTTATTATATAACATTTATCTGACAACAGGTACATGTTTCAGACATCTTTTTCAACTTTTTATATATCACAAAAGACTTTTGGACTTTGGCAATTTTTAACTTCGATTAGCCCCCTCTTAATCGGCATATCTTTTCACGCGGGCAGCCACATATTCATTGTCCGGTACCCGGTAAGCCGCCGTGCGCCATTCTATTTGCGGGTTTTTGCGTACAGTATAGCATCTTTGTTGCGCAGTCCTTTGCGCATACCGCAAGTTTCGCAGAAACTTGCTGATGAACGCAGTTCTTGCGTTCATTATAGCATATGCGGCGTCAAAATGGTAGAAGCTTTTACATGTAAAATTTTTACACGTAAAATTTTTACATGTAAAAAAGTTACATTTATTAAAAATGTTAAAGCCTTAAAATCCAAAATTCATTGAAACACAACAACTTTTTGTGTACGAAGCTTTAATAGTTTGTTATAATGAGAACGATTGGAGGTATCCGAATGAAAAAAAGAATTATTACGATACTTGTCCCTGTCGTTCTCATTATTTTAGTTGCCGCGGCAGCAATTGGAAGTATGCTCTACGGCCGCTTTTCATATTCTAAGGAACGGGCTGATATGGACAGCTATTTCGGCATTACACAGGCCGATGACACGGCTATTGTAATGCAGGATGAAATTGTGGAGGAAATGGCAAAATATGCCGACGGCTTATGCTATTTTACGCTTTCAACAGTAGAAAAATATTTTACGGACCGTTTTTACGTAAACAGTGACGAGCTTGTGCTGCTGTTTACCACAGACACGGACGTAGTGAAAATAAATATCGGTGAGGGCAGCAATCTTATGTATATTTCAGACGTCCCCGAGGAGCTCGGCTACCGGGCGGCGTTTTATGACGGCGACGTTCTTTATATTGCTGCCGATTACGTTCAAAAATTTTCCAACCTTGAGTATTATCTGTATGACGAGCCGCTGCATGTGCAGGTGTACACGCAGTGGGACGAATATACCTATGCGACGCTCTCAAAAAAGACCGCCGTCCGCTACCAGGGCGGCAGAAAGAGCGCCGTTTTGCAGGAGCTTGCCGCCGGCGACCATGTGACCATTCTTGAAAAAATGGAAAATTGGACTAAGGTAAAAACTGCCGACTCGATAATAGGATATGTTGAAAATAAATTTTTAACTGACGAAAGCGTCGCACAGCGCGTATGCAATACAGGCTTTGAAGAGCTTGTCTATCATAATGTCGAAAAGGAGGGCACGATCAATCTCACCTTTCATCAGGTTTTTGAGGAAGTTGACGGCAATTACCTTGCCAATGCGCTAAGCGCATCCAAATCCGTAAATGTGGTATCTCCTACATGGTTTCGCTTAAGCGACAGCAGCGGCAGCTTCACAAGCCTTGCCAACGCTTCATATGTTAATAAGGCGCATGAGCTTGGCATAGAGGTTTGGGCGCTTGTTACCGATGTGGACAGCGAGGATTTATTTGGTGTGTCGATTGATTTCGTGGAGCTTTTATCATCCTCAGCAAACCGCCGCACTTTGATAGACGGACTTATGGCACAGGTTGACGCTTATGGTCTTGACGGCATTAATATCGACTTTGAAAAGGTTAAAAACCCCGCAGGCACTCATTTTGTACAGTTTCTGCGCGAGCTTTCCATAGAAACGCGAAAGCGCGGCGTCGTTCTTTCGGTTGACAATTTTGTTCCGAGTGAATACACCGCCCATTATAACAGAAAGGAGCAGGGTATTGTCGTTGATTACGTTATCATCATGGGCTATGACGAACACTATGTGGGCGGCGGAGTCGCAGGCTCTAACGCATCCATTGATTTCGTGGAAAACGGCATTGTAAATACAAAGGAATCAGTCCCTGCCGAAAAGATTATCAACGCCATTCCGTTCTATACGCGCGTATGGGCGTCAGGTCCCGACGGGCTTACCGCGTCAACGCTCACCATGTCCTCGCAGCAGGATTGGATTGAGCGGACAGGCGTTACTCCCGTGTGGATGGACGAATATTGCCAAAATTATGCAGAATACCAATCCGGCGACACCGTTTATCAATGCTGGCTGGAGGATGTCAGCTCCATTCAGGTAAAGCTTCAGGTTATGCAGAGCCAGGGCATCAAGGGCGTGGCAAGCTGGAAGCTCGGTATTGAAGACCCGGCAGTTTGGGACGTAATTTCGGCATATGTCACGCAGTAAAGCAGGGCTCCTTAATTTTACCGGAATAGTTTTCTCCATTGGCACAGAAACTAGAACTGTAACTGATTGTTCAGCAAAGCAAAAACAAGCAGAGCTTATAAAAACAAGCAGAGCTTGCAAAAACAAGCAGAGCTTGCAAAAACAAGCAATGCTTGTTTTGGAGGATTACTATGAAGGAGCAAAATGCGTGCGGGTGTACCCCCCAAACCTTAGCAATGGCATCCGTTCCCATGCAGGAATGGTGCGAGCCTTACGATCTTGCCACCGCCATATACAGCGGTACTCTTTTTCCTTGTTTGAATTTGAACTTTTTTGACGCGGAGGATATTCCCAGCCCTTTCCGTGACAAACCGGCGGCGACAAAAGCAACCGAACATGAAAAAGCGCTCAGAGAGGTCTGCAAGGTTGGTTTTGCCGTAAACGACCTGACCCTTTATCTCGACACGCATCCCGACTGCCCACACGGCATTAAGCTGATGAAGGAGCTTTTGCAGCAGCGTCTTGACGGTCTTGCCCAATATGCCGGGCAATACCATCCGCTGACACAGCTTTCCATTGTTACCGGAATCCCTAACTCAAATCAGTATGAGTGGGACGAGGGTCCTTTGCCATGGGATCCGTTCGGAAGTGAATCAGAGCAAGGAGGATTATTATAATGTGGGCTTATGAAAAACGACTTCAATACCCTGTTAAGATTACAAAAACATGCCCCAAAACAGCGCAGCTCATCATAAGCCAGTACGGCGGACCGGACGGCGAGCTTTCCGCGTCCATGAGATATCTTGCGCAGCGCTATTCAATGCCGGTCAAGAAGGTCGGCGGGCTGTTGACGGATATCGGAACGGAAGAAATTAATCATATGGAAATTATCTGCGCAATGGTTTATCAGCTTACCAAAAACCTGACGCCTGAGCAGGCAAAAACTGCCGGCTTTGACGCTTACTATGTTGACCACACCTCGGGGCTGTGGCCGCAGGCAGCCGCAGGGGTGCCTTTCACGTCACTGGAATTTCAGTCAAAGGGCGATACCTTTGCGGATTTATTTGAGGATATGGCTGCAGAGCAAAAGGCGCGTACCGTTTATGAAAACCTGCTGCGTGTCATCGACGACCCCGATGTGCGCGCTCCGCTTAAATATCTTCGCGAAAGGGAAATAGTACATTTTCAACGTTTCGGCGAAGCTCTTGAAATGACCAAGGAAAAGCTTGACCACAATAACTACTATTTCTTTAACGCGGAATTTGATAAGAAAATGCTGCGAAAATAAAGCCAAGGAGCATGGCTAATCGAGTAGGATGCTAACCATTAATTGATTAGCCGTCCTCTCGTACCGTTCGGTACACGGCGGTTCTTTAGTTTTCACAAACTTTTAGATAATAGTCAAGCATGGACATATATCCCAGCTTGGCTATTATTTTATTCGAGAATATCCGGTTCAGCACTTTCGCCATTCTCCATATCCCCTTACGGCTGTTGGCAAGCTCCATTGCTCTCCAGTGCTCCAGCTTTAATGCCCTGAGCATTCTGTACTTTGTTCTGACTTTCTTCCATTGTTTCCAGTAGACAGCCCGTATCCTTCGCCTTGCCCATTCGTCAATACCTTTTAGAAGCTTCCTCATGTCTGCGAGTTTGAAATAATTTATCCACCCTCTCACATACTGTTGATATTTTTCTTCCCTTTTCGCATTGCTCATGCCGTTGTTCCTGTCCGTCAACTCCCTGATTCTCTTCTTCATCTTGTCAACTGACTTCTTGTGCACCCTGAATCTGCATTTTCCTTTGTATCTGTAAAATGTGTATCCCAGATATTTCACTTTGCTGATATGTGCCACAACTGTTTTCTTCCTGTTTACTTTTAGGAATAATTTCCCCTCGATAAACGGTATGATGTTTTCCAAGGTTCTTTCTGCGCTCTTTTTGCTCTTGCAGAATATCATACAGTCATCTGCATAGCGGACAAACCTATGTCCCCTGCGTTCCAGTTCCTTGTCTAACTCGTTTAGCATGATGTTGCTTAATAGAGGGCTTAGCGGTCCGCCTTGCGGCATTCCCATTTCTGTACGTTCAAACATTCCCTTTACCATTACTCCGGCATTGAGATATTTGTGTATCAGGGATATGACTCTGCCGTCTTTGATGGTTCTTGACAATACCTCAATTAGCTTTGACCGGCATACCGTATCAAAGAACTTTTCCAAGTCCATATCTACTACATATACATATCCGTCATTTACATTCTTTTGGCATTGTCTGAGAGCATCGTGTGCTCCTCTTTTTGGTCGAAAGCCAAAGCTGTTTTCCGAGAATTGCCCCTCATATATGGGCGTTAATTCCTGTGTGATAGCCTGCTGTATTACGCGGTCTGCCACGGTTGGCACTCCAAGCTTTCTATACTCGCCTTTTGTTTCTTTTGGTATTTCTACCCTGCGAACCGGGTTGGGCTTATATCTGCCATCCCTTATCTCCTGGATTAAAGTCTGCCGGTTTTCTCTAAGGTAGGGCAAAAGTTCATCCACCTGCATTCCGTCGGTTCCGCCTGCTCCTTTATTTGACTTCACTCTTTTATAGGCATTATTTAAGTTGTCATTCCGCAAAATCAATTCCAATAGATTGTTCGTCCAAAAGTCTGTGATGATGTCGTTGTTTTCAGCAATCCTCTGATGGGCGGACACTTCTGCATGCTCTTTCTGTTCCGCAGATATCACTTGCAGATAGTCCTCTATATGAAGTTGTCTGTCCTTAAATCCATCTTTGGTTACATTCATTTACTCACATCTCCTAAAGTTCAGTCCTTCGCCGACGTTTGCAACCGTCGGTTTACTATGACCTCTGCTGACTTCTTGCCATTCGTTGTTACTACAAGCTTCATACGCTGTTTTCGCTTGCTGGCAAGACCTCCCTTGGTACCACACGTTTCTTTCTCTCCATATATCTGCCACATTTACAATAGTTAATTCCGAGTAGTTATTGGACTTTGGTTTGTTTGGCAACCTTATCCTTAACTATTGCCTGATGTGATTTCTGTACGTCAGACCAGAAATTTGCCTCCAGCTTCCTTCAGATTCCACCTCACGATGGACACCCTTGCTCTCGGCTGTATCCTTCCCACTACTAGGGCGGATTAGGGACTTTCACCCATTAGAAACGTGCGCCGCAAGGCGCACAAGAAAAAGGAGCACAGCTAAAGCTGTCGCTCCTTTTATTTAGCCGTTCTTTGCGCATACCGCAAGTTTCGCAGAAACTTGCTGATGAACGCAGGTACTGCGTTCATTATATCGTAATCACACCGCACGCGCCAAGCGCAAGCACCGCAATGCCAAGCGCTATTCGATACCAGCCAAACACTTGAAAATCATGTTTTTTAATATAATCCATCAGGAATTTTATGACAAAAAGCGATACCGCAAACGCCACAAACATTCCCACAAGCAGGACGCCTGCTTCAAGCGCCGAAAAGCCGAAGCCGAATTTTACCAGCTTCAGGAGGCTTGCGCCAAACATGACCGGAATGGCAAGCAGGAAAGTAAACTCCGCCGCCGCGCTTCTCGACACGCCAATCAGCAGCGCGCCCACGATGGTCGCGCCGGAGCGCGAGGTTCCGGGGAAAATCGCCGCAATCAGTTGGAAAAGCCCGATAATAAACGCCGTCTTGAAGCCGATGCCATCAAGCGTTTCTATTTTGAAAGCCTTTCCCTTATTTCTTCTTTCTACGATAATAAATGCCACGCCGAAAACAATCAGTGCAATCGCCACGGGAATTGCATGGTAAAAAAGCTCCTCGAAAATATCGTCAAACAGCAGCCCCACGATTGCCGCGGGAATACACGCCACAATGATTTTCAGCCAAAGCACGATTTTATCCGTTTCAATCACTGGCTTTGATCTGTCCCTAAGCTGAAACGGAAAAATAGTCCCCCAAAAGAGAATGACCACCGCTAAGATAGCGCCAAGCTGTATGACCACCAAAAACATGTCAAGAAATTCCTGAGTGCAGTCAAGCTTTACAAACTCATCCAAAATAATCATATGTCCCGTGCTGCTTACCGGCAGCCATTCGGTTATGCCCTCCACAATTCCAAACAGCACCGCCTTTAAAAGCTCTATCATTTCCCATACTCCATTCTCACAAATCTCCTAAGCGCCTCCATTGCGCGCTCCACCTTCTCCGTTTCAATACAGTATGCCATGCGGAAATACCCCGGGCACCCGAAGGTATCGGCAGGCACCAGCACAAGGTCATACTTCATCGCTTTTTTGCAGAAGGACTCCGCATCCTCCTCAAGCGCTTTCGGGAAGATATAGAAGGTTCCTCCCGGCTTCACAACCTCAAAGCCCAGGTCAACAAGCGTGTCATAAATGATATTCATGTTTGTTTCATACACCGACAAGTCCGATGTAAGCCCCAGCACCTCCGCTACTGCTATCTGTATGAGCGATGGCGGGCAATTATGACCGATTCCTCTTGAAATCTGAGCGCACATCGCGGAAATCAATCCGCTGTCCGTGCATTTCGGATTTGCCGCCACATACCCGAGCCGCTCTCCGGGAATGGACAGTGATTTTGCAAAAGAATAGCAGGAAAGCGTATTATCATAAAATTTTGACACATAGGGCGAGTCAACGCCTTCAAAAATAATATCCCTGTAAGGCTCGTCCGATATGATAAAAATATCATGCCCGTATTCCCTCTGTTTTTCCTCCAAAACTGCGGCAAGCCGCCTTATTGTTTCCGTGGAATAAACCGTGCCCGAAGGATTATTGGGAGTATTTATCAGCACCGCCATCGTCTTTGGATTTAAAAGCCTTTCAAATTCATCAAAATTAATCTGGAACTGCTTTGTGTCGGCAGGCACTACCTTTAAGACCGCGCCTGTCTGATTGATGTAATGATTATATTCGGGAAAATAGGGCGCAAAGGTGATAACCTCATCCCCGGGCTGCGTTACCGCCCTTGCGGCGTGCGCCACCGCACCTGCCGCTCCCGTGGTCATAAAAATGTGCTCCGCCGTATAATCCATGCCAAATGTTTTGTTTAAATATCCGGCAAACTTCTCCCGCACCGCCACAATCCCCTGTGACTGGCTGTAGCCGTGCAGCTCCATGGTGTCCCTTGTCTGCAAAAGCTCTATCATTTTATCCGTAAGCTGCTGCGGCACAGGCACGGATGGGTTGCCAAGACTGAAATCAAACACATTCTGCGCGCCTATTTCCCGCGCGCGTCTGCCGCCCCATTCCGACAGCTCCCTGATAACCGACTTTGCTCCAAGCATATCCTTATATTCCTGCGAAACCATTTCTACCATCCTCCTATTTATTTTTCCCTTTTACGTTACCACATTTCGCCTGTTTCATCAAGTACGGCATCTGCTTATATTTTCTTTTGGAGGAACCGACTAAGAGCGACCGCCATATCCTTTTCGTGATACAACGACCGCTCTATATTGCTTCTTCTATATTCAATTTCTTTTCCTCTTTCTCGGCTTATTTTTTATCGGAACCTTTTCTTTTTTATTCCTGCGCCGAATTTATTTTTCCTTTTTTATTTACCGGAAATTTTTTCTTAACCTTCATCGGATTACTTTTTGAATATTCTCTTAACTTCTTCTTTGCGACCTCATCCGCTTTTTCTTATTCACATATTTATTAAGGATTTCTTTTTCATCAGTTGAAGGCTTGTAAAGCACCCATTGGACTCAGCTCCTTTCTTTTTATCCCTTTATAGCTATTGTCTGCAGCTACCGAAAATATTAGGATTTAAGATTAAGCTAAAGATTAAAGATTAAAGATATTTATATCTTTTTATATCTTTTTATATCTTTTGCTTTTGTTTTCCTTTGTGTAATTATAAGATAGCACCATTTTTTTTAACTTTTCAAGCGATTTTTGGCATTTTTGCAAATACCGTTATTTTTCACAGCTTGTTTCAGTCATTTTGTATATTGTTTTCTGAATTTTCTGACAAATCAGCTGCTGAATTGCAGACTTTTATCCAGCTCCTTTACCGTGCGGTACAATACCTCACAGCCTGCCTGAATATCTTCAGGCGCAGTAAATTCCAACGGCGAATGGCTTATTCCTCCTCTGCTGGGCACAAATATCATGCCTGTCGGGAATGACCTTGTCATGAACATTGCATCGTGAAACGCTCCGCTCGGCATCCTGCAATGGGAATATCCGGCTTCCGCGCAGATTTTATCAATAGTTTCCACAATGCCCGCATCCATCGGCGCGCACGCGTAATCCGCAATTGTCCTCGCTTCATATTGCAGCCCGCTCTTCTCACATATTTTATCCATGGCTGCAAATAAGCTGCTGTTGATCAATGCCCTGCTTTCGTCTGTCTGTTCGCGGACTTCCAGCGTAAACTCCACCTTTCCCGGAATGACATTTACGGAGCCGGGAACCGCCGCAATCCTGCCAACGGTGCCGACTGCATACTCGCTGCCGCAGCGCGCGACTATCTCCGGAATCTGACTGATAAAGCCGGCGGCTCCCACAAGAGCATCCTTACGGTCCGGCATCATCGTGGAGCCGGAATGGTTGGTTTCTCCCGTTACGATAATCTGAAAGCGGCTGACTCCGGCAATTGCCGTCACAACGCCGATTTTTTTCTCCGCCTTTTCCAAAGCCCGCCCCTGCTCTACATGCATTTCAAGAAAGCAGGCAACCTCTTCCTTTTTCCTCGCCGCTTCCTGCATACGGTCAAAATCAATGCCGCAGCCGCCCATTACCTCCCTGCGGCTTTTGCCCTGCGCGTCACAATCCTCCGCGTGAAATCCGATGAGCGGCTGACCCGATATAGCGTTGCTGCCCGAAAGACCCTTCCCGAAGCGCACGCCCTCCTCATCGGCAAACACGATAATCTCTATCGGATGATATAAGCGCTCTCCACTTTCCATCAGCGCTTCCACAACCTCCAGCGCACCCACGCAGCCGTATGCGCCGTCAAATTTTCCGCCGTTTGGAACCGTGTCAAGATGTGAGCCCATCATGATAGGCGGCAGGTCGGGGTTTCGCCCGTCCCACCGCGCAATCAGATTTCCTGCCAAATCCTGCTTTGCCGTTAATCCCAGCTTATTCAGATATGAAATAAAAATTTCTCTGCCTCTTTTATCCTCGCTTCCAAACGCAATACGGCTGTGCGTACCGTCATTTTGGGCTCCGCATGCATATATTTCATCAAGACGCTTCTGTACTCTGTCCGCGCTAATCATGTTCCCACCCCATTTCTGCGCTGCTCTTTGCGCATAACGCAATGTTTGTGCAAGTAGCGCGCAGTCACAAACTTGCAGAACCAACAAAGTTGGTTCTTCCCTCCACCCTTATTATATATGACATACGTTTATCGGATTTCCATCCAAGTATGCATATACATTCTCAAACACAAGCCTTGCCCTGCGCAGCATGGATTCCTCTGATATAAATGCCTGATGCGGCGTCAGAAGCGTATTTTTTGCATGCAGCAGCGGATAGTCCTGCGGAATGGGCGGCTCCATATCAAACACATCCACACACGCAAAACCCAATTTATCCTCATTCAGCGCTGCGGCAAGCGCGGCGTTATCCACAATCGGACCTCTTGCGCAGTTGATAAAAACGGCGTCCGGCTTCATCTCTGCAATCAGGTCGGTGCTGATAAAGCCCCTCGTCCCGGCGTTTAGCGGCAGGTTTAACGATATGATATCGCTTTCGGACATTACCTCCTCAATGCTCCTGTATTCGATTCCCAAGCTCAGAGCTTCCTCAGACTGACTGCGGTTATACGCGATTACCTTCGCGCCAAATGCAAGAAACAGCTTTGCACACATCATGCCTATCCTTCCAAGCCCTATTATGCCGACAGTCCTTCCGCATATCTCCCTGCCTCCGATTCCGGCGCTCGTCCCGCCGCTTCGCACGACCTGATTTGCCTTAGCCACATTCCTTAAAGCGTCTATTGCCATGCCTATCACAAGCTCCGCCACTGTCCGGTCGGAATATCCCGCCGCATTGCAGAGCATGATATTTTTTTCCCTGCACGCGTCCGTCCCGACATGGTCTATGCCGGTAAATGCAATTGAAATCATTTTTAAAGCATCACAAGCCTGTATGACCTGCGCCGGATACGGATTCTTTGCAATCATAACGATGTCACAGCCCTCGCTTCTTTTTTTAAGCTCCCCGATATCGGTCGTCTTTGTATCATAAAAAACAAATTCATGCCCCTTTTCGACCAATCCCCTTGACAGCTCGTCAATCGTACTTTTCGGCACTCCTATAGGTTCAAGTAAACTTATTTTCATAGCTTTCCTCCACGTTTCAAATACTTTCCAAAGCCCTTTGCTCCGGTTATTTTGCCATTTTCGCAGACAATATTTCCCCGGACAATGGTCATAACAGGCCAGCCCTTAAGCTCCATTCCAAGGTAGGGCGACCATTTGCATTTCGATTTAAGGTCACTTTCCGTCAGTGCCTTTTTCAAATTTAAATCAACAATCGTAAAATCGGCGTCGCTGCCAACGGTTATCGTTCCCTTAGCTGGCGCAAGCCCGTAAATCCGGGCGGTATTATGGCTTGTCATTTTTACAAGCTGATTTAAGGTAATTTTACCTTCGTTTACCGCGTTTAAAAATACCGCCATGCTCGTTTCTATTCCCGGAATACCGTTCGGCGCTTTCCATATGTCGGTTTCCCCCGGCTTTTTCTCTTCCAATGTATAAGGAGAATGGTCGCTGCCTATGTAATCGACATATCCCTTTTTCATAAGCTCCCACATTTTCGCCTGATTTTCCTTATCGTGCATAACGGGGGAAAATTTCAGATACGGACCCTTTTGAACCATATCGTCCACGGTAAACTGAAACAGATGCGGAGCTGATTCCGCCCACACTTTAACGCCGCGCTCCTTTGCCTCATGAATAAGCTCCAGCCCTCTTGCGGTGCTTACATGTAATATGACGCCCTCCGCTCCGGTAATCTCCAGGTAGTAAATCGCACGCTGTATGGCTTCAATTTCCGCCTCTGCGGGGTGCGTCATATTGTATGCGACACCGTCTTTTTTGCCTGTCCGCCTGACCTTTTTCTCCATAGCCTTGAGCATTCCGTCATTTTCGGCGTGGATAATCGCCACCGCGCCTGCCTCTGCGACTGTTTCCAAAACCTGAAGCATTGCCTCATCCTGAACGAACGGAAACTCCGCCACGGAAAAGCACATAAACATCTTCACGGCGGCAGCGCCCGTCTGTTTCCATAATTGCGGCAAAAGCTCTATATTTTCAGAGGTTGCGCCGATATGGATTGCGTAATCAACGTAGGCGTTCCCTCTATACGCATCCTCCTTCACCTTCACGGCTTCAAGGGTTGTAGTCGGCGGAAAGTCAAGGGGGGGTGAAATCACTGTGGTCACGCCGCCTGCTGCCGCCGCCATGGTTCCATGCTCAAAATCCTCCCTGTCGGTAAAGCCGGGATCCTGAAAATGTACATGCGGGTCGATCACTCCGGGCAGAATATATCTGCCCGAAAGGTCGATCGCTCTGTCTGCCTGTACATGTAATTGTACATGTAAGCTGCTGCTGCCGATGAAGGAAATTTTTCCGTCCTTCACTCCAATAACTCCCGGAAAGGTTTCATCGGCAGTCACGATGTTTCCATTTGTAAGCAATAAATCTGTTTTTTCCATTAATCTCCATTCCGCACATGCTTTGCGCCGGGAAATCAGCCAAAAAGCCTTCCCCATCCTTTTACCAATGAAGGATTTATTCCAGCCATTTTTAATGAATCCCACACAACGGTATTAATCGTATCATATACTGTCATTCCATATTTTTCTTCCATCCTGGGGACACTCCACATTGCCGGCAGATTAGTGCATACAACACTTATTCCATCCGCCCTGTCCTTACATACCTCGTCAAACATCTCCTGAATACGTTCCTGACTTACCAGCGCAAAGGAACGGTTCACGAACTGTTTCAGGCAAACGGAATTGACAACCTCAATCCCTGATTTGGCATATTCCTTTATAATCAGTTCATTGATATCCTCCGTGTAGGGAGTAATCAGGTGAATTTTATTTACATGGTATAAGTCAAATGCCTTTAACTGGGACAGCCTACTGGTAGTGGCGGGAATTCCCGTTTCTTTTTCAATATCTTCGCAAAGCCTTCTGTCCACATCAAATCCAAGCCAGCCTCCGGAAGTGCCGTTCCACGCAATAACATCCACATCAGCATCTGCCAAAAGTCCTGATGCCTCCATCATCGGAGCCGTATCAAACTGGGCAAGCGCATCGCCGTCCAAAGCTATCTTTGTGACGCGGAAGCGCCCGTAATGCATGGTCACAACCTGCTCTAATCCGTATACCATATTGGAGCATATCGGTTCCAATGTAGTATTTATGGAGTAAGCATACCTATTTTTTTCTGTTCCTTTTCATCAAATATTACTTTTTTCATTTCTGCCTCCATTCACTGCTGCAAGCCCTCCTGTCCGTCAAGCCTGCTTTTTTCTCAACCTTCCGGCAATGCGTATGATGGTATCATTTAAAATATAGTAAATTGCCGCTAAAACTGCATATGTAAGGATTATCTGAGTCATATCAGACATTCTTCCTACCAAAATCATTCCCTGACCCGTTAAATCCTGTATGCCGATAGCCCCCAGAAAAGAGCTTTGCTTTAACACCGTGACGGTTTCCGTCAGCAGGATGGGAAGAAGCTTTTTTATAACCTGTGGCAGAATGACCAGACGCAGCGTCTGCCATCTGCTCAAGCCCTGCGACTGTGCAGCCTCCCATTGTCCCTTTGGAATCATGCTTATTCCGCTTCTGAAATCCTCCTCTATGCCCGAGATTGTCACCAGACTCATTGACAATATTCCCGAAACAAGCAGCGGCAGCGGAAACAAAAATCTTATGACCATTATCCACAAAAGCATAGGCGTGTTCCTGAAAAGCTCAATATATGCCTTTACAATTATCTTAAACGCCTTTGGCGCATATAAGTAAATCATTGCAAAGATAAATCCTACCGCTAAGCTTATCAGTACGACCAGTAATGTAATATAGAGAGTTGTGCCAAGACCCTTTAATAAAAATCGAATACTTGACAGCTTAAAGAGGGTTCCCGTACTCATGCAAGCCTACCTCCCGTCTGCTTTTGTTTTTCCATTCTCTTCGCCAGAGATGAAAGCGGAAAGCAAAGAATAAAATAAATAAGTGCGGTAACGGCGTATGCCGGTCCGTATGCCATATTATAAGAGGACCAGCTATCGGCAACATACATAATCTCTCCGCCGGCAATCATTTCCATTACAGACGTGTTTTTAATGAAATTCACAATATTATTTGTAAACGCAGGCAGGACAGACTTAAACATCTGAGGCAGAATAACCAGCCTTAAGGTCTGCACATAGCTTAAGCCCTGAGATTGCGCCGCCTCCCACTGTCCTTTCGGCATTGCTTCTATGCCGGCTCTGAAGGTTTCCGATATGAAAGCGCCCTGATATATTCCGACTCCCCACACGCCAATCTGAAAAACCGACATCACAATGCCAATCATCGGAAACACATTGTATAAAAAGAAAATCATAATAACCTGCGGAATATTTTGCGCAAGCCTGACAACAGCCTTACTGAATACGGACAAAATTCTGCTGCTGCTTATGTTGAAAAGCGCCAAAATCATTCCCGAAAAGCAGGCAACCAACAAGCCTGCCGCAGAATATAAAATTGTGTATAAGGCTCCCTTAAAAAACAAATCGCCGTTTTCAAAGAGCAAAGCCCATTTTGATAAAGAAAAAGGATTCATACTACCACCTACCTGAGCAATTTGCCCACAAAGCTGCTCACCCTTTCTGTTTTAGGATGCTCAAATACCTGCTCGGGAGTCCCGTCCTCCACAATGACTCCGCCATCCAAAAACAATACTCTGTCAGATACATTTTGGGCAAAGCCCATCTCATGCGTTACAACGACCATTGTGATGTCTTCCTTCGCCAGCTTCGTCAAAACATCTAAAACCTCCTGTATCATTTCAGGATCCAAGGCCGATGTAGGCTCATCAAACAAAAGTATCTCGGGGTGCATGTTCAACGCTCTTGCAATCGCAACCCTCTGCTGCTGCCCGCCCGAAAGCTGACTCGGATAAACATTTGCCTTATCTATCAAGCCGACCTTTTCCAAAAATACATACCCGTCATCCTGCGCATCCTTGTAGCTTATTTTTTTAACATTCATAGGCGCAAGAATGAGGTTTTCCATCACGGTAAGATGGGGATACAGATTAAAATGCTGAAATACCATTGAGGTCATTTTACGGACCTTTTTTTAATTTTGTTTATTATCAAGGTCTAAATCATTGACATATACCTTGCCTTCAGTCGGTTTCTCAAGATAATTCATGCACCGTATCAGGGTTGATTTTCCCGAGCCGGACGGTCCTATCACCGACACCTTCTGACCTTTGGCAATTGACAGATTGATTCCCTTGAGCACCTTTATATCTTCATAATTTTTTGTCAAACCTTCAATTCTGATAATATCCTTCATATTCGATATTTACATGACTTTTTAATCATGCATTCCTCCATCCCTGATAGTAATACTATTCCTCATAGTCCGCGTAGTCTTCCAGTCCCCATGAGTCAAACAGCGCCTGAAGCTCTCCGTTTTCACTCATCTCATCCAGCATATTCTGTGCAACTTCAATTATTGAATCATTTCCGAGCTTTGTCCAAATGCGGTATTGCTGTTTGTGGTACTTTTCCGGAAGCAGCATTGTGTTATCATCCATAAGGCCGTTCAGCATGCAGGAATCATTCGTAATCCCGTCAACACGCCCCGCGACCAGCGCCGCCTTACAGTCTGCAATCGTCGAAAACTCTGCCGTTTCAATCGTAAACCCGTATTCCGCCGCCTTATCAATCGCATCATTGAGAGAGGTCGAACCCTGCGGAGCGCCGATTGTCTTACCGTCAAGCTCGGCAAAGCTGCTTATCCCCGAGTCTTTCATAACCATCACCGCACCGATATCCGTATAATACGGCTCCGTATGGGCATATGATGCAAGACGCTCCTCATTTGTCGTCATTGTTGCAATCGTTACGTCAATCTCTCCCGAATCCATCAGCGGACCTCTGGTTTTGGCAGTAACCATCACAAATTCCACAGCATCCTCATCTCCCAGAATTTCTTTTGCCAGCTCCTTTGCCAAATCAATTTCCATTCCCTCCAGCTCCCCGGTGTCGGGATTATCATATCCAAAATTCGGAACATCATATTTAACGCCGACAATCAGCTTTCCTCTTTCCTTTATTGTTTCAATCGCGCTGTCCTCGGCTTCAAGCGAATCCACGGATACCCCTCCTGTTACGGCGGTTTTATTTCCGCACCCTGCCATTGCTGCCATACAGCCTGCCACCAACGCCAAACTTAACCATTTTTTCAGTTTTTTCATAATTAACCTCATTTCTGCGCTGCTTTTTGCGCATAAAGCAATGTTTGTGCAAGCAGCGCGCACTCACAAACTTGCCGAGTGAAAAATTTATTTTTCACTCTTCTTCCTCCATTTCATTTTTGAAATTACACTTTTTATAAAGTATATTTATATAAAATCCTGCCGTAAACCGGCCGTATTCACGGAAAGAAAATATATCCTGCTACAGCTTTAAAAAGTAATTTTTATTTAATTCGTGATTGACTGCAAGCCATTTGCACTCCGCCACCTCCTGTGCCTCCCTGATAATATCCTCCTCGTCAAGCTGAAGGATTTTACCGTTATCCACGAGCATCCTGCCGTTTACAAACACCTTCTCGATATCGTCGGCAATGCATGTATGGAGAAGCGTTCCAACCGGGTTCAGGCATGGAATCAAATGCGGTTTTCTGAAATTTAAAACCAATATGTCCGCTGACTTTCCTATCTCCAGCGAGCCTAAATCCTTTTCACGTCCCACTGCCTTAGCGCCATTGATTGTCGCCATTTCCAAAAAATCCATAGGCATCACGGAAAACCCGTCTTCCCGCACGCGGCTTACGCATAACCCGATTCTCATGGCATCAATCATGTCTGCCGAACCGTTGTCCGTCCCAAGCGTCACATTAATACCGGAATCAAGGAAAGCCTTTAGCGGAGCTGCCATTCCTCCCTTGGCATTGCCTTCGGGAACATGTGCTATGTTTACACCATATTTTCTCAGCAGCTCAATATCTTTGTCATCGACATAAATGCAATGCGCCGCTATCAGGTCATTACCCAGTACCCCCCGGCTTTCATAAAAGGCAACACTTGAAAGACCTCCTGAAATATCCCTGACTCTCTGAAGCTCGCCCTTGCTCTGCGCAAGATGCGTCGTTATTTTTACCTTCCTCTTCCTTGCCTCACCGACTACCTTTTGTATAAATGGAACCGAACATGTATCCGGTGCGTGTAAACCCATACAGACGTCAATCAATGGATGATTGTTCCACTTTTCCATAAGCTGCACATTTTTTTCAAGCAATTCGTCGCCTAATTGTTCGTCTGCCCTGTATTCTCTTTTGTATATGGTAGAAAAATCCATATCGTGGACCATCTCGCATACATTTGCGCGAATTCCAAGCTCATCAAAGGCTTTTGCGCTCGAAAAGCAGTTTGTATACATATCCACGATATAAGTGGAACCGAATTTCAGCGCTTCACATGCGCCAAGAAGCGCCATCACATAACTTTCATGTTCCGAAAGCTGATAACCCTGCGGAACGGATTTTGTATACGCCGGCGCCGTCCCCATGTCCTCAGCCACGCCTCTGATAATGCTGAGCGTCTGATGCGTATGCGTATTGATAAATCCGGGCAGCAATACCTTACCCTTACAATCGATAACCCGGTCTGCATTCACGAAAGCCGCGATATCCTCGTCGGAGCCTATTGCAGTAATGCGTTCGTCCTCCACGACCAGCGACGCTTCATTCCATATTTTTCTTTCCAGATTCATTGTTATAATGCAGGCTGACTTAAAAAGCGTTTTCATAACCGGCTTCCTCCTAACATTCCTATTACGCCCCTGAGCATTTTCCTATACGATAAAAAAAGACACTAAGCTTTCACTTAGCGCCTTTGCTAATGCTCTTTTATTTATAAGATGATTATAATGTGCGCGCGAACATTTGTCAATACAAAATTACCATTTTTTACTTTTCTGCTTTTTGCCTAATAAAGCTTATCATATCTCTGATAATTTTCAGCAATATATATATCAACCATCACATCAATCCTGCCTCTTGTCATTTCATTGGTTCTGTAAAAATATTTGAAGAAATTATTTGCCGCCACAGCACCCAAATAGTAGGGTCTGGCTGACACAATCCCGTTAATGACTCCTGCAAACAGATATTTTTCTATGTTTTCATTAATTCCGTTTGCTATCAAAACATATTCATCCCCATCAATGCCATGCGTTTCTATATACTCCGCTATATACTCAGCATGATAAGGCGAATAAATTGCCGCCGGTTTTATTTTGCTTAAATATCTGTCAAGAAGCTCCCAATAGTTTTCCTTTTTCATTTCGGCAAGCTCAAAATTTGTGACATGAATTCGGGGATTTTCCGCAAGCTTAGCTAAAAATCCTCTCATTCTCTGCTCGCCTATTTCATAACCTTCATCATAGCTGAATGTCAATATCTCCCCTTTTTTCATCACAAGCTGCGAAAGATATGCAGCGGAATATTTTCCCAGCTCATAATAATCAGGTCCAACATGGCAGAGCCTGTCGTCAAAATATATCATATCCAAGGTCATCAGCGGTATATTCCGTTTCTCACATTCCTGCCTTACAATTTCCATATTTTCCTTACTGAGAGCGCTGAATATAACTCCGTTTACCTGATTTTGTTCAATAATCTCATAAAACTGCTTTATCTGTTCCCTGCACTGATTTCCTTCTTTATTGATATCAGTCAGCACAATTTCAATCTGAAAATTAAAATCCCGCCACAATTGATTGACTTCCCTTATGCCGTCTATCATATGCATTGCATATCCTTCATCAATCGTGACAACCGTAAAAACATAAACCGTCTTTTTGCTTTTGCTTGCAAGCTCCGTCGCTACGGTATTCGGTATATATCCCATGCTTTTTGCGGCTTCAAGCACCTTCATTTTAGTTTCATCGCTGATATTTTTTCCCTTTAATGCCCGTGATACCGTTGTCCGGGATATATTTAATTTCCTTGCAATGTCATCCTGTGTAACCATGCTTACAAACCCTTTCCGCCAAGGCGCCTTAACCCGCCAAAAGGCGATACAATGTACCGCCCTTTGTCAGTTTCTTTACATCTATGCCTCCCCGCTCTTATCCATAAAGCCATACGCAACGGCAGCAAGCGCGCCGCCTGCCAAGGGCGCTATAATAAAAATCCACACCTGCGAAAGCGCATCGCCTCCGGCAAAAATGGCGGGCATAAGGCTTCTTGCAGGATTAACGGACGTGCCTGTCAGGGCAATGCCGAGAATATGTACCAGCGTGAGCGAAAGACCGATTACAATGCCTGCCGCCGCGCTGTTTCCCTCTCTGCTTGTAACGCCGATTACGGCAAGCACGAATACGAACGTAAGCACAAGCTCCACCAGCAGTGCAGTTCCGACAGAGCCGTAAAGCCAGCCGTCCTGAATCTGATTTGCGCCAAACCCGCAGTCAAACCCAAACACGATTCCCAAAATCACGCAGCCGACAGCGGAGCCGATCAGCTGAGCAACTACGTAGCCCGCAAAATCCACGGGCGTCAGCTGCTTACGGATAAGCATCGCGAGCGAAACGGCAGGGTTTATATGACATCCCGAGATATTGCCGATGCTGTACGCCATCGCAACAATCACCAATCCGAACGCGAGCGCCGTAAGGATATACCCGCTCCCCTCCGCGCTGTCGCATCCGACAGCACACGCCGTGCCGCAGCCGAAAGTGACCAGCACGCATGTACCGATTGCCTCAGCCAAATACTTCCTGAATTTTTCCATACGACATAAACCTCCTGTAATTTTTAATTTGCGGCTATACGCCACAAGGTAAGTATACCACGCCCAAAACCGGGCCGCAATTGAAAGCATGTAAATTTTTCCACAATAAACTGCCGCGCCGCTCAAAAAAATTTAACAAAATGATTGTTATATTTTTTAATACATGATAAACTGAATTTAGTAATAAACACGGAAAAATGCTCGCCGTATGTTATTTTTTTATCTAAATTGATGTATTATATTATAGGAGGAAACATTATGCATGGTAATGTAATCGTAGGTCAGTCCGGAGGTCCGACATCCGTAATCAACTCAAGTCTTGTCGGCGTATTTAAAACAGCCAAAGACCTCGGCGCGGGAAAGGTTTATGGCATGCTGCATGGCATAAAGGGTCTGCTTGACAGGCAGTATGTTGACCTGTCAGAGCATATCATGTCCGATTTGGACATTGATCTGTTAAAGCGCACTCCCTCTTCCTTCCTCGGCTCATGCCGTTACAAGCTTCCTGAAATCAAGGATGACAGAGAGGTTTACGATAAGATATTTGAAATACTTAAGGAATTGGATATTGAGGCATTTTTCTACATTGGCGGAAACGATTCAATGGACACCATCAAAAAGCTTTCCGATTACGCTATCCTGATCAGCAGCGACATTAAGTTCATGGGTGTGCCAAAGACAATCGACAATGACCTTGCATGCACGGATCACACGCCCGGATACGGCAGCGCCGCAAAATTCATTGCGTCTGTCACAAAGGAAATCATCCGGGACGGTCTTGTTTATGACTATCCTGTCATTTCCATTATTGAAGTCATGGGGCGTAACGCCGGCTGGCTTACTGCCGCAACTGCTCTTGCCGCAGGCGAGGACTGCGAGGGCGTTGATTTGATTTATCTTCCCGAGGTAGCCTTTGATATTGACAAGTTTATGGCAAAGGTTAAGGAGCTTGGCAAGAACGGGCGCTCTATCGTGATTGCAGTTTCCGAAGGTATCAAGGTTGCAGACGGCAGGTATGTATTTGAGCTTGCAGACCATGTGGAGTTCGTGGACGCATTCGGACATAAGCAGCTCCAGGGCGCCGCGAAGTTCCTCGCCGACAAGCTTGGCGCTGAGATGGGCGTAAAGACGCGAGCCATTGAGCTTAGCACTCTCCAAAGATGCGCTTCACATATGACGTCACGCGTTGATATCACGGAAGCATTTCAGGTGGGCGGCGCGGCAGTGAAAGCTGCCTTTGAGGGCGACACGGGCAAGGTTGTCGTACTCGACCGCGTTTCCGAGGATCCCTATATCTGCACCACGAGCACGCAGGATGTACACAAGATTGCAAACATCGAAAAGAAGGTGCCGCTTGAGTGGATTACCGAAGATAATACATATGTTTCAGATGAGCTTGTTCACTATATCAGACCTCTGATTCAGGCTGAGCTGTCACCGGTGATGGTTGACGGGCTTCCACGACATTTGAGGTTGAAAAAATAAAGAATGTGCCATTGGCACATTCTTTATTTTTTATATATCTTATAAATATCAAATTCGTTATGCTCCACTCCATAGTGTCCCACATATTCCATGATAAGCCCGTTTTCATCCAATACCTCCTGCCCGATATCCGGCATCCATTCGGAATCCAAAAACCAAGCCGTATCGAAGTCGCGGGAAAAATCAAAGGTTTCAGAATATTTCAATTGCTTTTCGGGGAAATAACATTCATAAATGAAGCCAAAATCCTCCCAGTTATATAAAATATAATCGTTTTCCTTCAGATTTTCAGCAAAGAACTCCTCTGTCTGCGGCACATACGTGCTGTAATATTCCTGATAAAAGCACTCCTTGTACTGCATTGCCCCCACAAACAGCAAAAAGATAATAACAGGCGTTAAAATCCAATTTTTTGCCCCCCGCATCGCAATCGCAAAAAACAGCGCCAGCATCCCGAGCGCCGGAAATATATACTGGTCGCGATAAATCGGCGTCCCTAAGCAGGAAACAGCCACGCCTAAAAGGGCGGTAAGCGCGGGCGTGAGCATGCACAGCAGCGCATATATTTGAGTCTGCTCTCTTTTGAGCGCTATCTCAATGATATTATATGTGCTTGCACTCTTAAGGATTATCAAAAAAATAAACACTACTCCGGGAACAAGGCTTAAGTCAAACGCCCATGTAAAATACCCCCAGACAACCGTTTCCGTAATCTCAGAAATCCAATAGCCCTGCTCTACGTTTTGAATTTGGCGGATAAAATAGGGAAACCACGGCAGATAGCATATTATCATCAGCGCTGCCGATACCGCCCATGCTGCCAGCCGTTTCCTGTTCCATATCACAATCGCAAGCAGCAGCAGCCCCATAATGACAATCACGCAAACAAAGGCAAAATAATGCGTGTATGCCGCCATCAAACCGCTAAGCGCCGCTACTAAAAAGTCCTTCTTTTTTCCGTCCCGGAACGCCAAATACGCATAGACTCCGCAGACCGTGACCAAAAACAGCGCCAAAGAGTACATCCTGACTTGAACCGCAAATTCCATCGTGCAGGGAATACAGGTCAAAAAGAGGAGAAATAAAACCGCCGCCTTATCGCCAAAATTCTTTCTGATAAGCGTTGCCCCCAAAACGAGCGTCGCCAGCATCGGGACAATCGCCGCCGCCTTCTGTACAATCAGGGCATCGCCAAAAATCACCGCAAAGAGCTTTGCGTACAGATAATACAGGGGCGGGTGCACATCCTCGGCGGTTCCTTCAATAATCTCTCCTGCGTTCCCCTTAATTAATTGCAGGGTAAACGCTTCGTCCGTCCAAATATTGTGGTTAAAAAGCAGTGATATGTATAATCCCAAAAATCCTGCCACAATCACCCATATCGCTGCTGTTTGGAGCTTTTTACACAACCCTTTATTCTCAAGTATATTCATATTAATCCTTATTCCAAGCAGTTTACCACACTGATTTTTATTCTACGGAGCTTACGCAGTTGCTCATAAGCATTGCAATTGTCATGGGACCTACACCGCCGGGAACGGGGGTGATTGCGCTTGTATGGGGAGCTACTCTGTCAAAATCAACATCGCCGCACAGCTTATTGTTCTCATTCCTGTGAATACCTACGTCAATGACGACCGCGCCCTCCTTCACAAAGCTTTCATCCACAAACTTCGGCTTACCGACAGCCACCACCAAAATATCAGCCTGCTTTGTAATTTCCTTTATATTTTGAGTCCTCGAATGGCAGATTGTGACAGTGCCGTTTTCCCTTAGCAGCAAAAGGGACATCGGCTTCCCTACAATATTGCTTCTGCCGATTACCACACAGTTTTTGCCTTCAATTTCCACGCCTGAACGCTTCAGAAGCTGAATAATGCCAAGCGGCGTGCATGACACATATCCCTTGCTTCCTACGCACAGCGCGCCCACATTCTTCTCGTTAAAGCCATCCACGTCCTTTTCTGGCGCAATGGTTTGGATAACCATTTCCTCATCAATATGCTTCGGAAGCTGGAGCTGTACGAGAATACCGTTTACCTTATCATCCTCATTCAGCTTTTTCACAAGCGCCAAGAGCTCCTCCTGTGATGTTTCCTCGGGCAGCTCATAGGCAAGCGACTCAATCCCTATGTATGCGCACGCCTTTTTCTTATTTCCTACATATACGCTTGACGCGGGGTCATTCCCCACCTGTATCACCGCAAGGCAGATGTTTTTCCCCTGTGCCTTAAGGTCTGACACCTTGACCTTTAATTCATCCTTGATTTCCTGCGAGATTTTTTTTCCGTCTATCAGCTTATACATGATATGAATACTCCTTTCGTGTTTGTATGCTGTTTCAGGAAAGCACTATTTCTTCCCAGTACTGTCCCAAAGCAAATTGTATTACACTTGCCATATTTTACCGTTTTTTGATTCGCAATCTTTCTATACTTTTCATATTTTGACGAAATTGGTACAATCCAATATATTTCAGGATTTTGAGTATCCAAAAAGGCAAAAAAATATGGTCTGTTATGAGGAACGCCATCAATTGAATCCTTATTTTGCATCAGTTTGTCATCCGGAAAGTCATGATAATACTGCTCAGATAAGAAAAATAATTGAGTATTGGTCATAAAGCTTCCTCCCGTGTACAAGTAAAGCCCTGCCTTACGACAGGGCTTTACAAACATTTTAATCCCGAACATTTATAAGCCGCATATCGGGGAGCGGACACTATTTTAGACATTGTTGTCTTCTAGTATTATTATACGCAACAGTACATTTTATGTCAATAAATTTTTCCAAATGTATAAATACTAAAACAGAGCAAAATTCTAAAGAATTTTGCTCTGCTATATGTGTAAAAATTACAATCTTGTTGCTTAATTTATTTAACTGTGATTGTCACCTTACCAGCCTTACCTGATGCTGTCACTGCACTAACAGTAACCTTACCTTCACCGATTGCCGTAATTGTACCGTCATCAGATACCTTTACAACACCAGCCTTGTTTACTGTATAATACTTAACATAATCTTCGCTGTTGCTGTCCTCTTTAATTTCAGTATTATCTTTAAGCGTTACGATTGAAGTAATCTGCGCACTGTCGCCGCCAACCTTAAGTTCTTTCTTATTGCTGCCGTCTACAGTAGCTGTTACCTTCTTAGCAAGGCTGCCAACTACATAAAGTGTCGCATCTGCATAAACGCCCTTGTCCGTCTGCGCAGTTACCGTATAAGCGCCTTTTTCGGTTATGCCATATTTAAACAAGTCGCTGTAGTTAAGCGTGAGCTTCTTATCCGTAGCATTGCTTGCGGAAACCGCATTGCCATTTACATACCATGTAATGGTATCTGCTGCCTTTTTCGGCAATTGCTGCTTCACATTAATTGTAACCTTACCGCCGCTCACTATCGCTGCCGTATCAGACTTCAACACAATCGCTTCACACTCAGGCGTAACCTTTACGGTAAAGCTGTATTTTGCAACCTTGTACTTGCCATTTGAAGCCTGATATACAGATGATGCCGTAATCTTTGTTGAACCTGTGCCAACTACTGTCACAGTACCACCGTTTACTGTAGCAACGGCTTCCTTGCTTGATGTCCATGATACTGTTTCAAGAGCTTCTGCTTCAGTGTCAGGAGTTGTATAATTTGTAAGCGTTGCAAGATATGTAGCTTCATCTCCCGGATTCTTTGTCACCGTCTTCAAGGTTCTCTTTGATACACTGGCGGTAGCATCGGAATTTGTCACATCGCCAATCTGAACATTGCTCTGCTTAACTGTAACCGTAGCCGTAGCGTCTGTGTTTATTGTCTTGCTCTTTGCGCTGAATGTCAGGCTTACTTCGCCGTTCCAAGCTGTCAGGTCGTTTGCAAAGGTTACATTGTCGTTCTTAATCTTTACTGCTTTCTTATTTGTTTCATCCGTAAGGTAAATCGTAAGCTTATCCGTGTTTTCTGCCGGTGTTCTTTCCACTGTAATTGTTTCTGTCTTTCCTGACCATGATTCGGACGAAACATATACATTATCAATAGAAATTAAATCCGCCTTAACCGTCACACTTATGGTTGCTTTCTTACCGCTTGTAGCCGTAGCAGTAATCTTTGCTTTACCCACTGACTCACCATGAATCTCAACTGTCTGACTGTTACCTGACAAATCGCCCACGTTATCCACATATGCAACCGACTCATCACTTGATGTCCATGTAATCTCATCCGTCGTACTACCGCCTGCTGTCGTTACCGTCAACGTTACTTTTGAATAGGGATCCTGCACATATTCTTTGCCATTAGCAAAATTTAACTCTAATTTCTTGTCTACCGTAAGACTCTTAGCCGGTACACCTGCATCAGTTTTTACTGTTGTCGTAGCAGTGTAATCCGTACCATCCAAAGACGCCTTTAATTCAATCGATGCGTCTGCTTTCTTTACCGTTAAGGATTCGCCGTCAAACGTTATATACTTTGATACGCCTGATGAAAGCACGCTGAATGTAATATCAAAGCCGGCTTCGCTTGCCGCTTCAGTTGTTCCATCATTATATGTAACAACTACATAGTCAGCCAAATCATATGTATGCTTTACATATGCCAAATTGCTTTCATTCGCCCAGCTCCATGCAATTTCCTTAACATCTTCAACGGTCTTTTCTTCGGTTTCCTCCGGTTCTCCGGTTACCGTCACGCTTACTGAAGCAATCATGTCATCCGTACCGTCATTATCGAAGTCAAGCCCTGCCGTAACTGTAGCCTCGCCGGCTGCCTTTGCGTTAATGGGGCAATACTGAAGCCCTTCCGATAATCTTGCGTCAACCGTCACAATGTCATAATTGCTTGTTCTCCACTTAATATGCGGATAAATTTCAGCCAATTCATCGTCTGTCAACGTATAGCCGTCTGCCGCCTCAATGGAAGCCGTAAGAGTTGTCGTATCTCCCACTTCCAGTTCTTCTACGGTCGCCGGTTCAATCGTAATCCCGCCAATCTTATCCCTTAAATCGTTCAAGGTTGAGGTATTCGTATCCGTTGAAGAAACCGTACCTGTCTGTGTTTCCGAATTTGAATTTACACCATCGGAAACCCAGAAGTTGTCAGAAAACTCTGCCGCAAATGCTGTGAACGCTGTTGTTGCTGCTACAGCAGCTACTAAAGCATATGCGGTCAATTTTTTAATAAATTTTCCTTTCATAGCACCTTCTCCTCCATAAATGTAATTTTTACTCTTACTACTTTACACCCAAGATTTTTAAATTTCAAGGTTTTTTTACTCTCTATACACATTTTTACGCAATTTCGTAAAAGTTGTACACAAAATCCCGCCAATTTATTCATTTTCTCGCCATGATAGCCATAGTCTTCGGCACATTCTTTATTTTCTTATCTTGTATTTTTTTCAGAAGTATGGTATAAAATAATCAGAGGAAGACCATTTCCCGTCCCCATTGTCCCGGTTCCTTGAACCGGTTGACCGGACAGGCAGATGGTCTTTTCTATTTTCTTTCATATGCTATCAGAATTTCCCCATTTTTCATTACAACTATTTTTTCCACAAACCTTGTATGATGTGAAGCATACAGTCCATTTATCTGCTCTTCAATATCTTCTTCCGGCAACGGGCAGTTCGTAATGTCAAAAATAAAATTGGGGGATTGCTTCTTTGCCTTTTGTCCATGTTTGCGTTATATCATTCATGGATTTAATATTATCATCTTTCCTGACTTCATGCAATCCTGACTTGCCACCGTCTAAAGAGTGTGCGTGTGAACCGACTTTCATAATTTAAAGTCTCAGTTTTGGCGGGTGCAGCTACCTGCTACATTTGCAAATGACCGAACGGAGAGGGCCTGTCACAAAGCATTGAAAGACGCATGGTTTACAATTTACTGTTCCATGCGCCCTTACGCTGTTATTTTGATATTAAGTTGTTTTGGTAATTATGCTAACTGCATAATCTCGGCTTCTATTTCTCTTAATTCGTCCAATGACAAAGACGGCACGCATAAAGCAATTTCTTCCAGTGACAGCTTTCCCATTTTTATCAGTTTTTCGGCTGTTTCCCTGTCTTTCTCATAAGAAAGCTCTTGCGTAAGCTCTTGCGTAAGTTCTTGCGTAAGCTCTTGCGTAAGAGTGTTTCTCATATCTTTCCAATAAGTTTTCATAATCTGTTCTTCGTCAAACAAGCTCATCATAATCGTCACAACCTCCTTTTCCCTGCCATGCAGATACTCTTTTAAAATGTCCCTGTCCTTGCATATACGTATTGTTTCCGCAACTGCCTTCTGCGTCATTCCGTACTGCTTTGTCTGCTCATCAAAAGCTTACAGAAAAGAATGTACTGATTGATAATGTCCTCTGTGTCGCATCGGGACATGTCACATTGACCCCGTGTGCCTGTTTTTCCTCGTTCTACACCTTGTCACCTCGGTTTCTCAATATGTTTCTTTTTAAATCTTAAATATTATCAATTTTTACTTCCATGTCATTTGAAGTTCTCTCTTGTTTTCCATACAATCAGTCAAATACATATTAATAAGCGTCTGATATGGTATTCCGTTTCTTTCAGACTGTTTTTTAAAATAATCTATCGTATCTGTATTGATATTAATTGTTATCTGTTTTCTCATCCCGGCTGCATAAGGATTTTTCCTGGGATTTAAATTCATTATATCATATTCTTCCCTCATAACTATCGCCACCTTTCCAAAACCCATAATATACTTGCTTTTCACTTTTAGTTGCTTTTCGCGCCGATATAATTCTTATAATATTATCATTACTTCGATAACAGTGGCTGACTATACATACGTTATCATTTTCTGTCAACCCGATAATAAGAAACCTGTCTTCATTTATGGAATGCTCAGGGTCATCAAACAAAACAGCATTATTGTCATAAAAAACCGTCAATGCTTCGCTAAATGATATTCCATGTTTTTTCTTATTTATTTGATTTTTGTTTTCGTCCCACTCAAAATTTATATTATCCATAATTATATTATAATTACTCCATAATTATTGTCAATACTGTT
>JAJQDE010000043.1 GCA_021202335.1 Lachnospiraceae bacterium
GGCGGCGGGTATCGTCCGGGGGGCTTTGGCGGTCCCGGCGGTTTTGGCGGTCCGGGTGGTCCGGGAGGCTTTGGCGGTCCCGGAATGCCGCCGCCCCCACGGCGCAGACATTACATATACGGAGGCGCTCCCTGGCGCCGCAGTTCCTTTGGCGCATCAATCCTGATAATCATATTGATAATCTGGATGATGATATTGTTTGCGGGCAGCTCGATTATCAGTGTGTTTACCGGAGCAGCCTCGGGGCTTGGCAGCTCTGAAAAAAGCACCATTGTCAGGGAAAAGCTTGACACGGACAACGCCTTTATCAATGACTGCATTGTTGATGAGCTTGGATGGTTTGACAATCCCTCAAAAACAGCGGCAAAGCTGAAAAGCTTTTGGGAGGAAACCGGAGTCCAGCCGTATATTATTTTGAAAGCGTATGATGCGTCGCTTACCACGGACGCTCAAAAAGAGCAGTGGGCTTTGGATTACTACGATGATAATTTTGAAACGGAAAATATTTTTCTCTATGTCTACTTTGCGGAGCGGGATGCGGATAACGACGTCGGGTACATGGCATATGCGAACGGGAAACAGACCTCGTCCGTGATGGACGCCGAGGCAGTTGAGATTTTTTGGAATTATATCGACCGCTATTGGTATTCCGATGCTTCCACGGACGATTTGTTTATCAATGCATTTAACGACACGGCTGAAACAATCATGCATGTGTCGACGACATGGAAGGATATTGCGGGCAGGGTGCTGATACTGCTTATCGTAATTGTCGCGGGGCTTGTGATTGTGAATGTTGTCAGACAAAAAAACAGGCGCGCAAAGGAGAAGGCTGAGGAGGACGCAAGAATTTTAAACACTCCGATTAATGATATCGCATCGGATAACCTTGAGGACAAATATTTAAAATAAAGTAGAAAGGAAGGTACATACAATGGGATTGATGGATACGCTTGGAAGAATACCGAAAATTTTGGAGGCAAACATTAACGCGATACTGGACAGATGCGAGGATCCCGCCAAAATGATAGACCAGCTCCTTGTGGATTACAAGAGAGATTTGGCGGATGTCAAGAGGGACACGGCAGCGGTGATGGCGGATGTCAAGCTGGCTGAAAAGAAGCTTTCGGATTGTGACGAGAGCATTGCAAGAAAGCAGAAGGCGGCTGAAAATGCGCTCCGCGCCGGAAACGAGGAGGATGCACGCACGCTGATTGCCGCAAAGCAAAGCCTTGAGGCGACCCGCGTAAGCCTTGCGCAGAATTTGGCTGTGGCGCAGAGCAACGCGCAGATGATGCAGGAGGGCTACAATAAGCTGGTGCGCAATATTGACGAGCTTGAGCAGAGAAAGGATGCCGCAAAGGCAAAGATTTCCCTTGCCAGGGCGCAGGAGCAGATTAATAACTCTGCGGCGAGGGCAAACAGTACGGTAAACGTGGAAGCGTTTGACCAATATGAGCAGAAGGCGGAGCGGATGCTTGCCCAAGCGAACGCAACGGCAGAGCTTAACGCACAAAATGTGAGTGTGGAGAGTCTGACGGAGAAGTACACAAGCGGTGCGGATTCCGCATCGGTGGACGACGAGCTTGCGGCATTAAAGTCGAAGCTTGGCATGTAGGAATTTCGGATTTTAAACGTAAGGGCAGACGAGTTTTCGCCTGCCCGTTTTATCGTATAGGGGAGGCTTGTCCTCGCAAGGCTTGCCCTATACAAAGGAAGTTTTAATTAGCGGAGGCTGAAAATGACAGACATGGAACGGCAGCAATTTCACTCTATTCAGATGGCGGACAGGGATTGGATTAACGGGAAGCTTTGGGAGAGTCAAAATGCCTCCTGTGAGTACAGCTTTGCCAATAATTTCATTTATGCGGGGCTGTATGACGTACAACAGGTGTGTGAGCTTTCGGGCTGCGGCGTGATAAGATACAGGGAAAAGAGCAAAAGCGGTCAAAACGGGCAGTTTTGCTATTCGTTTCCCTTTGGGAGCGGCGATAAGCGGGCGGCGCTTGAACAGATGAAGGAGCTTTGCAGGCAGGACGGGTATGGGCTGAGCCTTTATCCCGTGCTTGAGCAGGACAGAAAAAGTCTGATACAATGGTTCCCCGGGGAGTTTGAGATTGACGCGCACAGGGCTGACTTTGACTATATTTACAGGGCGGAAAAGCTGGCCTCGCTTAGAGGCAAAAAGCTGCATGGCAAGCGGAACCATATAGCGCGCTTCATGGACGGCGGGGATTGGCGATATGAGCCGATGAGCGCGGACAACATCGAGGGCTGCCGCAAAATGGCGGATGAATGGAGCGCTATGCGTGCCGATAAGTGGAATGAGAGCATGGAGCAGGAGCTTTCGGTGCTCGGCGAAGCGCTGAAGCACTTTTTTGAGCTTGGCTTTGTGGGCGGCGTGCTTTACAGGGCTGACAAAATTGTGGCGTTTACCATTGGGGAGCGGCTTAATGAAGATACCCTTGTGGTGCACTTTGAAAAAGCCTATCCGGATATGCAGGGTGCATATCCGATGATTAACCGGCAGTTTGTCCTGCATGAGGGGACGGATTGCATATATGTGAACCGCGAGGAGGACACAGGGGATTTGGGGCTTAGAAAGGCAAAGCTTTCCTATTATCCTGACATTCTTTTGAAAAAATACCGGGCAAGGGAAAGCAGGGTCGTGTTTGCAAACGAAACGGACACGGCGGCAATAGCGGAGCTGTGGCGCGTATGCTTTGGCGACTCCCCGGAGTATATTGAAATGTATCTCTCGAACCGTTTTGAAACGGAAAACATGCTTGTGATTCATGAGGACGGCAGACCGGTTTCAATGCTCAGTCTTTTGCCTGTTTTGGTCACTGTCAACGGGGAAAAGAAAGCGGCAAGGTATGTGTATGCAGTGGCGACCCTGCCGGAATACCGAAAAAGAGGATATGCTGCCAGGCTGATTAAATATGCTTTTGACAAATATGAGGAGCCGCTGATTTTGCAGCCCGCAGACGATGAGCTGCGGCAATATTACGGACGCTTGGGCTTTCAGGAGGCTTTCAGCCAAAGCCCGTGTTGGGTTTATAATCTGTGTGCACAGACATTGACCGGGGATGATGATTATAAGCTGCAGAGTGTGTCCGCAAAGGAATACAAGGAAATGCGCGACCTGTATTTTGAAAAAGAGGGCTATGTGGAATGGGATGAGAGCGCAATAGGGTATGCGATGCTGGAAAATTCCTTCTGCGGCGGTGAGACCGTCGGGATTTTTTCGCGCGAGGGACGCGTTGAAGCGGTCGTGATGTACAGAGTGTGTAAAAGCCGTGACAGCGCAGGAAGCCTGCATGTCATTGAAGCCGCCTTGGACGATGCCGGGCTTTGGAAAATTTTGCCGGAGCTGATGCGGCGCACGGACACCGTGACGGCGTATGCCAAAAACGAGGGCGGCATGATGCTCCGCACAAGGGAAACCGCTGCATGGGAGTGCCGTGAGGGATATCTGAATCTCACATTGGGGTGAGGTATGTGCGCGCTGTGATTATCAATATCAGGGCAGGGTGCGGAAAGGAGAAACATGCATTATACCGGTCATTATAAATCCGCAATCGGAAATATTCTGCTGGCGGCGGATGAGGTTGGACTGACGGGCTTGTGGTTTGAAGGTCAGAAATATTTTGCCCTCAATTTGGACAGTGAGCATGAGGAGCGGGAGCTGCCTTTATTTATGGAAGTAAAGCGTTGGCTTGATGAGTATTTTGCAGGCCGAGAGCAGGATTTTGCCATACCGCTGCATTTTACGGGGACGGGTTTTCAAAATGAAGTGTGGGAAATCCTTTGCGATATTCCCTATGGAAGCACCGTGACCTACGGCGAAATTGCAAACCGGATTGCGTCAAAAAGAGGTCTGTCCCGAATGTCCGCGCAGGCAGTCGGCGGTGCGGTCGGGCATAACAATATTTCCATTATAGTACCGTGTCACCGGGTTGTCGGTTCAAACGGCAGTTTAACCGGATATGCGGGCGGAATTGATAAAAAAGCAAAGCTTCTTGCCTTGGAAAAGTCGGGAAAGGGACGGCATTACGTTTGCGCCGATCGGGAACACAAACCGGGCTTTTCAAATAATTGACATATCATATGCCGTTTGATATTATTATATCAACAGGGTTTGCGAGTGCTGTAACGATATTAATCCATACACGACAGGAGGAATGAATATGGCAATGAAAGAACAGGAAATGGCGAAAAAACAAGGCAGGAAGAAGGGCATGGGCATCCGTGCGCTGCTGACATTGGGAACTGTTATCCCTTTGACGGTCATCTGTATTTTTACTACGGTGATTGCGATAAATACACTTAAAAGCGGGATGTCGACTAAGGCGCTGCAGGGGTTGGAATCAACAGTAATTGCCGTGCGGGCGGGTATTGACGCACTTAATGACGGCGATTACAGTTTGGATGAAACAGGCAGTCTGTATAAGGGAGACGTCAATCTGACTGAAGATACGGGTGTGCTGGACGCTTTTGTGGAAGGCACTGATGTTGAGGTTACAATATTTTGGGGCGATACGCGAAAGGCGACGACAATTCTTGACGACAGCGGGGAAAGGATAGTGGGAACGGCAGCGTCAGCAGAGGTATCGGCTGCAGTGCTGAACGGCGAAGCATATTCGTCAACGAGCGTAACCGTGAACGGCGAGAGCTTTTACGGATATTACGAGCCGCTTGAAAACACGGACGGCGAGGTTGTGGGTATGGTGTTTGCGGGTGAACCGACCGAGGAGATGGACACCCGTCTGAACAACAGCATTACTGCGCTGAGCATAATTTCCATTATATGTATTTTGATTGCGGCAGTCATATGCTTTTTTATTGCCGGAAAAGTGGCAAAGGTGGTTGTCAGGACCGGGGAGCTGATAGCGGAACTGACGGAAGGAAATCTGAATGTGGATGTTGATTCTCTTATCTTAAAGCGTGGGGACGAGCTTGGCACGATGGGCAGGAATATAGAAAAGCTGCTCGTGAAGCTCCGCGGAATTATCGGCAGCATTAAGACAGCGTCCGACAATGTGCTTGCATCGGGAAATGAGCTTGAAAGCATGGCGGGGCAGACCAGTTCGGCGGCGGACGGAATAAGCTCGGCGGTAGAGGATATATCGAAGGGAGCTGTGGCACAGGCTGAGGACGTGGAGCATGCGACAGGCGAGGTGGCTTCGATGGGCAGCCTGATTGAGCAGGTTACGGAAAATATCAGTCTTTTGCGTGATATCTCCACATCCATGAGCGCTGCGGGTGAGGAATCCGCACATATCATACAGGAGCTGAGCGCTTCCAATGATATGATGGTTGAAGCAGTCGCAGCTATTGCAAAAAATGTGGAAACGACCAACAGGTCAGTTGTTCAGGCAACGGAGGCGGTCAACCTTATTACGGACATAGCAAGCCAAACAAATCTGCTTTCTCTTAATGCTTCCATAGAGGCGGCAAGAGCAGGAGAGGCAGGCAAGGGCTTTGCCGTTGTGGCTTCAGAGGTGCAGCATCTTGCGGATGAGTCTGATAATTCGGCGAAGCGTATTGCGGATATCATGAATGAGCTTGCGGAGGACTCGCGTAATTCCATGGCGGTTATGGAACAGATGAACACAAGGCTTGCAGAGCAGCAGGATAAGCTGAACAAGACGAAGGAGAAGTTTAGCGCTGTCAGCGAGGGCATAAGCAGCTCAAAGAAAGGCACGGACGAGATTTACGTTCAGGCGATGGACTGCGATAAGGCAAGAAAGTCTATGGTGGATATCATAGAGAATCTGTCAGCAATATCGGAGGAAAATGCCGCTTCCACGGAGGAAACAACGGCATCCATGCAGGAGCTGAACGCGACAATGGCTACGATGGCGCAATCAGCTAAGGATTTGAAGCAGCTTGCGCTGGTTTTGGAGGAAAACATAGCGTTCTTTAAGGTAAATCAGTCAGGTACATAGGGGAATGACAAATCAGTCACTCACAAAAACAGACCTCTCCCCATATTGGGGAGAGGTTGCGTTTTTTATCGTATAGGAATGTTCGGTCTTATATGATAAAACGTTCCGCTTTAAAAACAAATGCTTAGAAGTGCGGTACGGATGAGGCAGGACGCATAAACGGAGGGATTTGCATGGACGAAGAAATCAGGGACGAATCACAGGACCTGCTGCTTATGATGAAGGACACAGAGGTGTTACGGGTGAATTTTGACGAGGGTATATACGAGGTTTGCAATGAGCAGCTTTTGCCTTATTTAATCAAGGGCAGACTGCAAAAGATACCCGAGCCGTCCGCAGGAATGACAAAATATGAGATTACGCAGATGAATAGGGCGATGATGGCAAACTACAATGCGGTTATTGGATTTTTGGCAAACAGGGTGCTTCCGCTGTCGCGCGCCAATGCTAAAAAAATCTATCAGTTATTTAAGCTTGAACAGGTGCAAAGTCCGCAGGAAAAAGCCAAAATCGCCATACTTTGCAGGGCTGTTTCACTTCAGGACAATTATTGGCTTAAATTGGGCAGCGATAAAACAAAATGGTCTGACGTTGATTTGCGCACAAATTCGCTGTCGGAGGTTGTCGCGCAGATTGCGCTCCATGGCACGAGCCTTAGCTTTGAGGGAAGCTTCAACACGCCCGAGCTTACAAATCAGGGCGCGTACGCAAAGGCATGGAAAAGGGAGGAGGACGGCGTTTTGTGGCTCTACAAGCGCGGCGCGAAGGACGCAACGGAGGCACGGATAGAGGTTATGGTGTCGGATATATTGGATAAGTGCAATGTGGAGCATGTTCATTACGAGAAGCGAGTTGACAGTGACGAATACTGCTGCGCCTGCCCGTGTATCACGACGGAGGAGATGTCCATTCTTCCGGGGATGGATTTTGTGTCGTACTGCAATGTCAACGGGCTTAACCCCGATGTGGAGATGATGCGCATTGACGCGGACGCGATATATAAGATGTGGATTGTCGATTATCTTATCTCAAACAGGGACAGGCATGGGCTGAACTGGGGCTTTTACATAAATTCAGACACGAACGGGATATTGAAATGCCACCCGCTTTTTGACCACAATAATTCCTTTGACAATGATTATATGCAAAATGCCGACGCGCCGTACCAGTTTTGCGGCATGACAATCAGGCAGGCGGCGCAGAGGGCGGTAAAGCACGTGGATTTCCATTTCACCGCGCCGATAACGAGAGAGGATTTCATCACGGACAGGCAATATCAGTCGTTTATGTCGAGGGCTGATGAGCTGGGGATACAAACCATTTTGGAGCAGCAGGCATAAAAAGAGAAAGAATTTGGAGGGAACAGGTGTTATGTTTCGATATATTTTATTTGATTTGGACGGTACGCTTACCGACCCAAAGGTCGGGATTACAAAATCGGTGCAGTATGCGCTTGAGGATGCGGGGATTTATGAGGCGGATTTGGATAAGCTGGAGCCGTTTATCGGACCGCCGCTTGCGGACAGCTTTGCTTTATTTTACGGTATGGATGAGGAGCAGGTAAAGCGCGCCGTAAAAAAATACAGGGAACGTTTTACGGTGACGGGGATTTTTGAAAATGAAATTATTGAGGGGGTACCGGAGCTGCTTGCAAGACTTAAAGCAGCCGGCTGCGTACTTTCCATTGCTTCAAGCAAGCCTACGGAGATGGTGGAGCGGATTTTGGAGCATTTTGACATTGCGCAGTATTTTGACTGTGTTGTGGGAAGTGAGTTGGACGGTAGAAGAAGCAAAAAAGAGGAGGTCGTGGAGGAGGCGCTGCGCCGCCTGATGCCGGAGCATTATGAGAAGTCGGATGTGGCGATGGTGGGGGACCGCAAATTCGACATAGAGGGTGCGAAAGCCTTTGGACTGACTGCCGTGGGCGTGCGCTTTGGCTATGCGCAGGAGGGCGAGCTTGAGAAAGCAGGAGCGGATTTTATCGCCGGTACGGTTGCGGAGCTGGAGGAGTTTTTGATGGGGCGGATTTATAATGTCAGGAGGACGGGATTGAAAAAAGTATTATGCTATATTTATGACCAAATGGCGGATTTTGAAGTGAGCCTTTTGCTGCACCGCCTAAGAAATACCGGAAAAATGGAAATTATATCCATATCGGAAACCTGTGACAGCCTGACTGCGCAGTCGGGGCTTACTTATATTCCGCAAAAAAGGATAGTCGATGTGACGGATATGTCGGAGGTGTCGGCGCTTATTATTCCCGGAGGCCCAATCAATAATGAACAGAATGCTGTCTGTGAGCTTGCGTGTAAGCTCTTAAATGACGGAAGACTTGTGGCGGCAATCTGCTTTGCGCCGCAGTTTTTGGGGCGTGCAGGGATTTTGGAAAACTACAGATATACGAAATCATGCTCGGCTGAAAAAATAGCGGCGCTCGGGTGTGACGACCCGTTTAATTGGGAAAATTACGTAGAAAAAAGAGTCGTAACAGACAAAAACCTGATAACGGCGCAGGGGTATGCGTTTGTCGATTTCGCAAAAGCGGTGTGTGATTATTTAAAAATTTTTGAGAACAGCAGACAGGAATATGAGCAGATTGACAGGATAAAAGAAAGCTGACTAAAATATCCTTGTTGTAAAAGTGTGATGTTAAAAGTTATTATGATTTGCCGGGCGCTTTTGATGCGGCGGAGGATTTGTTCAGGGGTTGTTCCCAATAATTTATTTGGTAAAATGAGAATTGACCGGGCAAAGCGAGGGATGCTTCTTATCCGAAGGGCAAGAAGATGGTTTCTTCCGCAACTCGGAATTTATGTGGCAGATGGGATAAAAGGTGCGCACAAAACGATGATTTGCGGAAATTTTCAGCGAAAAAAAGGAATTTTTGAAAGCATGCGGAATATACTAAATAGGGAGTTAGTGCATTGGGAAGGGTGGAGCCATGACAATCAGAGAGAATCTTGAGCAGTGGGAAACGGAATATTTAAGCCCGTATGCCACGCTCAGTAAAAATACAAGGGGAAGGGACAGGGACGAGGAGCAGTGCGACATCAGACCTGTATTTCAAAGGGATAGGGACAGAATACTCCATTCCAAATCCTTCCGCCGTTTAAAGGATAAGACGCAGGTGTTTTTGTCGCCGGAGGGCGACCATTATCGGACAAGGCTTACGCACACCCTGGAGGTGTCGCAGAATGCCAGAACCATCGCAAGGGCGCTTCAGCTTAACGAGGAGCTTGTCGAGGCGATTGCGTTGGGGCATGATTTGGGGCACACGCCCTTTGGACATGCCGGCGAGCGCGCGCTTAATGAGGTCTGTCCCTATGGCTTTAAGCATAATGAGCAGAGCGTGCGCACCGTTGAGCTGTTGGAAAAGGACGGCGAGGGGCTGAACCTTACATGGGAGGTACGCGACGGCATGCGAAACCATCAGACCTCAAATATGCCGGCGACCCTTGAAGGTAAGGTGGTGCGCTTTTCCGACAAGATTGCGTATACATATCACGACATGGATGATGCCGTGCGTGCGGGCATATTGAAGGAACGCGACATCCCACGGGAAATCGGTGAGGTGATCGGGTATACGCCGAGAGAACGGCTCAATAATTTTATTCATGATATTGTCACGCAGAGCAAGGGCACGGATGATGTGCGCATGTCCCCGGATGTGGAGCTTGCGATGCGTAATTTGAGAAATTTTATGTATGATAAGGTTTACAGCAATCCTGTCGCAAAATGCGAGGAGAGCAAGGCTGTGGCGCTTGTGGAAACCCTGTATGAATATTATATGAAGCATACGGACAGCCTTCCGAAGCTTTTCGTGGAGCTGGGGCTTAAGGGCGAACCGCGGGAAAAGGTCGTGTGCGATTATATCAGCGCCATGACTGACCGGTTTGCGATTGCCTTATATGACGAGCTTTATGTGCCGAAGTTTTGGATGGGCTAAGGAGTTGGATACTGATGTATTATCCGGAGGAAATTGTAGAGGAAGTAAGGCAGAGGAACGATATCGTGGATGTGATATCGGGATATGTGGGGCTTCAGAAAAGAGGGAGCAACTATGTGTGCTGCTGTCCGTTTCACGGGGAAAAAACGCCCTCGTTTTATGTAAGCAGGTCAAAGCAGATATATAAATGCTTTGGCTGCGGTGAGGGAGGCAACGTGACGAGCTTTGTGATGAAGTATGAGAACTGCACCTTTAAGGAAGCGCTGAAAATGCTTGCGGACAGGGTGGGTATAGCGCTTCCCGAGGCGCAGTATTCGGAGGAGGCAAAGCGCAGGGAGAGCAGACGGCAAAAGATTTTGGGAGTGAATAAGGAGGCCGCTAAATTTTATTACTATCAGCTTCGCTCCGAGCGCGGCGCAAGGGCGAGGGAATACCTTGACAAAAGAGAGCTTTCGGAGGAAACAAGAAAAAGCTTCGGGCTTGGATTTGCGCCTGTAAAGGGTGAAGAGCTTTTGGCATATCTTAGGCAGAAGGGCTTTAAAGATGAACAGATAAGGGATGCGGGGCTTGCTAAGACGGATGAGCGAAGAGGCACGGTCACGCAGTTTTGGAACAGGGTTATTTTTCCGATACAGGACATCAATCACCGCGTCATCGGATTTGGCGGGCGGATTATGGGAAGCGATGATAAGGGGCCAAAGTACCTCAATTCACCCGAAACTGAGATTTTTGACAAAAGCAGAAATCTTTACGGCATGAATTATGCACGCACTTCACGCACGGGCAACATTATTCTGTGCGAGGGATATATGGACGTAATCAGTATGCATCAGGCGGGCTTTACGCAGGCAGTCGCCTCCCTCGGCACGGCGTTTACGCCCGGACAGGCAGGTCTGATTAAAAAGTACACAAAGGATGTGCTTTTGGCATATGACAGCGATGGAGCCGGCGTAAAGGCGGCGCTGCGCGCGATTGGAATTTTGAAGGATGCGGGAATGTCCGGGAAGGTGATAAATATGTCGCCATACAAGGATCCGGATGAGTTTATTAAAAATTTGGGACGCGAGGCGTTTCAGGAGCGCATTGAGCATGCGGAAAATTCGTTTATGTTTGAAATACGTATGCTTGAGCGTGATTTTGACATGAATGACCCCGAGGAAAAGACAAGCTTTTACAACCGCATTGCGGGAAAGCTCTGTGAGTTTGGCGAGGATGTGGAGCGGGAAAATTATATAGAAGCGGTGGCGGACAAATATCATATCGGCTTTGAAAACCTGAGAAAGCTTGTGGTGAATACGGCTGCCAGGACAGGCGGTTATGCCGCCGCGCCGATTATGCGGGAAAGACCGAAGTCCGGCATAAACGCCAAAAATAAGAACACGCCAGAGGAAAATGCAAAGAAGGCTCAAAGGCTCCTGCTGACGTGGCTTACGGATTATCCGCAGTTGTACGCGGGGATTAAGAGCTATATCACGCCGGAGGATTTTACGGACGAGCTTTATAAGAAAGTGGCGCAGCGAATGTTTGAGGATATTGAAAAGGACAGGTTGAGTCCTGCCGCAATTATTGACATGTTTGCGGAGGAAAAGGAGCAGAGCGAGGCGGCGTCGCTTCTTACGGCGAGTATTCCTGAGCTTGAGAGCGTGCAGGAAAAGGAAAAGGCATTCCATGATATACTCGTGAGTGTGAAAAGAGGCAGCTATGACTACTGGCTGGAGCGCTCCGGAGTGGATATCACGGCGCTGAGCCGCGCGATTGAGGGCAAAAAAGCATTGGAAGAACTTAACAAAACGCATATTTCTTTTAATTAAGGATAAAAATAATATGGTATGGAGGATTAACCGGAATGGATGAAAACACACAAGCAAAATTTGAAGCGAAATTGAAGGAGCTTCTTGCGCTTGCAAAAAAGAAGAAGAATGTGCTTGAGTATCAGGAAATCAGCGACTTTTTTAAGGATATGCCGCTTGAAACGGAGCAGTTTGAAAAAATCCTTGATTTTTTGGAGCAGAGCAATGTGGATGTGCTGCGCATTACCGATGACGATGACGACCTGCCGGACGATGAGCTTCTCCTCGGGGACGATGAAGAGGTGGACGTTGATGTGGAAAACATTGATTTGTCCGTTCCCGATGGCGTTGGAATCGAGGATCCCGTCAGGATGTATTTAAAGGAAATCGGGAAGGTGCCTCTTCTGAGCGCGGATGAGGAAATTGAGCTTGCAAAAAAAATGGAGCTTGGAGATGAGGAGGCAAGAAAGAGGCTTGCGGAGGCAAACCTCAGGCTTGTCGTGAGTATCGCGAAGCGTTATGTGGGCAGAGGGATGCTCTTCCTCGATTTGATCCAGGAGGGTAATCTCGGTCTGATAAAGGCGGTTGAAAAGTTCGATTACAGAAAGGGCTATAAGTTCTCCACATATGCTACATGGTGGATTCGTCAGGCGATTACAAGGGCGATTGCAGACCAGGCAAGAACCATCCGTATACCGGTGCATATGGTGGAAACCATTAATAAGCTGATTCGAGTAAGCAGGCAGCTCCTTCAGGAGCTTGGGCGCGAGCCGACCCCGGAGGAGATTGCAAAGGAGATGAACATGCCGGAGGAGCGTGTCCGGGAAATTTTAAAGATATCTCAGGAGCCTGTTTCTTTGGAAACGCCAATCGGCGAGGAGGAGGACAGCCACCTTGGCGATTTCATTCAGGACGACAATGTTCCCGTTCCGGCTGATGCGGCGGCGTTCACCCTTTTAAAGGAGCAGCTTGTTGAGGTGCTTGACACGCTTACGGACAGGGAGCAGAAGGTTTTGCGTCTGCGCTTCGGGCTTGATGACGGAAGAGCGCGCACGCTTGAGGAGGTCGGAAAGGAGTTTAACGTTACGAGGGAGCGCATCAGGCAGATTGAGGCAAAAGCGCTCAGAAAGCTCCGCCACCCTTCAAGAAGCCGTAAGCTCAAGGATTATTTGGATTAGGAGAGCGCATATGCCGGTATCGGACAGAATGAGAGCCGTGGCAGCTTTGGTGCAGCCATGCGGATGCATGGCGGATATCGGCTGCGACCATGGCTATGTGGCTATAGAGCTTATAAAGAGCAGCACCTGTGAGCGCGTCATTGCCATGGATATCAACAGGGGGCCGCTTAAACGGGCAATGGAAAATATCCGCGCCTACGGATTGCAGTCTTATATAGAAACGCGGCTTTCGGACGGAGCGGCGGCGCTTGTTTCCGGTGAGGCGGACGGGATTATCTGCGCGGGAATGGGCGGGAGGCTTGTGATATCTGTTTTGGATAGGAGAAAGGAGCTTATCCGGGGGATGAAGCAGCTTATATTGCAGCCGCAGTCAGAGCTTGGGGAAGTCAGGCGCTATCTGCGCACAAACGGATATGTGACGGAAAAGGAAGATATGATTTTGGAGGACGGGAAGTATTACCCGATGATGCGGGTGCGGTATTCGGAAAGCGCAGCCGGCTGCGAAGCGCAAAACTGCGGTATGAAGGATTTTTGTGCGGCTGATGCGGAAAGGCTGAGCAGGGTGCAGGATACATATGGCGCTTTCCTTCTGCGGACTGCCCACCCGGTATTAAGAGAGTATCTTCTGTACAGGTGGGAAAAGCTTTGCGGTATTCGTGACGGCTTAAGGAAGGCTGAGCGGATGTCCGGTCATGAGCGTATTTTTGAGCTGACCGGGCAGATAGAGGATATCACATTCTGCCTTGACAATTATTTTTCTTGAGTAATATGCGGAAATGGGGATTTATATGGAATGTAGGGAGATTATTGAGAAGCTTGAAACGCTTTCGCCGCCGGGATATGCGGAGGAATGGGACAATATCGGGCTTCTTGCGGGCAGACGCGACAAGGAGGTAAGAACAATCTATATCGCGCTTGACGCCACGGATGAGGTGATAGCTGACGCGGTGCATGTGGGGGCAGACATGCTGCTTACCCATCACCCGTTGATTTTTAAGAAGCTTTCACGCGTGAATACGGCTGATTTTATCGGCAGACGGGTTTATGAGCTGATCCGCAATGATATCAGTTACTATGCGATGCACACGAATTTTGACGTGAGGGGCATGGCTGACGCGGCGGCGGATGAGCTTGGGCTTTGTGACAGGAAGGTATTAAATGTGACCTTTGAGGACGAAATCGCAATGGAGGGCTGCGGCAGGGTCGGGCGGCTTCGGGAGCGCATGAGTGTGGAAGCGCTGGCAGAGCTTGTCCGGGAAAGCTTTCATGTGCCGAATGTGAGAGTGTTCGGCAATCTGAAGGACACTGTGGAAACGGCGGCAGTGATGCCCGGCTCCGGGGGAGGCTATATAAGTGATGCGGTCCGTATGGGCGCAGAGGTGATGATTACGGGCGATATAAGCCATCATGAGGGCATTGATGCGGTGGCGCAGGGAGTCCGGATTATTGATGCGGGACACTACGGTATCGAAAAGCTCTTTATACCGTACATGGAGGAATTTTTGAAAAGGGAGCTTCCGTCGCTGAAGGTATGCAGGGCGGAATTTTGCGAACCGTTTGTGGTGGTTTAGGATAGGAGGATAAAAGACTATGAGAAGTGAAAAAAACGAATTGTTGCAATTGCTTGAGGGACTGGCAATGCTGGTGGCAGGACTGTTTATTTTTTCGCAGAAGGTTACTGTTTCATCGCTCGGGTATTTTAGTTACGGCTTTACGTTTGGCGGATTTCGCATGGGCAATGGATTAGTTATGGTTCCGTTTATTATCGGAGTTGTGTGGATGTTTGGCTCTGGAGGAAGTCTTTTGTCAAAGCTTTTTACGACTGCGTCCGTGATATTTATTATAGCTGCAGTTGTTATGAATACAAATATTTATATAGCGCGTGTTACGTTGTATGAGTGGATATTAATATTAGTGCTTGTTTTTGGAGGCGCAGGGATGCTTGCAAGGCTGCTGTTTTCAAACAGGAAAGACCGTAGCCGCAGTGTTGCTGAAAAAATGAGTGACACACAGCGCAAGCTTGACGAAACGGACGCAAAGCTGAAATCTGTGGAGGATGAGCTGGAGCAGTTAAAGGAGAAGATATAAAAAGAGGGGTGTGCGATGTATAAGCAGAATAATGCAAAGAAGAGCTACATAGTGACGGTCGGCGGTAAGACAAGGGAATATCCCGCAGGTATCACCTTTGGCGAGATTGCGAGGGCTTATCAAAAGGAGTATCCTGAGCAGATTGTGCTTGCCGTGCGGGACGGTAAAATCAGGGAGCTGTTTAAAAAGGTGGATAGGGACTGCACGGTGGATTTTCTTACGCTTGCGGACAACACGGGGCATAAGACCTACAACAGAACCGCGATTTTGATTTTTATGAAGGCTGTGCATGAGGTTGTGGGCGTGGACAAAATCGAGAGGATAAAGGTTGAGTTCTCCATCGGGAACGGGCTTTACTGCTCTAAAAAGGGTGATTTCGACGTGACGGATGAGCTTGTGGCAAAGATTAAGGCAAGGATGCAGGAATATGTTGACAGGGATTTGTATGTCATGAAGCGTTCGTACTCTTTGGATGAGGCGAAAAGGATTTTTGCCGAGCAGAATATGCCGGATAAGGTGAAGCTTTTTAAATACAGAGGAAGCTCAACGGTGAATGTTTACAATCTTGACGGCTACAAGGATTATTATTATGGCTATATGCTGCCAAGCACAGGGTATGTGAAGCATTTTGACCTGCAAAAATACGATGACGGCTTTATGCTGATACTGCCTGAGAGAAAAAATCCTAATATGGTAAATGAGTTTAAGCCGCTTCCAAAGCTCTACAATGCAATGTCAATGGCGGGCGATTGGGGCGGAAAGCTTGGAGTGGACACCGTGGCGGATTTAAACGACGCGATACGCGCGGGGAAATTTGGTGAGCTTGTGCTGGTGCAGGAGGCATTACAGGAGCGCAGGATAAGTGAGATAGCTTCGGATATAGTGGCGAGGGGCGGCGTGAAATTTGTAATGATAGCGGGTCCTACTTCGTCGGGAAAGACGAGCTTTTCACATAGGCTCTCAATCCAGCTTAGGACGCACGGGCTTGTGCCGCACGCAATCGGCGTGGACGATTATTTTGTGGACAGGGAGAAAACGCCTCTTCAGCCAAACGGCGATTACGACTTTGAGTGCCTTGAGGCGATTGACATAAAGCAGTTTAATGAGGATATGCTGAAACTTCTTGACGGTGAGCGCGTGGAGCTTCCAACGTTTAATTTTGTGACGGGAAAGCGTGAGTACAAGGGTAATTTCAAGCAGCTTGGACCTGATGATGTGCTTGTAATAGAGGGAATACACGGGCTTAATGATAAGATGTCCTATGCGCTTCCCGAGGACAGCAAGTACAAAATATACATCAGTGAGCTGACATCCTTAAATATCGACGAGCATAACCGCATACCGACGACTGACGGCAGGCTCTTGCGCAGGCTTGTGAGGGACGCGCGGACGCGCGGCGCGACGGCTAAACGTACCATTGGAATGTGGGATGCCGTGAGAAGGGGCGAGGAGGAAAATATTTTCCCGTTTCAGGAGAGCGCGGACGCGACATTTAACTCCGCGCTGATTTATGAGCTTGCAGTGCTGAAGCAGTATGCGGAGCCTTTGCTTTACAGCATTGAGCGGGGAGAGCCTGAGTATTTCGAGGCGGTGCGGCTTCTTAAATTTTTAAGCTATTTTTTGGGCGTTGACACACAGGGATTGCCCAATAATTCGATTGTGAGGGAGTTCGTGGGCGGAAGCTGTTTTAAGGTGTAAACAAACACAAATATAAGAAGAACGCCGTTCTTGCGTTCTTCAGACATGAAGTATAGATTTTGTTAGGCTTCGTCCTTTGAAGCCTTAGAAAATCAGACATGAAACATAGATTTTGTTAGGCTTCGTCTTCTGAAGCCTTAGAAAATCTTTTCATGTTGTTGTTAGCCACTGCAGTAAATAATCGCGGCCTCCGTTTAGGAGGGTGAGGAAAGTCCGGGCTCCACAGGGCAGGATGCCGGATAACGTCCGGTAGAGGTGACTCTAAGGCCAGTGCAGCAGAAATATACCGCCTTTCCGCAAGGAAGGGTAAGGGTGGAAGGGTGGTGTAAGGGACCACCGCCTCCGAGGTAACTAGGAGGGCATATGTAAACCCCATCCGGAGCAAGACCAAAAAGAAAGCGACAGGTTTGCCCGACCTGCTTTCAGGTAGGTCGCTTGAGGCTGTCGGCAACGACAGTCCTAGATAGATGATTATTGCAAACGCAGGAATGTGTTTGAACATAACCCGGCTTATATCTGCGGTGGCAACAGCATGAAGAGAATTTCTAAAGCAGCAAAAGACGCTGCTTAAGAAATTCTAAAACTTCATGCAAGAAGAACTCAAACTCTATCGAGTTTTCGTTCTTCGCATTAGATTAAGATTAAAAATGAAAAATATTAGAGCTATATTGACTTTTGTAATTATTTTTACAATATCCCTTGTAATTGTCAGGAATACAAAGACTAAAGAAAGATACGGAATTTATAACGGCTTGCTTGTGTCGGGGGTGCAGACGCAGCTCTTGTCAATCCTTGACAGTGGAAGCCGATTGGAGGATGTGGGTATGCGGGTGGCATATCAGCTTGCAAGGCGGAGTGTGGTCAAGGTAGAAGTAAATACCTCCGTGGGCAGCGGTCTTATATGGGAAATCAGCGATGACGGCATTGTGATTGCGTCCAACCGGCATTTGCTGATGAAGGACGTAAAGGCAGGAATTACATTTTGCAATGGTGAAGCGGCGGATGCAGAAATAATCGGATATTCGCAGCAGTATGACGTCGGCTTTTTAAAAGTGGACGGCAGTGACGTGACAAAAAATATTCTGCGCCATATTTATGAAGCGGTTCCCACAGAGGACGAGTATACTGCCGGCATACCCGTGCTGCAGATTGCCGCGGATTTGACCGGAGTTGGTGATAACTTTTCGACAGGCAGTATTTTGGAAATCGCCTATGAGCCGGTTTTCAACACCAATGTCATAAGGACACAGTGCTATTCCAAGGCGGGAATGTCGGGGGGCGGCGTGTTTGACGCAGGCGGCAGGCTTTTGGGGATGCTGTCGGGCGGAGAGGTGGCGGACGACGCCGCTGTCAGGGAGGCGGAGGTGTCCTTGAGCCTGCCTGCGGCGCTTATATCGGAGGAATACCGTGTACTGATTGGAAACCGCGGGTAATCGGAGGATGGCTATGGTAGTACCGGAGGGAAATAAGAGAATTTCAAAAACGGATGCATATTTAAACTGCGCAGAAAATTTTGCCTACAGAAGCACCTGCATCAAAAGAAAATACGGAGCCGTGATTGTGAAGGATGATGCCGTGATATCCACGGGCTATAACGGTTCCCCGAGAGGCTTTGAAAATTGCTGTGATATAGGAGAGTGCCCGAGGATAAAAAAAGGAATGCATCAGGGAGAGGGCTATGCAATCTGCCGGGCAGTGCATGCGGAGGCGAACGCGCTTTTAAATTGCTCCCGCGAGCAGACAATAGGGGCGGATTTGTATTTGGCGGGGGTAAATCCGGAGGATTTATCTGTACATAAGGCAAAGCCGTGCCCTTTATGCGCCCGCATGATCATACAGGCAGGAATACGCAATGTCTATCTGCGCACGGGAGAAGGCGCCGGCAGTTATGAAAAGATTGATGCAAAAAATCTTGAGTGGTATAAACCGGAATAGTGATAAAATTTTATATAGGAAATTTTATAAAACTTTAATGAAAACTTTGATTATGAAATGTGAAAAATGCAAATCATTTGTGTTATTATAAAAAATTAGAGAAAATATAAACAGGAAACCGTAAAACAGGAAACCTGTTTTTAAGTTTACCGTTTGGAATGGAGGCAGGGCAATGACAAAAATAGATATATTTTCAGGCTTTTTGGGAGCAGGAAAGACAACGCTGATTAAAAAGCTTTTACAGGAGGCGCTCGACGCGTCAAAGGTTGTGCTGATTGAGAATGAGTTTGGTGAGATTGGCATTGACGGAGGCTTTCTGAAGGAAGCGGGCGTTGAGATTAAGGAAATGAATTCCGGCTGTATCTGCTGTTCGCTTGTCGGTGATTTTGGAAGCTCGCTCAAGGAGGTGATTGAAACCTACCATCCTGAGAGAATTTTGATTGAGCCTTCGGGTGTGGGCAAGCTTTCGGACGTGATGAAGGCAGTGCAGAATGTGGACACTGAGGCTGAGGTTACGCTCAACAGTGCGGTGGTCGTGGTGGATGCGAATAAATGTAAGATGTATGCGAAGAATTTTGGCGAGTTCTTCCTGAACCAGATAGAATATGCGGGTACGATTATCCTGAGCCGGACCGCCGATATCAGCGAGAGTAAGCTGAACACTGCGCTTGAAATCATTAGGGAGCACAATGACAAGGCGACCGTGATTACAACGCCGTGGGACGAGCTGGACGGAAAGAAGATACTTGACACGATTGAGAATGCGAAGGATTTGGAGGCGGAGCTTATGGCGGAGGTCGCGGCTGCGCACAGTGAGCATGATGAGCATGAGCACCATCATGAGCATGACGGACATGAGCATCATCACGAGCATGATGAGCATGAACATCATAATGACCACGATGAGCATGAGCATCATCATGAGCACGGCGAGGAGTGTTCATGCGGCTGTCATGACCATGAGCATCATCATCATCACCATCACGCAGATGAGGTATTTACGAGCTGGGGCTTTGAAACTCCCGCAGTATACACCAAAACAGAGCTTGAGGATATTCTTGATAAGCTTGAGGACGACAAGACATACGGAGCAGTTCTCAGGGCAAAGGGAATGGTTCCCGCAGGCGACGGCAAGTGGCTGAATTTCGACTATGTGCCCGGTGAAAGCAATGTGCGCGCGGGAGCGGCGGAAGTTACCGGAAAGATTTGCGTTATCGGCTCAAATCTGAATGAGGATAATTTAAAGACCCTGTTTACAAAATAATGCATGGAAAGGGTATGAGGTTAGTAATGAAGCCCGTATATATTATCAATGGATTTTTGGAGAGCGGAAAAACGGAATTTATCTCTTATACGCTCTCGCAGCCTTATTTTCAAATAAAAGGAACAACTCTTTTGATTTTGTGCGAGGAGGGCGAAACGGAGTATGACGACGCCACACTCAAAAAAAGCCATACGGTAGTGGAGCTTGTGGAGGAGGAGTCTGACATGACCTCCACAAAAATGATAGAGCTTGAAAAAAAGCACAGACCGGAGCGCATTATCATAGAGTATAACGGCATGTGGAACTTTAAGAATTTGAAGCTGCCATGGCATTGGAAGCTCGAACAGCAGATTACGACTATCGACGCGTCGACCTTCCAAAACTATTACACAAATATGCGCTCGCTGCTTGCGGAAATGATAAGGAAGTCGGAGCTGATTATCTTTAACCGCTGCGACGGGCTTACCGACAGGCTTGGCAGCTTTAAGCGCAATGTAAAAGCCGTGAGTCCGCAGGCGGAAATCATCTTTGAGGACAAAAACGGAGAAGTCAGTCTGATTTTTGAGGAGGATTTGCCGTACGACTTAAAGGACGAGGAGCTTAAGCTTGACGATTACGGCTATGGCATCTTTTACTTGGATGCGATGGATAATCTTGACCGATATATCGGGAAAAGGGTTACGTTTACGGCGATGGTGTTAAAGCCCGAGGACAGCAACGACGCTTATTTTGTGCCGGGAAGAATGGCTATGACATGCTGCGCGGACGATATGGCGTTTTTGGGCTATGCCTGCAAGTATGACAAATGCAGCGAGCTGAGTAATAAGGACTGGGTCGAGGTGACAGCCACGGTCAATAGGGAATTTTGGAAGGACTATGACGGTGAGGGTCCGGTGCTCCATGCGCTTTGCGTAACGCCGGCAAAGAAACCGAAGGATGAGATTTTAAATTTTGCATAGGTGTATATTAACAGTGTAAAAAACTTTATTTTCGCACTGTTTTTACCGTATAGGGAAGTTTGCCTATATGATAAAATGCTCCGCGCGGATGCGGTCATATTATAAAAAGAAGGGAATGGGATATAATTATGAACATGGTAGAAAAAGAATTTATTAAATTTATGGGTCGTTTTGACCAAAACCCGTTTGAGATTGTTTTAAACGGTGAAAAGCATTTGATTGGAGAGGGCGAACCGACCTTTTCAGTTGTTTTCAACAAGGTTCCTCCGATAAGCGAGCTTATGACGAGCACCTCGATTGCGCTTGGCGAAGCGTATATGGATGGAGATATTCAGATTGAAGGTGACCTGTATCATGTCCTGAATATGTTTTTGGGACAAATGGGAAAGTTTTCAACCGACCAAAAGAAGCTGAAGAAATTATATTTTACTTCCTTCTCAAAGCAAAATCAGAAGAAGGAGGTTTCCTCGCACTATGACATAGGAAATGATTTTTATAAGCTTTGGCTGGATGAAACGATGTGCTATTCCTGCGGATATTTCAAAAACGATACGGACACGCTTTACGATGCGCAGTGCAACAAGGTAGACCGCACGCTTGAAAAGCTTCAGCTTCAGGAGGGCATGAGCCTTTGCGATATCGGCTGCGGCTGGGGCTTTCTGTTAATCCGCGCGGCAAAGAAATACAAGGTGCATGGTGTGGGAATAACGCTGAGTCAGGAGCAGAAGAAGGAATTTGAGCGCAGAATTAAAGCGGAGAATTTGGAGGAATATCTCTCCGTGGAGCTTTTGGACTACCGGGATTTGCCAAAGCTTGGCAAGCAGTTTGACAGGGTAGTCAGCATCGGAATGGTGGAGCATGTCGGGAGGAAAAATTACGAGGAGTTTATGAAATGCGCCAAAAGCGTGCTTAAGCCGGGCGGAGTGTTCCTTCTCCATTATATCAGCTCGCTTGTGGAGCATCCGGGCGATGCGTGGGTCAAAAAATACATCTTCCCGGGCGGAGTTGTTCCGAGTCTGCGCGAGATGATCAATATTGCGGGAGATTTGAGATTTTATACTGTCGATGTGGAAAGCTGGAGACGCCATTACAGCAAGACGCTCCTTTGCTGGAACCACAACTTCCAGGAGCATCGCGATGAGGTTGTGAAGATGTTTGACGAGCGGTTTGCCAGAATGTGGGAGCTGTATTTATGCGCCTGTGCGGCAACCTTTATGAACGGTATAATCGACCTGCATCAGATTGTATTTACCAATGACGTTAATAACGATTTGCCAATGACAAGATGGTATTAATAAAAAGCAGGAGCGGAAATCTATAAATCCGCTCCTGCTTTTTATCGTATTATAAACGCGCTTTGGCATCAAAGCCTGTCGTCACTTTTGCTGCTGCCGTATTTTTCTTCACAATATTTGCAGCGGTAAATTTCTTTCTTTTCGTCTGTCAGGACAAAGATATGCGGAAGCTCCTGCTCGATGGAGGTAATGCAGCGGGGATTTTTGCATTTCAAGACATTTTTAATCTCCTTTGGAAGCGTAAGCGGAAGCTTTTGCACAATTGTCCTGTTCTTAATGACATTCACGGTTATGTTATGGTCGATATAGCCGATAATGTCGAGGTTTAGAGTGTTGATATCACATTCTACCTTTAAAATATCCTTTTTTCCCATCTTTTCACTTCTTGCGTTTTTGATAATGGCGACGGTGCAGTCAAGCTTGTCCAGCCCTAAGTGCTTGTAAATGCTAAGACTCTTTCCCGCCTTGATATGGTCGAGCACAAAGCCCTCTTCAATTTGTCCAACGTTTAACATATTCAACCCCATTTCTGCGCTGTTTTTTTATAATCTTATGCATTATCCGGCAGCGCGCGGACATAACGGTCATTTTCAGTCAACATTAATCTCAAGCAATGTAAGCAGCAGCGCCATACGCACATAAACGCCGTATTGAACCTGCTTGAAATATACTGCCCGCGGGTCGTCGTCTACCTCGACGGAAATCTCGTTGACGCGGGGAAGCGGGTGGAGCACGATCATGTCCGGCTTGGCAAGCTCCATCTTCTCCTTGTCAAGGATATAGTAATCCTTTAAGCGGACATAATCCTCCTCATTAAAGAAGCGCTCTCTCTGAACACGCGTCATGTAAAGAATGTCGAGCGACGGCATCACATCTTCAAGCTTCCTGACCTCCTGAAACGGAATATCACGTTCCCTTAGCATCTCCGTGATATAATCGGGAATGGTAAGCTCCTCGGGTGAAATGAATACGAAATTTATGTTTTCATATCGCACAAGCGCGTTGATAAGTGAGTGAACGGTGCGGCCGAATTTTAAGTCGCCGCAAAGACCGATTGTGAAATTATCAAGTCTGCCCTTTATGGCACGGATTGTAAGGAGGTCGGTGAGCGTCTGCGTGGGGTGCTGGTGCCCGCCGTCACCGGCATTGATAACAGGAATGGTGGAATGTGAGGCGGCAACCATAGGCGCGCCTTCCTTCGGATGACGCATTGCGCAGATATCCGCAAAGCATGAAATTACGCGGATTGTGTCGGAAACACTCTCGCCCTTTGAAGCTGAAGAGCTGTTTGCGTCCGAAAAGCCGATAACGCTTCCGCCGAGATTGAGCATTGCGGCTTCAAAGCTTAAACGGGTGCGTGTACTTGGCTCGTAGAAGCATGTTGCAAGTTTTTTTCCTGCGCAGCTGTGCGCATATTTTTCGGGATTTTTTTCAATATCCTCGGCAAGCATAAACAGCTTATCGAGCTCTTCGACCGAGAAATCCAACGGTCTCATTAAATGTCTCATAGTAATCCTCCATTCTCAGCACGTTATTATATATCCTTTGATATCATATCAGATAGGTATTTAGCTTTCAAGACTTATTTCACGGAAATTGCACCGCGGCGCCATGGCAAAGACATAGCAAGATAATTTAAAATATTTTAATAAAAGGTAAAATAAATATTGTCAATTAACATTACTTTTGATATATTGTAAATAGGAAGAAAAACGGGGAAAGGAAAGGGGAAATGAAAAAACAAAATAAGATTATTTTTGGCGCGGCGATGGCAGCCGTGGTGATTGGCGCGGGAACGGTGATTTATCTCAATGCTGATAAGATTTTTCCTGAAAAAATCGATAGCGATTTTACGGTAAGCTATGATGGAATCGCGACAGCGGATATTGAGGCAGGCGCGAGCGTGCATGACCCGTCGATTATTAAGGCGAACGGAATTTATTATATTTTCGGCTCTCACATGACGGGGGCGTCGTCGACGGATCTGCGAAGCTGGGAGTCCATCGGAAACAGCTATTCCATTAACAGCTCTATTTTCGGCAGACTGCTGACAAACGAGGAGGCGTTTGCCTACACTGGGAGCAAGAACAGTCTGATACCCACGGACGACAGGACATGGCATGTGTGGGCGCCGGATGTGATTTACAATCAGGCACAGGGTCTTTATTACATGTATTTCTGCACGACCTCCACATGGAATGCCTCAAATCTCTGTTATGCGGTATCGGAAAATCCGGAGGGTCCCTATGAATGGAAGGGGGCGCTTGTTTATTCAGGCTTAACGTCAGCGACACTTGGTTATACTGACGTGACCGATTATGTGACCGGGGAATATGCGAAGGAAAATTACATAACGGCTTTGGATGAATATAATTTTGAGGAATATCCCAATGCCATAGACCCGGCTGTGTTTTACGATGCGGACGGCAGAATGTGGATGGTATACGGCTCATGGTCGGGCGGTATTTTCCTTTTGGAGCTTGATGCGCAGACAGGTCTTGTCATTCACCAGGAAGCTGACGCGGAAAACAATGTGGACGCATATTTCGGAAAGCGGCTTTTGGGAGGCGGGCACAAATCCATCGAAGGCCCCTATATTCTTTACGATGAGGATGCGGGGTATTATTATCTGTTCGTGTCTTACGGTTCGCTTACGAGGGAGGGCGGCTATCAGATACGGGTGTTCCGCTCCGAAACTCCCGATGGAGAGTATACGGATATGAACGGGGCAGCCCCGTGGAGTGGCGACGAGCACTCTGATTTCGGGCTTAAGCTGTCAGGGAATTATTATCTGCCCGGACTGACGCAGGCGTACATGGCGACCGGGCATAACTCCGCATTTGTTGATGACGACGGGAAAAAATACATCGTTTATCACACGCGCTTTGAAAACGGCGGGGAAACCCATGAGCCAAGAGTACATCAGATGCTGGTCAACGAGGAGGGCTGGCCCTGTATGCTGCCTTACGCCACGGACGGAGAAACCGTTTCGGAGGGCGGCTACTCAAAGGAGGAGATTGTCGGGGAATACTATGTAATCAACCAGGGTACGGCCATTAACAGCGAGATTGCGCAGCCGGAAAAGTGGGTCTTATCCGAACGCGGTAAGATTTATGGAAATAACGTTTCGGGAACATGGGAAGAAACAGCAGGAACCTTCTATCTGCATCTTACCTGCGGCGAAAAGACATACAGCGGAGTGCTCTGCGCCATGAATGACGAGGCGGGCACGCCTGTGATGACATTCAGCGCGGCAGGTGAAAATGAAAGCGTTTGGGGTGTAAAATATTAAAAGCGGAGGAACAGCATGGAAACAGAAAAGCAACTGACTTATAACGAACCATGGATTTTGCAGAGAGCGGACCCTTATGTGTACCGCCATACGGACGGCAGTTACTATTTTACGGCGTCGGTGCCCGAATATGACAGGATTGTCCTGCGCCGCGCAAGGTCGCTCGGGGAGCTTTCCGAGGCGCCGGAGCAGACGATATGGACGAAGCATGAGTCCGGCCCGATGAGTGAGCATATTTGGGCGCCGGAGCTTCATTATCTGTATGGGAAATGGTATATTTATTTTGCCGGCGGCGAGAAGGATGATATTTGGAATATCCGCCCTTATGTGCTGGAGTGCGAAGGGCAGGACCCGATGAGCGACGCATGGGTGGAAAAAGGGAAAATCAGGAAGGCAAAGGAGGACGACTTTTCATTCGAGGCGTTTTCCCTGGACGCCACGATTTTTGAAAACAAAGGAGAATACTATTTTGTCTGGGCTGAAAAGGTAGGCGTGGGAAAACAGATATCAAATCTTTATATTGCAAAGATGGAAAATGCGTATACCTTAAAGACCGTGCAGGTGCTTCTGACAACCCCGGACTATGACTGGGAGCGTGTGGGCTTTTGGGTGAACGAGGGTCCTTCGGTAATACATCACGGAGGGAAGCTCTTTCTTACATATTCCGCGAGCGAAACGGGTACGGCTTACTGCATGGGGATGCTCAGCGCGGACGAAACGGCGGATTTGTTAGACCCGCGTTCGTGGAAAAAGGAACGTATGCCGGTATTGCAAAGCTGCGAGGAAAAGCAGATATACGGACCGGGGCACAATTGCTTTACGACGGATGAAAACGGCAGGGATATTATGGTGTACCATGCCAGGACGGAAAGCGAGATTGTGGGGAACCCGCTGTACAATCCGAACCGCCATGCGATGCTGATGCCGGTGCGGTGGAGTGCAGAGGGCAGACCTGTTTTTTCTTATGATGCTTAAGCTGTTATGGACTGAAAATAGAATGGGACGCAGGAATGGAGGATTATTATGGTTAAATTAAAGATTAATGAAGAAAAGATTTCAGGCAGGATTGAGCCGGAAATTTACGGGCACTTTTCCGAGCATTTGGGAAGGTGTATTTATGAAGGAATTTATGTGGGGGAAAACTCTGAAATCACGAATGTCAACGGTATGCGCACTGATGTGGTGGAGGCGTTAAAGGAGCTGAAGGTGCCGGTGCTGCGCTGGCCGGGCGGATGCTTTGCCGACGAATATCACTGGAAGGACGGCATCGGTCCTAAAGAGAGCAGAAAGAAAATGATTAATACTCACTGGGGCGGCGTGGTGGAGGACAACAGCTTCGGAACGCACGAATATATGGAGCTGTGCCGTCAGCTTGGCTGCAAAACCTATATTAACGGAAACCTGGGAAGCGGAACCGTGCAGGAGATGTCCGAGTGGGTAGAGTACATGACTTTTAAGGGCGTATCTCCGATGGCGGATTTGCGCGCTAAAAACGGACATGAGGAGCCGTGGACAATTGATTATTTTGGCGTCGGGAATGAAAACTGGGGCTGCGGAGGAAACATGACGCCGCAGTATTACGCTAACGAATACCGCAGATATCAGACCTATGTGCGCAATTATGACGCTGAAAGACCGATTAAAAAAATCTGCTGCGGAGCAAACGTGGAGGATTATTTTTGGACGGAGGGCGTTTTGGAAACGGCATTTTCCCATGCGGAGCAGTTCCACGGCTTTATGGACGGACTTTCACTGCATTATTACGTGCATCCGGAGGGCTGGGAGATAAAGGGAAGCGCTACGGACTTTACCGAAGAGGTATGGTATAAGACATTATATAAAGCGCTGTTTATGGAACGCCTGATTAACCGCCACGGGGCGATTATGGACCGTTATGACCCGGATAAAAAGGTGGGTATGATTGTGGACGAATGGGGTACCTGGTATACATGCGAGCCGGGAACCAATCCGGGCTTTTTATACCAGCAGAATACAGTGCGCGACGCGCTGGTGGCAGGAATTACCCTGAATATCTTTAATAAGCATTGCGACCGTGTAAAAATGGCTGCGCTGGCGCAGATGGTGAATGTGCTCCAGTCGGTGATACTGACAGAGGGAGATAAGATGATTAAAACCCCTACATATCATGTGATGCATATGTACCGCCACCATCAGGGCGCGGATTTGCTTTCGAGCGAGCTTACGGGCGTGAAGGAAATCGGCATCGGAGAATGGAAGGTGCCAAACGTTACGGAATCCGTATCCGCAGATGCGGACGGCGTGATTACCGTAACCGTCAACAACCTGTCGGTGGAAGGTGCGGAAACGGTGGAAATCAGTCTTGCCGGAACCGGTTATCATGTGACCGAGGCGAGGATTGTGACAGGCAGCGATATGCGCGCGCACAATACCTTTGACGCGCCCGAAACGGTAGTTGAGGCGGAGTTTTCCGGTTACAGGGAAACGCAGAACGGTCTTACCGCAGAGCTTCCGGCAAACTGCGTGGTGGAGCTGCGCCTTGCAAAATAACCGGCAGGAGATGAAAATGGCGTCAATCTGTAAAAAATGCCTGTTAAGGGAAATGGCGCAGGCAGATTATGCGATGATAGAAAAATATAAAAATGCAATCAGACCAGAGGATTCTGCGGACAGCGGCTGCTATGAGAAAAGGCTTTCGGTATGCAAGGAATGTGAGCGGCTGAACGCGGGCACATGCCTTGCATGCGGCTGCTATGTGGAGCTGCGCGCCGCCGCAAAAAATGGCAGATGCCCGCATAAAAGGTGGTGACATCTGCCGGAGCAGTCATTTATTCAAGCGGCGCGTAGTGCAGACGCACCTTGATGTCCTGTCCGTAATTTCCGAAGGATTTTCCGAAGAGCGTCAGCCCGCCCACATGGGCGGCGTCGTCTTCAACTGCCATGCGCAGTCTTAATGAGCTGTGGTAATCCAAATGAAAATCGTTGATAGTGACATCTGAAATTTTCAGCCCGTCTATAAAAGTTCCCTTGCGATTAATGATTAAAAGCTTAAGCAGACCGTACTGGTTCCAGTTTGGCGGCCACCAGTCCGGGGTAAAAAGTCCCTTGACGTCCCCGAAATCGCCGGGTGATGTCCATGAGCCGATACAGACATCGTTGAGATAAAAACGGATATCGGAAGGCCAGTTTTCATTTATGCCCGGAGCCTCGGAGCTTAATTCCGCTGAAATGGTAATCTGAGTAATATTCTGCGAGCTTGGGATAAAATTCGGAATCACATATTCGACATAACCTTTAGTGAACCAAAGAATATCCGCATTGTAGCGTTCGGGGTGCTCAAAGTAGCGCGGGTCGTTGACCTCGCCGATAAGCGCGCGCTTTGACGCAAGACCGCAGGTGGGATAAATACGGTAATTGGAGTAATGTCCGATTTTGATTTCCGTGTCATAAACATTTGAAAAGTCGTCCGCCTTTTCAAGGTCAATCAAAATTTTGTTCTGAATGATAGAGCAGATTTTTTGGTTGCCATGACCTGCCGCCTCGCCGGAGGTAGTGATAAGACCGCTCGCTTCCAGCTTTTTGACGTGATTTGTCAGGGCGCCGTTTGTAATGCTCAGTCTGGAAGCCAGCTCGTTCATGCTAATGTTGTTTTCTTCAAGCAGTATATTTAAAATTTCAACACGGATATCCGAGCCGAGCGCTTTGAAAAGCTCAAGACCGTCATTCAGCGAAGTAATGTGCAGCAAAATTTATCCCTCCCATCAAAAATAAATAAAGGAAACGACAAAAGCCGTTTTCTATAAATTATAAGGAATAAAA
>JAJQDE010000018.1:0-4810 GCA_021202335.1 Lachnospiraceae bacterium
GTGATATATGACAAGATTGTTTAATTTGTCGCTTTTTTTGTTGACTTTTACCAATGAAATTTTAAAAATTTTAAAATGTAAAATCGGCGTTCCGGTTAAGATCCGAAACGCCGATTCAATAATGCAATTACGGCAGCGCTGTGCATTTTTACGCATTAGCCAACTGCGAGAGCTCAGCAAGAAGCTTTGGAAGCTCCTGCTCCATGTTATCGTCGTTAAACTGGCAGGTGCCGACTTTTTTGTGACCGCCTCCGCCGTATTTCAGCATAAGGCTTCCGACGTCCACATTTGAGGTCTTGTTGAGGATGCTGTAACCGCATGCGGCGGAACAGCCCTTGCCGCCGCGCCCGCTGACAATCCATGCTGAAATATTCTGCTCCGGATACATGCTGTAAATAAGGAAACGATTACCTGAATAGATGGGGTCGACGCCTCTTAAGTCGGATATGATAAGGTTGCCGTCAACACGCGTGTATTTCCTGACCATCTCCATAAATTTTTCAGCCTGTTCATTGTAAACCTCAATTCGCTCACGTACGTCGGGAAGAGCGAGGATTTCTTCGGTTGTCATGGTGCGGCAGGCATCCATCAGCTTTTCCATCAACTGATAGTTGGAGATGGTAAAGTTACGCCAGCGGCCGAGCCCCGTTCGCGGATCCATCAGGAAACCGACAAGAATCCAACCCTTGGGATTTTGTATTTCGTCAATAGTGAGATTGCCTGAGTCAACCTTGTCTACAGCCTCCATCATATCGTCAAACTGCGGAAACCGCTCACGTCCGCCGTAATATTCATAAATAATGCGGGCGCAGGAGGGAGTGATGCGGCTTTCGCCTTTATATTTCCCCTGAAGCTGCAGCCTTTCATGCTCGCTTGAGTGGTGGTCAAACCAAAGCCCGCAGCCCTCGACAAAGGGGACATTGGCAAGGCAGTCATTTTCCGTAACCTCTACAAGACCATCCTGTAAATCCTTTGGATGTGCGAATTTCCAATTGTCAATAATGCTCGCCTCCTTCAAGAGTGCGCCGCAGGCAAGACCGTCAAAGTCAGAACGTGTTATTAATCTCATGATTTCCCTCATTTCTGCGAACTTTGGTTCGCTGATGTTTTTACGCATAGAGTGAAAATTTATTTTTCACCCTTTCCTCCATTTCCGCGCGTAATCCGCGCATCCTTGTGTTAATATTTATTATATTAGAAAATTTTACTTTTTTCAACTGTTACATTTGAGCGGGGTATGATATAATGAACGCAAAAGAAAAACAAGCGACGCGAAGCGGCAGTTGTTTTTCTTGCGTCATTAACGAGAAAGCGTTCTGCGAAGCAGAAAGATTCTGCTTTGCAGAACAAAGAGCGCGAAAGCGCGGGCTTTCGAGTATGTGACATAATGAACGCAAAAGCATCACTAAACTAAAATTCGCAGAAGTGAGGAAAGCTATGGAGAACAGGCGGCGGGCTCAACTCAATAAAGGCAAATACAAGCATGTGACGCATGAGTTCGGACCGGTGTATGACGAAAGGTCGAAAATACTTATTTTAGGCTCGCTTCCGTCAGTGAAGTCAAGGGAGCAGCAGTTTTATTACGGGCATCCGCAAAACCGCTTTTGGAGAGTGCTCGCAGCTGTGGCAGGCGCGGGCGGAAGTGTTCCGGACAGTGTGGACGAAAAACGCGCTTTCCTGCTTGAAAGCAGGGTGGCGCTTTGGGACGTGATTGCAGCCTGTGATATCATAGGCTCCGCAGACAGCACCATCAAAAATGTTCAGGGAAATGACATGAGTGTCATTTTAAACACGGCGGATATCCGGGCAATATTTACAAACGGAGCAAAGGCGCATACGCTGTTTTGGCGATACTGCATGGAAAGCTGTCCGCCCGGGCTGCCGGTTGTGAGGCTGCCGTCCACAAGCCCCGCAAATGCCGCGTGGAGCGAGGAACGGCTTATCGGGGCGTGGCAGGAGGAAATCGGGAAATATTTGCAGCAGCTTTGAAATAGGGGCAGAACAAACAAAGTTTGTTCCGGCTGTTTGTGCCGGAGCGTCACAAACAGCTTTGATGCTATCCCGTCGCTAACGCTTTGGAATGGGGATTAAGAATGAATTACCGAACAAGGGCCAAGGATGCCATCATAATGTATTTGCGGCAGCACAGTGAGCACAGCTTCAGCGCCTATGATGTAAACGATTACATGCAGGCAAACGGTATTCAGGTGAATCTGACTACAATCTACCGCAATCTCGACAAGCTTACGGAATGTGGAGAGATTATGAAATACAAGACGGCGGAGGATGAGTGCTGCCGTTATCAGTGTACAAAGCCGCATGCGCACTGCGGTGCACATATACATATGCAGTGCCGTCAGTGTGGGAAAATTTTTCATTTGGAGTGTCAGTTTATGCAGGAGCTGGAAAGGCATCTCGACGAGCACCACAGGTTCAAGCTTGAGTGCCCCGGCTCGGTGCTCGTGGGGCTGTGCAGCGAGTGCGGCGAGCGGCAGGAGCAAAATGACGATAAGACGAAAAGAGGATAAAACGATGGAAATGTGGGATATTTATGACGCGCGGAAAAGGCGCACGGGAAGAACCATGAAAAGGAATGACTGGTGCCTTAAGGAGGGTGAGTACCATCTGACCGTGCTCGGTGTTATTATGCGCAGGGACGGACGCTTTCTGATTACAAAGCGCGTTATGACAAAGGCATGGGCGCCCGGCTGGTGGGAGGTTTCGGGCGGAGCCGCTCAGGCGGGAGAGGATTCGCGGGACGCTGTTTTGCGAGAGGTGAAGGAGGAAACGGGGCTTGACGTGAAGGGCTGGGAGGGCGGTTATCTTTTCAGCTATAAGCGCGAGAATCCGGGAGAAGGCGACAATTATTTTGTTGACGTTTATCGGTTTGCGGCGGATTTCGATGAGTCGGATATCCGGCTTCAGGAGGATGAAACGGCGGAGTACCGCTTTGCGGCGAAGGCGGAGATAGAAGCGCTTGCGGCGCAGGGAATATTTCTGCACTATGACAGCATAAAAGAGGCGTTTGACATTTAAAATCAAACGCCGCCCGGAGGAGTCAGCAGTATTTTTCCAAAAGAGCGGATGAGCTGTTTTCCTTGTACAGATTTAAAACTTCCTCGATGCGGTTTTGCACGGTCTGAGCAATCTCAACAGTCGTCATGTCCTTATAATCGGCGTAGTAGAGCGGCTTGAGGTAGCAGACAAAGGTCTTTACGGGCTTCAGATTCCGCTCGCCGAAAACGCGGTAGGAGTCGATAAGCGCGACGGGGACAATCGGCACCCTTGACCAAACGGCGCTTTTGAATGCACCCGGCTTAAACTCGGTGACGGTATTGCCGCTGTGCCTGAGATATCCGCCCTCGGGAAATATGATGAATTTGCGCCCCTGCTTTGCTTCGCTTGCCATCTCACGGATGATGCCGATTGACTGTTTTGCGTCCTCACGGTTCATGCGCTTTCCCCGCACAAGGTTTATGAACTGCTTCACAAGCGGAAGGCTCCCTTTGTCGATATCGATTACGACAGAGCATGGCTTTTCGTGCGTGTGCATTATGCCGAGCGCATCGTATTTGCCCTGATGATTGGGGCACATGATATAGCCGCCATCCTGCGGCAGATTGCCTGTCCCATAGCTTTCGGTGGTGATATGCCCTGACTTCTGTACTCTGCGGATGCAATACCTGTCCAGCGCGTACATTTGCTCCTCTGAATATTTCTCGGGATGGCGCGACACATATTCCATCAGCGGTATCATGTAGATACGGGGAAGGTTTTTGATAATAACATGATAAAATCTTGAAAACATAATAAAATTGAACACTCCAATGCTTTGAACGATATATAATTCATAAACGCGGCTGAGCATCGGATAATAACCCGTAAACAGCCGTTGTCCATAGAAGATTATAGCGGATAAAGCCGAAATAGTCAACAAACAATGAAAAAGGAAGGAAAATGCCATGAAACAGTCAAAAAAGAAACTTACAGGTAAGGCGATTGCCCTTGCGGCGGCAGTTATTGCACTGAACATAATCCCGCTGCGCGCGGATGCCGCTGAATTTAGCGTGACGCAGGCGCAGGCAGTGCTTTATACAAATGAGGAAACGGTTATTTATGCGGACGCTGACGAGAATACGGCGGTGCTCACGGATATTGCATCTGATCTGCCGATACAGGTCACGGGCGTCACAAGCAACGGATATTTTCAGATTTTTCTCGGAAATCAGACCTTTTACGTAAACGGCGCCGGGCTTTACAACGCCTCTGCTGACGGGCAGGACGACGGGAGCGGAGCATCGACGGTATATGACAGGCTTATTGCGATGAAGGAAGTGTACCCGGAGGGTATGCACTGGACAAACGACAATTATTATGCGTGGAACGGCGGCATTTATTCGGGAGGATACGGATGCGCGGGCTTTGCTTTTGCCTTAAGCGACGCGGCTTTTGGAGATGCGAAGGCAGTGATACACACGGATTACGATAACGTGCGGGTGGGAGATATTTTAAGAGTGGATAACGACACACATTCCGTTATCGTGCTGGAGGTAAAGGAAGCTTCCGTGGTTGTTGCAGAGGGGAATTACAACGGCTCCGTCCACTGGGGCAGGGAAATTCCGAAGTCAAAAATAATGGGCGAGGGCTGCTATATCATGACAAGATATTGAGCGCAGGCGTCGGGGGCGAAAAAAAGTTAAAAAATGTACTTGCTTTTTTGCTCAATCTGTTGTATTATTTAATAGCTGTCGGCGTTAAAGAGAAGCAGACAGCCGTTAAGCGGCAGCTATGGCTCGTTGGTCAAGCGGTT
>JAJQDE010000018.1:4910-45852 GCA_021202335.1 Lachnospiraceae bacterium
AAGACGTCGCCCTCTCACGGCGAAAACAGGGGTTCGATTCCCCTACGAGCTGCTGAACGGTGAAAGCCTGTTCTTACATAATTGAATAGATACACATACGGCTCGTTGGTCAAGCGGTTAAGACGTCGCCCTCTCACGGCGAAAACAGGGGTTCGATTCCCCTACGAGCTGCTGGCTGTTCATTTAAGACAGGTCAAGCAGATAAAACACCTGACGATTTTCCGGTGTTTTTGTCATCGGTAATAAAAAATCTGATTAAAAACTCCAATTTAAGAAAAGTTAATATTTATTGACTTGTTATGTAACTCATTTTCAGATATAATTGTAATAATAACCATTTGGTAAATAATAGAAAATTTAGAAGAAAGGAAGTAATTATCCGAAGCCGGCGCGGGGTAATTATGCAGGTATGGTAAATGGGAACAAGGACAGAGGAAAAAATAAAAGCTTTTACACAGGAATATGCTAAGGTATGTGTGGACAATAACGGCATTAACGCTGATTTGTTTGACGAGTATGGAGTAAAAAGAGGGTTGCGTGATAAGAACGGGAAGGGCGTGCTGTCAGGCTTGACGAATGTTTCCCTTATCAAATCCGCAGAGGAGATAGATGGGAAACTTGTTCCCTGCGACGGGCAGCTCTATTACAGGGGCTACAATATTTTCGACCTGGTGCGGGGATTTCAGCAGGACGGCCGTTTTGGCTTTAACGAGTGCGCCTATCTGCTGCTTTTTGGAAACCTTCCCGACAGGGAGCAATTGAACGAATTTAAAAAGACGCTGGGTTACAGCATGACGCTTCCGACAAATTTTGTGCGCGATGTCATTATGAAAGCGCCAAGCCACGATATTATGAATTCGCTGACGAAAAGCGTGCTCACGATTGCATCGTATGACGACAATGTTATGGACATTTCGCTTGACAACGTGCTTCGGCAGAGCCTTATGCTTATCAGCGTATTTCCTATGCTGGCGGTATACGGATATCATGCGTATAATCACTATGAGTGCGACGAAAGCCTTTATATACACAGACCGGATCCGAAGCTGTCAACGGCGGAAAATCTGCTGAGAATGCTGCGGCCCGACATGTCATATACGCCGACGGAGGCTAAGGTGCTTGACGCGGCGCTGGTGCTCCATATGGAGCATGGGGGCGGCAACAATTCCACATTTACGACAAGGGTGGTGACAAGCGCAGGCTCCGACACATACTCGGTAATCGCGGCGGCTCTGTCCTCGCTGAAGGGGCCTAAGCACGGCGGCGCGAATATTAAGGTCGTGCAGATGATGGAGGATTTGCGGCGCAACGTTGACGACGTTAAGGATAAAGACAAGGTCAGGGCATATCTGTACAGGCTTCTTAATAAGGAGGCGTTTGACAGGAGCGGACTGATATACGGAATGGGACATGCGGTCTACTCGATTTCAGACCCGAGGGCAAAGGTGTTTAAGGCGTTTGTCGAGAGGCTTGCAACGGAAAAGAAGCGGCATGATGATTTTGAGCTGTATTCCATGATAGAGGAGCTTGCTCCCGAGGTTATCGCCGAAAAGTGCAGGATTTACAAGGGCGTGAGCGCGAATGTGGACTTTTACAGCGGCTTTGTGTACAGTATGCTTGATATTCCGCTTGAGCTTTATACGCCGATTTTTGCGATTGCAAGGATTGTAGGCTGGAGCGCTCACAGAATGGAGGAGCTTATCAATGTCGATAAGATTATCAGGCCTGCGTATAAGAGCATTGTCACGCTTAAGCCCTATGTAACCTTGAAGGAGCGTTCGACGCCCAGAATTGACGGGGAGGAAAAGAAGGTATATAAGCTGCCTATGAATTAGGCTGTCCGCTGCCGCGCTCCCCGATAATAACATACACGGAGGATCGGAGAATTATGGACGGAGTGCGTCATAAAAAGAGTCGCGTTGTGCTTTTGCGGCTTGCGGCGGTGGTTTTAGTGCTTTTTGCCGCAGTCGTATTTGTCAGCAACTATCTTGTGATTTATGCAATCGGGCGCTCGGGCGACGGCGGCAGCAGAACGGTGTCGCTGGAGGTCGACGAAGCGTCGGACGATGCACAAAGGCTTATGGCTGAAAACAGGAAACTTCAGGAGCAGCTTACCGCCGATTTCCGGGAGCGTGTGGAGGAACAGCGGGTTCAGATTACGACGGAAGGCGGTCTGCAACTGAACGGTGGGTATTATGAGAATATGGGAAGCAGCAGGTGGGCTGTGGTAATCCACGGATAGCGGAGCAGCCGCGGCAATGTTGCCCACTTCGCGCAGCGATATTATGATGCGGGCTTTCAGGTGCTTGCGCCCGACCTGCGGGCATGCGGAGAGAGCGGCGGTGATTTCGTGGGAATGGGCTGGACGGACAGAAAAGATATTTTAGAGTGGATTGATTGGATTTTGCAGCAGGATTCACAGGCGCAGATTGTCCTTCACGGTGTTTCAATGGGGGCGGCGACGGTTATGATGACGTCGGGTGAGGACACGCCGGACGCGGTGAAGGTATTTGTCGAGGATTGCGGCTATACCGATGTATGGGACATTTTCGCATCCGAGCTTAAGCTGCGGTTTGGTCTGCCTGAGTTTCCGATTATGTATATTGCAGATTGGATTGTAAATCTGAGAGCGGGCTATCGGTTCAGCGAGGCATCTGCCTTAAAGCAGGTCGCGGTGAGCGAAAAACCCATGATGTTTATTCATGGGACTGCGGACGACTTCGTTTCCTTTGATATGCTTGATTTGCTGTACGGGGCAAAGGCATACGGCGACAGGGAAATGCTTGTGGCGGAGGGCGCGGGGCACGGTGAGTCCTGCTATCTTTTGGGCGATGAATATTGGGACAGCGTGTTTTCGTTTGTCGGCAGATATATCCGTTGACAAAAAATAAACGGATAATTTTTGGCAAAACTATTGCATTGTGAAAAACAGAGTGCTAGAATAGATAAGGTTAAATAATGTATGATAGTAAAGAGTGAACTTGCGAGTTCACTCTTTTACGTATGTGCAATGAATCAGATGAGGTGAATGAATGGCAAAAAAGGACATTTATGAGGAACGCGCAGAGGCGCTGCTGGAGCCGATTGCGGCTGAAAACGGCTGCGGAATTTATGATGTGGAATATGTTAAGGAGGGCGGCGAGTGGTATCTTCGCGCTTTTATTGATAAGGAGGGCGGCGTCAATATCACCGACTGTGAAAATGTGAGCCGTGCCTTTTCGGAAAAGCTCGATGAGGAGGATTTTATACCGGACGCGTACATTCTCGAGGTGTCCAGCCCGGGGCTTGGAAGGGCGCTGAAAAAGGACAGACATTTGGAAAAAAGCCTTGGCGATGAGGTGGAGGTCAAAACCTACGGACCGATTGATAAGAGAAAGGAATTTGTCGGTATACTCAAGGCGTATGATAATGACACTGTAACCATAGAGGAACCGGAAGGAGAGAGAGTCTTTGCAAGACGGGATATCGCCGTCATAAGGCTTACGATTGATTTTTAGCTGTTGCGCGGAAGGCAACGCTTACAGGTAATAGGAGGTAAAAGAGAGAAAATGAATAAGGAATTGATGGAGGCGTTAAACATTCTCGAGAAGGAGAAGGAAATCAGCAAGGAAACGCTGTTTGAGGCGATTGAGAACTCGCTGCTTACGGCCTGCAAAAACCATTTTGGAAAGGCTGACAACGTTACCGTGCAGATTGACCGGGAAACCTGTGATTTTCTCGTGTATGCGACAAAGGATATTGTTGCAACGCCTGACGAGGTGGAGGATGAGGTCACGCAGATTTGCATTGACGATGCGGTCGCTATTTCCAAGGATGCGGTAATCGGCGGCACGATCAATGTTGAGATTAAGTCTAAGGAGTTCGGGCGCATTGCCACTCAGAACGCAAAGACCGTCATTCTCCAAAAAATCCGCGAGGAGGAGAGAAGCGTTGTCTATAATCAGTTTTATGAGAAGGAAAAGGATGTTGTGACGGGTATTGTGCAGCGATATACCGGCAGGAACATCAGTATTAATCTGGGAAAGGCTGACGCTATCTTAAATGAAGCGGAGCAGGTAAAGAGTGAGGAATTTAAACCCACCGAGCGCATTAAGGTATATATCCTTGAGGTTAAGAACACTCCCAAGGGTCCCAGAATTTTGGTGAGCCGTACCCATCCGGAGCTGGTAAAGCGGCTTTTTGAGGCGGAGGTTACGGAGATAAAGGACGGCACGGTTGAGATTATGAGCATTGCGCGTGAGGCGGGCAGCCGCACGAAGCTTGCGGTAAGAACGAACAACCCGAACGTTGACGCCGTCGGAGCGTGCGTGGGAATGAACGGCGCGAGGGTCAACGCGATTGTGGAGGAGCTGCGCGGTGAGAAAATTGATATCGTAAACTGGGATGAGAACCCCGGAAACTTTATACAGAACGCGCTCTCACCTGCAAAAATCGTTGCGGTGTTTGCGGATCCCGATGAAAAGACGGCAAAGGTTGTGGTGCCTGATTATCAGCTTTCCCTTGCAATCGGCAAGGAGGGGCAGAACGCCCGTCTTGCGGCAAGGCTTACGGGATATAAAATTGATATCAAATCGGAAACGCAGGCAAAGGATGCGGAAGGCTTCCGATATGAGGATTATATGTATGACGAGGACGGCGATGTCTACTATGAGGAGGAGTATGAGGAAAGCGAGTACGAAACCGAATACGATGCGCCGGAGTCTGATGAGGAGGAGTATGAGGAGGCGCCCGCCGGAGAAGCTGATGAGGATGAGCTGAGCGGAAACGGGGATATAGAATAAATGGCAAAAAAAATTCCAATAAGACAATGTATAGGCTGCGGCGAAATGAAGGCGAAAAAGGAGCTGCTTCGGATTTTGCGCACGGAGGCTGAAGGGATTATCCTTGACACGACAGGAAGAAAAAACGGCAGGGGCGCGTACATATGCCCAAATGCGGAGTGTCTGAGGAAAGCCAAAAGGTCAAAGGGGCTTGAGCGTTCGTTTAAAATGCCGGTGGCAGATGCGGTTTATGACAATTTGACGAAGGAGATAGAGGCTTTTGAAGAGGGCATACGCAATACTGGGGCTGGCGATGAAGGCCGGCAAGGTGGCGAGCGGTGAGTTTGCCACGGAAAAGAGTGTAAAAGGCGGTAAGGCATGGCTGGTGCTTGTGTCGGAGGACGCATCAGACAACACAAAGAAGAGGTTTTCCGATATGTGTGAATTTTACGGTGTCCCGAGATATTTTGGGGGGACAAAGGAAGAACTGGGGCACACAATCGGGAAGGCAATGCGGTCATCTCTTGCAATTACGGATGAGAATTTTGCCGAATTAATTGTTAAGAGCTTAGAGCAGTAAAGAAATGAGGGAAAATATGGCAAAAATGAAAGTGTATGAGCTTGCGCAGGAGCTTGGAGTAAAGAGCGCGGAGCTTCTGTCAGTATTAAAAAATAAAGGTATCGAGGTAAAAAGTCATATGAGTGTATTAGAGGACGGACAGGTAGAGGAAGCAAGAAGGAGCATGAAACCGCCTGTGAAGTCAGAGGCTGAAAAGCCTGCAGAAGCGCATAAAAAAACTGAGACTCCAAAGGCGGCAGAGGCAAAGAGCCGGGCAAAAGCGCAAGAACCGTCAAAGGCGTCAAAAACGTCAGAACCGTCTAAGACGTCAGAACCGTCAAAAACGGTAGAACCGTCAAAAACGTCAGAACCGTCAAAAACGGTAGAACCGTCAAAAACGGTAGAACCGTCTAAGCCGGTAGAACCGTCAAAAACGGTAGAACCGTCTAAGACGGTTCAGGTGAAAAAGAAGAAGAGCATCATATTTGTGAGTAACCCCGATAATTCAAGAATGAAGGGGGCGCAGGTGCCGCGGAAGCCTGTGCGTCCGGTGGAAAAGAAATCGGAGCCGGCAAAGCCTGCACCTGTAAAGCCTGCACCTGTTGAGGCTCCAAAGGCGACAGAGGCTCCAAAGCCCGCAGCGGGAACGGCTGTTAAGGAACAGCAAAGGTCAGCCGATGTGCAAAGACCTGCCGCTGAGGTGAAGGAGCCGGCAAGACAGGAAACGGCAGCAAGAGTACAGACGCCTAAGAATGACAATCGCGCGGACAATAATTACAGAAATGACAACAGAAGTGAAAATAGAAATGACAGTAGGACTGACAACAGGGCTGACAACAGAAATGATAACAGAAATCGCGACGGTCAGCGCCGCGACGGTCAAAGAAACGGCAGCAGGGATAATAACTACAGAAATGCAGGAAACGGTCAGAGGCGCGACGGTCAGAGAGATAACAACAACAGGAACGGAAACGGTCAGCGCCGTGACGGTCAGGGCTTTAACGGCGGCAGACGCGACGACCGTCCGGGCAGACCGGGGCAGGGCTTTAGCGGAGGACGCGACAATGAGCGCGGACGCGATAACAGAACAGGCAGACCCGGTCAGGGCTTTGGAGGCAGGAATGGCGGAAAGGCGCCCGCAAAGAGCGGCGGCTTTATGTCAGAAGCGCCCGCAAAGGATGCCGAGAAGCATAGAGATGAGGAAAAGCGCCGTATCAGCCAGGAGAAGGACAGAAGGAACCGCAAGGATCTGATGTATGAGGAGGACGACGACGCAATCAGGAACATCAAGGGCAAGAATAAGCCGGGCAGGTTTATCAAGCCTGAGAAAAAGCCTGAGACAGAGGCGGAGGAGCAGATTAAGGTTATCACGCTTCCCGAGTCGATTACCATAAAAGAGCTTGCGGATAAGATGAAGATACAGCCGGCTGCCATTGTCAAGAAGCTGTTTCTGCAGGGGCAGATTGTGACGGTGAATCAGGAAATCTCGTATGAAACGGCAGAGAATATTGCGATAGAGTATGATATAATCTGCGAGCAGGAGGTCAAGGTTGACGTAATTGAAGAGCTTCTGAAGGAGAAGGAGGAAAACCCCGACGACATGGTTCCAAGACCGCCGGTTATCTGCGTAATGGGGCATGTAGACCACGGCAAGACCTCGCTTCTTGACGCAATCAGAAAGACGAACGTGACAGACAAGGAAGCGGGCGGTATCACGCAGCATATCGGTGCGTACACGGTCAACATCAATGACAGGAAGATTACATTTTTGGACACTCCCGGACATGAGGCGTTTACCGCTATGCGTATGCGCGGCGCAAATTCTACGGATATTGCCATTCTTGTGGTAGCGGCTGACGACGGAGTGATGCCGCAGACAATCGATGCAATCAATCACGCTAAGGCGGCTGGAATAGAGATTATAGTTGCCGTAAACAAGATTGATAAGCCGGGCGCAAACGTTGAGCGCGTGAAGCAGGAGCTTACGGAATATGAGCTTGTGTCAGAGGACTGGGGCGGAAGCACGGTATTTGTGCCTGTTTCGGCAAAAAGCGGCGAGGGGATTGAACAGCTGCTTGAGATGATACTTCTGACGGCGGATATGCTTGAGCTGAAAGCCAATCCCAACAGACGAGCAAGGGGTCTTGTGATTGAGGCTGAGCTTGACAAGGGACGCGGTCCCGTGGCGACTATTCTTGTGCAGAAGGGTACTCTGAGGGTCGGCGATTTTGTGTCGGCAGGAGCGGCAAGCGGCAAGGTGCGCGCCATGATCGACGATAAGGGCAGACGCGTGAAGGAGGCGGAGCCTTCCACTCCGGTTGAGATACTCGGCTTGGGCGATGTGCCGAACGCGGGAGAAATATTTATCGCGCATGACAATGATAAGGAAGCGAAATATTATGCGGAAACCTTCGTTGCGCAGAATAAGGAAAAGCTTCTTGAAGATACTAAGACTAAGATGTCCCTGGATGATTTGTTCTCACAGATACAGGCAGGAAATCTTAAGGAGCTGAACCTGATTATCAAGGCTGACGTACAGGGAAGCGTGGAGGCAGTGAAGCAAAGCCTTATGAAGCTTTCCAATGAGGAGGTTGTCGTGAAGTGTATCCACGGCGGCGTGGGAGCTATCAATGAGTCGGACGTAATCCTTGCGTCGGCGTCAAATGCCATTATCATCGGCTTTAACGTGCGTCCGGATGCGCAGGCGAAGGCTACGGCGGAGCGCGAAGGAGTGGACGTAAGGCTTTACAAGGTTATCTATCAGGCAATCGAGGACATTGAGGCGGCAATGAAGGGCATGCTTGACCCGATTTATGAGGAGAAGGTAATCGGTCATGCGGAGGTACGTCAGATATTTAAGGCATCCGCAATAGGAAATATTGCAGGCTCATACGTGCTTGACGGTGAGTTCCAAAGAGGCTGCAAAATCCGCATCAGCCGTGAGGGCGAGCAGATTTACGAGGGTGAGCTTGCTTCTCTCAAGAGATTTAAGGATGATGTCAAGGAGGTGAAAGCCGGCTTCGAGTGCGGTCTTGTATTTGAGGGCTTTGACAGTATGCAGGAGCTGGATATTATAGAGGCATATATTATGGTGGAGGTACCACGTTAATGAGAAAGAACAGTGTTAAGAACACGCGCGTAAACGGCGAGGTGCATCGCGTTTTGGCGGAAATTATCCGAAGTGAGATTAAGGATCCGCGTATTCAGCCGATGACCTCTGTTGTTGCGGTTGAGGTGGCGCCTGATTTAAAGACCTGCAAGGCGTGGATCAGCGTGCTTGGCGACGAGGAGTCGCAGAAGGATACGCTTGCAGGCTTAGAGAGCGCCGAGGGCTATATCAGAAGTCTGCTTGCAAAGAAGATTAACCTGAGGAACACGCCTGAAATCAAATTTATATTGGATCAGTCCATAGCCTATGGAGTGTCGATGGCAAAGAGGATTGACGACATCAACAGGGAGGACGATGCAAGGCATGTCGAAACGGACATATCCGCAACGGAAATTTCCGCAGACACTGCCGAATAATCGTAACGGTCAACAGAAGGGTTAAACCGCTGCGCATGAAGCTAAAAGTATCCGGGAGTATTTGACTTCCCGGATACTTTTGTGTATTATGTAAATGAAATAATTGTAATGGAATTAAAAGGGGTAGTGATTTGATGGAAAAAATTAATCTGATAGAGGAATGTAAGGACGCGGAGAGTATTGTTATTTCGGGTCATATCAGACCTGACGGCGACTGTATAGGCTCCTGCATGGCAATGTATCTGTATCTGAACAAGGCGCTTGCGGGAAAAGAGATTACGGTATGTTTGGAAAAGCCCGCTGAAATTTTTCACTGTATAAAGGATATTGAACGAATAGACAGCAGCTTTGGAGCGGCTGCGCCCGACGTATTTATTGCGCTTGACTGCGAAACCTCAAGGTTGGGCGACGCCGAGGCGCTTTTTGACAGCGCAAAAAAAAGAATTAATATAGACCATCACGTAAGCAATGAGCTTGGCTGCGGCGACGTAAACTATGTGGTGCCGGGAATAAGCTCCACGGCTGAGCTGGTGTATGAGCTGATTGACAAGAGCTATATGGATGAGGAGATTGCAAGGGCGATATACATAGGGATTATTCATGACACGGGAATTTTCAAGTATTCAAATACATCGCCTAAGACGCTTCGTATTGCGGCTGAGCTGATTGAGTACGGCTTTGATTTTCCTGCAATCATAGACGAAACCTTTTATGAAAAGACCTATGTGCAGAACCAGCTTTTGGGAAGGGCGCTTTTGGAGAGCATTGTATTTATGGACGGAAGGGGCATCGTGAGCGCAATCAATCAAAAGACGCTTGCCTTTTACAATGCGACACCGAACGATTTGGACGGTATTGTCAACCAGCTTCGCATTATTAAGGGAGTGGAGTGCGCGATTTTTATGTATGAAACGGGCAATCAGGAATACAAGGTCAGTCTGCGCTCCTGCAAATATGTGGATGTCAGCAAGGTGGCGGCATACTTTGGCGGAGGCGGTCATGTGAGGGCAGCGGGCTGTAACATGAACGGAAACTTTTACGACGTCATAAATAATATTTCGGCTCTGATTGAGCGCCAGATGAAAGAGCAAGAGGCGTTATGATAAACGGCATAATGAATATTTATAAGGAAGCGGGATTTACCTCGCATGACGTGGTGGCAAAGCTTCGAGGAATTGTCGGACAGAAGAAAATCGGTCACACCGGAACCTTGGACCCTGACGCGGTGGGGGTTCTTCCCGTATGCTTTGGCAATGCGACAAAGCTTTGCGATATGCTGACGGACAAGAGCAAGGAATACGAGGTCTGTATGCTGCTTGGCGTCACCACGGACACACAGGATATGAGTGGCAGAGTGCTGGAGGAGAGAGAGCCCGTGGCGGATGAGAAAGCGGTCGCGGCTGCAATTATGAGCTTTGTGGGCGGATATGAGCAGATACCGCCGATGTATTCAGCGCTCAAGGTAAACGGGAAAAGGCTCTATGAGCTTGCAAGACAGGGTATCGAGGTGGAGCGGAAGCCGCGCCATGTGGATATTCCCGATATCAGAATCATCAATGTTGACCTTCCGCGCGTGCGTTTTGCGGTGGAGTGCTCAAAGGGAACCTACATCCGCTCTTTGTGCGCGGATATCGGAGAAAGGCTTGGCTGCGGCGCCGCGATGGAAACGCTTGTGCGCACGCGGGTCGGAGGCTTTCGGATTGAGGACGCGCTGACGCTTTCGGATGTGGAGCGGCTTATTGCGTCCGGAGAATATGAAAAGCATGTTATTGCGCCTGACTGCGTATTTACGGAGTGCCGCGCAGCGGTGGCAGGGAATGAGTCTGCACAGCGGGCGCTTTGTAATGGAAATAAGCTTGCTGCCGCGCAGCTTGACCTTGGAGCGGAGGAAAATGCGGCGTTTGAGGACGGCGAACGGCTCCGGGTTTATGACACAAGGGGTGAGTTCAAGGCTCTTTATGCCTATGTGAAGGCGGAGGCTTGCTTTAAGCCTTTAAAAATGTTTTTGTGACAGGTAGATTATGAGGATTATAGAGAATACGGCAAAATTTCATATTGGAGAGCCGACTGCCGTTGCAATCGGGAAATTTGACGGCTTTCATATGGGGCACCAAAAGCTTTTAAGGCAGCTTTTGGCGCAAAAGGACAGAGGGCTTAAAGCCGCGGTTTTTACATTTGTGCCGTCGCCCTCGGCGTATTTCAGCAAAAAAGCGGTGAAGGAGCTTTCAACGTCTGCGGAAAAGCGGAGAATTTTTGAGCGGGCAGGTGTGGATTATCTGATAGAATTTCCGTTTGTTCAGGAGATTGCGGATATGGAGCCGGAGGCTTTTATCAGGGATGTGCTTTTGGAGCGGCTGGACGCAAGGTGCGTGGTGGCAGGCGAGGACGTTTCCTTTGGAAGGCACGGCGCGGGCGGCTGTGAATTGCTGCGGGAAAAGGCGCGCGAATGTGGCTTTGACGTCATTATCATAGATAAGGTGCTTTACGGAGGCAGAGAGGTAAGCTCGACTTATGTGCGCGAGGCGGTAAACGAGGGCAGAATGGAGCTTGCCGCCGCGCTTTTGGGAGCGCCGTACAGCGTGGGCGGAGAGATTGTTCACGGCAAAAGGCTAGGGCGCACGCTTGGTATGCCGACGGTCAATATACGGCCGCCTGAGGAAAAGCTTCTGCCGCCGAACGGGGTATATTACTCATATACGTATTTAAACGGCAGCAGTGAGCGGCTTTTTTCCATCACGAATATCGGCACGAAGCCGACTGTGAATGACAGGCAGCAGATGGGAGTGGAAACTTACCTGTATGATTTTGACGCGGATGTGTACGGCATGCCTATGGAGGTATCGCTGCTTGCCCGTAAAAGACCGGAAATGCGCTTTGCCGGCGTGGAGGAGCTGAAAGCGCAGATGCAGGAGGATCTTGCGGCAGGCAGGAGCTATCATCAGATTTTTGGTTGACATAGTAAGCCGTTAATGTTATATTTATGCTGTAACAAAAATGTAACAAGTTTGTAACAAGGGATATTGTGATTTATGAAAACGATTACGAGATTAAGATATGCCGGAGTTGTGGCAAGCGTAGGGCTTGCCGTAGTGCTGTTTGGAAGCGGCGCTTATGCAACGCCGGGGAGCCGGGATGCTGAAGCGGAGAGTGAGGAAGCATCCGAAATTGAAGTGATAGATTTTTCGGACTTCGGACGCGCTGCCGATGAGGCAAAGCTGACGACCGGAAGCGGGTTTGGAAGCGTTATTGAAGAGGCAGGGCTGTCGGAGGAAACCGGGCTGACGGCGGAAGCTGAAACGGCTTTGGAAAGCGAAACGCAAGGCGATGAAACGGCTGCGGAGCAGGATGAAGAAGAAACCGAAACAGAGCCGCAGACCTATTGGGGTTACACGAATCTTGGCATTGCGCATGTGGACAACCATTTGAACATAAGGGAGGAGCCGAACGAGAACGGAAAGCTTGTCGGTAAGCTCCCGAAGGATGCCGCCTGTGAAATTCTTGAGGTATCGGACGGCTGGGCGCATATCAAATCAGGTAAGGTTGAGGGCTACTGCAGCACGGAATATCTGTATATGGGCGAGGATGCAATCCGGCGCGGGCAGGAAGTGGCGTCCATGATAGCGGTTGTGAACACGCAGACGCTTAAGGTAAGAGAGGAGCCGAATACGGACAGCGTTGTTATTACGCTTATTCCGCAGGAGGAGGAGCTTGAGGTCGTTGAGGTCATGGACAACGGCTGGGTGAAGTTTCTGCTTGATGATGAGGAGGCGTATGTTTCAGGCGAGTTTGTGGATGTTGAGGAGCGGCTTGAAAAGGCGGTAACGCTCACGGAGCTTTTGTACGGTCAGGGTGTTTCCGATGTGAGGGTTGACCTTGTGCAGTACGCAAAGCAGTTTGTGGGAAATCCGTATGTGTGGGGCGGCACAAGCCTTACGAACGGGGCGGACTGCTCGGGCTTTACCATGAGCATTTTCAAGAAATACGGCGTTTCACTGCCGCATCATGCGGCATCGCAGGCGCAGTTGGGTACCAAGGTATCTTTGAGTGAGATACAGCCGGGCGATTTGGTCTTTTATGCCAAGAACGGCTCTATTAACCACGTTGCCATTTATATAGGAAACGGTCAGGTAATACATGCGTCAAGTCCAAAGACTGGCATTAAGATTTCAAGCCTGTATTACCGCACACCTGAGTGCGCAAGAAGATTTTTGTAAGTGTTGTGGGCATCATACCTGCACGATGGTATGATGATGCCTGTAATGCTGTGATTTCTATGTTAAAATGTGCGTAACCGATATAAATTTCTGATACAATATAGAAAGGACTGCTGCTTATATGACAGATAGCATTACGTATGAAATGGTACAACAATAGTGCATTACTATTCCGCACAGGCAGCACAGATTTTTGGAAATAAGCTAAGAGCCGTAATTCTTTACGGCTCTTATGCACGCGGAGATTATGACGATGAAAGCGATATTGACATTATGGGGCTGCCGGATATGCCGAGGGAGCAGATGTGCGAGGCGAGGAAACATAGCATATTTTCGCAAGGAATATATAAAGACAGGCATATTTCCAAACGAGCTATCAGACATTATAGGAACGGCGTTCGAGATACGAAATGCTTCAGATTATGACGATATGTATATTGCAACCAAAAAGGAAGCAGAAGAACAAATCGAAAGAGCTAAATATTTTTTGGAAGCTATTGCACCATACATAGAGGTAAAATCACAAAAATAGTCAGTCGTAATTCTTACTAAGGGGCAAACTATGAAAATTGACCGCTTACAATAATTATTTAAAAGGAAAAATGGTGTTTTTACCTTTATAAACATCATACAAGTAGTAATGACATTAATAAACGCGCAAACAATAAGAGCAAGGTATAAACAGCCTTGCTCTTATTTTATAACCAACAGAAGTGAAAGATGTCCAATAATTAACAAGCCTTGACAACCTTTAAAAGAAACGCTGTCCTTAGGAAGTCAGTGAAATAAAAATCTCTGAAACAAAAACATTGTGCAACAGCTGCAATTCTCCTAATTATAGAAACCTTACTATAAATTCCAAAGGTGTCAAGATGTCCGGCTTCTCTATATCGACTTCCTTAAAATCCTTATCTCCTGTTACCAACACGTCCACATTTTCAATGATTGCCGTATACAACACCGGATAATCCTTCATATCGCGGATTTGAAATAACCCGCCTTTCATTTGATGCGGCGTATACACCAATTCAATAGCTCAGCTTTGACCAAAATCTGTCCACCGCATCTTTTTTTGCGGGAAACTTCCTGGCAGTGACCTCCACCAACTCCTCAACAACAAACGATGATAATACCAAGGTGTGTTCCTTAGTGATAAAATCAAGAATATCTCCAAATCGCTTTGACGGAAACATTGCCATCGAAATCAGTATGTTTGTATCTAACATTATTCGCATACGTAGTTACCGATTCTTTCTGCCCGAATTTCCCTGACCATATCCACAACATCCTGATCATCGGTGATTCCGAGATTATCTGCCACCCCCTTAAAAGCTTCCTGAACTTCCAGCAAAGCCTCTACGGATGCGTTCATCATAACCACCTTATTTCCTTCTTGGACGAACATCACCTTGTCCCCATCCTTCACTCCGAGCATCCTGCGGATTGCAATAGGAATAGTAATCTGCCCTTTCGATGTAATCTTTGCAAGCTCCATATAATCAACTCCTCGTTTATTAATAACCTTGCTTTCTCCGATTTCCTTACTTTATTATATCCGATAAGATAAAGATACGCAAGAATAAAATGCTGACTCCGGTCGGTTATCTTTTGGGTGCGGTGACGGCGGATTATGTGCTTGAATTCCTAATGCAGCAAACAGGCGCCCTTCAAAGCGTCCTATCTGTTTTTATCGGTTCGGGAAGCGGTGCGGGAATCGGACTTCTTTTTGTGATTGCGGGAATTAGCGGCATTGTGTTTTTGACAGTTTTTAAAATCGACAAGGATAAGTGGAGAGTAAAATCCCCCCTGTCTTTATATTATCTAAAAACAGCGCATCTGTTGATTCGGTTGTGACTAAATCTTTTCCTTCAATTGCGTAACAGTATAAACAGCCATAATATACCTCCATCTTCAATTTATTTAATCGCGCCATTCACTGGCAATTATCATTTTCATTATTAATTTTATGATAACACGGCACAAGCCTTTATTCAATTTAAATTATTTTTTTCGTTGTTTCAAACATTTTTTATCGTATATGAAATCAACGGCTTCTTCCGACAATGTTCGGTATATGTCGGACGGCACGGAAGTGACGGAGCTGCCGCATAATTTGTCGTACAGTGTGGTTTTGGGAAATCAGCATAAAAAACCCCTTTTTTCTGCTTAATGCTCTGGTCGATTGCCAAAAGCATTTTTGCGTATACCATAAAACCTATACAGTTTCATCATACAATTTGGCAGATTTTTCGACAATCAGGCAAAAACATTGATAAAATTTCTGTAATAATAGATAATGTTAATATTTAGGACGGCAGGATGGCTTTCGGGCTTCTGCGGTCGTGACATGGAGTCAGGAGTGAAAAATAAATTTTTCACCATGCACAAAAAGAGCATCAGCGAATTAAGGTTCACAGCGAACTAAATCCGCAGGAATAAGGAAAAATATGAGCGACCGGGTATTTGATAAACAAAGGAGTAAGCATGAGACGTGACCGACTGATAGAATCAAAGACATTAATTCCACGTATCTTATATTCTTATGTAAAGAGAGAAGCGTTATACCGGAAGATTTGCGACAGCAGCGACGGGACAAAAGCGGTTGTTTTAAATGCGGGAGCCGGATTCGGTAAGACCATGCTGCTCAGTTTTTATGCTACGCAGGAGCAAAATCGGCGATGCGCATGGTACAGCTTGGACGCCATGGACAATGATTTGGCTACCTTTATCGGGTATCTTACTTGCGCAATCCAAAGAACAATACCGGAATTTCAATTTGACGTAAAGGAAGAATATCAGGAAGGCGAAACGCCTACGGCAATTTCATTGTCTTATGATTTTGCCGTAGCATTGATGAATACGTCTATGGACAATCTGTCCATTATTCTTGATGATTTTCAGGAAATAAGCAATGAGGAGCTTTTTGCTTTCATTAGCGGATTATTGAATAATACCAGCGATAAAATTAAATTTTTGATTGCCACGAAGGCTGCCTTCCCCGGATTTTTGCTGCGATATTTTTATAATGGAAATGTGAAGGTAATCTATCAGGATGAGTTAGCCTTTTCGAGTGAAGAGATTCGGGAATTGGTTGAAAAGTTCCTGAATGTGACGGACATTCGGGAATGTACCGAAATAATGGAAGCATATACGGAGGGGTGGCCGGCGGGGGTGACATCTATTTTGCTTCGCATGAAGCAATACAGGAATAATATAGGCGGTGAGGAGATGAAAGCTCTGTGCGAAGAATGTCCGGCCGACGACTATCTGATGTATGAAATATTTCGAAAACTTCCCTATGATATGCAGAATTTTCTCGTGAACACCTCCATCTTAACAGTATTGAGCGCAGATATCTGCAATGCGGTATTGGGGATAGATAAGGCGAAATCGACACTGGATTATTTGGTGAAGGAAAATGTATTTGTTTTAAAGATGAGCGGACGGGGAGATACCTATAGGTATCATTCAATTTTTAGATCCTATTTGCAGAAGCAGATGGTTTTGGAGCAGAAAGTAAAAATTTGTAAAAAGGCCTGTCTGTGGTGTCTCAGCAATGAAAAGAATGAGCAGGCGGTGGATTATGCCATAGAAAGCTGCGACTTTGAATTGGTACAGCTTTCATTGAATCGGATTGGTGCGCAGATGGTGGCTCAGCATAAGATCTCGAGTCTGAACCAGTGGCTTAAGTATCTTAATTGGCATCAGGAGGAGTGGAATGTGTCCACTACCTTATTGGCAGCTCAAATTTACTTTTTGAGGGGAGAAGCAGATAAGGGCAAGGAGCTGATAGGGGCTGCGGAGGATAAGGCACGCCTTCAAGGGGAGAAACAGGAGCTGGAGAGCGTAAGGGCTATAAGGGAGCTTTATGATTCCCGGGAACAGGTATCGTGTCGGGAATCCGGTGCCGGTAAGGAACGACGGGAGGAAGAGAGACGGCTTGTAGTGAATTGTTTCGGAGAATTTCAGGTGAAGATAGAAGGAACGGATACGCTGATTTTTTGGCGTACAAAGAAGGCGAAGGAATTGTTTGCTTTTCTGTATGATAAGCATGGCGAAGAGGTAAGTAAGGATGCTGTGGAGGAGGCGCTTTGGCCGGAAACGGATCCAAACAGTATATCAACACTGTTTTATACCACTGCGTCATATGTGAGAAAGGCGCTGGCCAATGTCGGCTATGAGGATGTTATTCTTCAGAAAAATCGTATGTATTCCATGGATATGAAAAGGATTCTGACTCCGCAGAAGAAGCTGGATGAGATAACCGGCGAGGATTTGCGGGAGGAACCGGTTTCGGATATCTATAAGGGAGCCTATTTGGACAGCGTGCAGAGCGACTGGGTCATTGGAAAACGGGAATATTATGAACGGCGCTATATGCAGCTCAGTTGTATTCAGGCGAATACGATGATCAATGCGGAGCGTTATGAGGATGCCATTCGCATTCTGTCCGGAGCGATGGCGGTGGACGGCTATGCGGAGCAGTTATCTGCCATGTTGATTCGGTGCTATGGTATGGTTGGAGATTTACGGAATGCAAGACGGCAGTTTGAACGTACGGAAAAGCTTCTTCGGGAGGAACTGGGTGTCGATGTGGGCGAAGATATGCGTTTGGCATATCAGGAAGCCGTGAGATTTAAGAAGAGGAATGGAGGAGCGAAGAATGGCGAGTGAGGATGGGTGGGAGGCGTGGCGAAGGAGTATTGTTACACTGGCTGCAACACATATGCTGCGGTGGGTGTCCGGGCTGCCGGAAGGGAAAGTAGGGAAGGAAATCCCGGGATATCTGCAGGAAATGTACCGGGAATCGGAAACGAATGTATATTCGAACATGGCAAAGAGTGAACAGGAGCAATGTTTCCTTCACGTGTGTTGCTCTTTGGCACTGTCCCAGGACAGAATGCTTTGTCTGATTTGGAGCCTTGCACCCTATATTGATTCCAAGATGGGCTTGGTCTATCAGTATTTCAGACAGGACAACGGCTGCTTTCTTACAACGAAGCTTGCGGAAGCAGTCTATCTTGCCAATTATCCGGAGCAGGAGACGCATTGCAGAGAACTTTTTTTGAGAGAAGATGCCATGCTGCTTTGGGAAATAACCGGCAGTGCGCTGACCTGTGAGCTGCAGGTCAGGGAACCGGTGCGGGCATTATTGCTGTATGGTGATTGGTGTGGATGGCGATGTGTCCCCGATCTGCGGGTGGAGGAGCCCTGGCAGTGGGAGGAGAAGCCTTTAGGACACAACAGCTTGGGAGAGCTTTTTGAGAGAAGCAGCGCTCCCTGTGTGTGTGTTTACGGAAGAGAGGGAACAGGGAAGCGCTTTGCCGCCGCATGGATGGCCTATCAGCAGAACCGCGCCTTAATCCGGGTGGAGTATGAACGGTATATTTGCCGAAATCGCGACTTGGCGCCGATTTTATTTGAGGTGGCTGTGACCGGCGGTCTTGTGTGTGTTATAAAGAAAGTCGGAGACGACTCGGAGGTGGAGCCGGAATTTGAAGAGTGGCTGTCTGCTTTGACCAAAGCTGTCGGGCACATTCTGTGGATCTGCGACAGCCGGCGGATGCCCCACACAGCGAGCCTTGGGATGATATGTTTGGGAGTTCCATTCCCGGCGCTAAAGCTGCCGGCGCAAAGAGATTATTGGCAGGCTTTCAGCAATGGTATGGACATGGAAGAAGAAGAGAAACTGCTGGAATTTGCGGGACGGTTTGATTTTACGCCGAAACAGATTAAGGGCGCCTTGCGCCAGGCACAATTTGCGGCGGAGGAGAAAGATGGGAAAATCACATTGGAGCATCTCCGCGCAGGCTGTATTTCTCAGTTGGATCACCGGCTGGAGCAAAAAGCAAAAAAGGTTGAAGTACGTTATACCTTTGAGGACTTAGTGCTGCCTCCAAGGCAAATGGAATTGCTAAAAGAAGTCTGTTACCGGATTATTTACCGTAATCAGGTATATTCTGATTGGGGATATGTGGAGCAGATGGCTTACGGAAAAGGAGTGTCCGTGGTATTTTCCGGACCTCCCGGCACCGGAAAGACCATGGCAGCTCAGGTTATTGCAGGAAAACTGGGGCTGGAATTGTATAAGATTGATTTGGCGGCGGTGGTCAGCAAATATATTGGGGAAACAGAGCGGAATCTGGAGGAAATTTTTGAGGAAGCAAGGAAGAGCCAGGGAATTTTGTTCTTCGATGAGGCGGATGTGCTGTTCAGCAAGCGCACGGAAATTAAAGATTCTAACGACAAATATAGCAATATGGAAGCGGCTTTTCTGCTTCAGAAGATGGAGGAATATTCGGGGATGGTCATATTGGCCACCAACTATCAGCAGAATATAGACGAGGCCTTTAAGCGACGGATTTCCTTTTTGGTTGATTTCCCATTTCCCGGCAGAGAATACCGCAGGAAAATTTGGGAGAGAGCATTTCCGAAGGCGCTGCCATTATCGTCAGATATTGATTTGGATTATCTGGCAAGGCAGTTTGAGCTGTCCGGCAGCAATATCAAGAGCGCAGCAGTGGCCGCAGCTTTCCTGGCTGCCGCCGACGGAGAAAAAGTGTCCATGAAGCATGTGCTGCAAAGTATTCTGAGGGAATTGGAAAAATGCGGAAGGAAAGTGGCAAGAGAGGAATTGGGTATTTATCGGGACATGATTTAAGAAAGAAGGATGAAATAAATCTTGTCTTTAAGATAAAAGGAGCGTTATGGAATACGAGGAATACAGGAAAAGATCGGATAAGGGTGTCCGCAGAGTGGAGCCGAAGAAGGAGGGACAGACCGGCTACCGACCTTCACAGAAAGAGAAAGAGAACGATATGGCGCCAAAGGAGGTGGCTGCGGTAAAAACCGGAGATGGTGTGCTTTCTTTCGGTATAAACCGGAAGAAGGAAGTCACTATGACAATGTCCGTAGATAACGAGGAAGCACTCCGGGAGGACAGAAACCAAGTGGATGCCGATAGGGCAGTAGCGTTTCCCAATACCCGGGGACAGATGCTTACAAACAGCCATGACGCGACAAGAAGCGCGATAGCGGTGAAAGTTCCTTTGGGAAAACAGGCTTACGGGTTGGAGAGGAAGCTGTGGGATGCGGCGGAAAGGCTTTCCGGCAGCATGGTGGTGGAGGAAGTGATTCCCTTTATCACCAAGCGGTGTGAGCAGATGCCCGGAAGCCCGGCATATCTTCACCGGCAGCAGGAGCAACAAAGGGTGCGGCAGGAGATGGAGACCGGTTTGGAAAAATTAAAGCGGCAGGCAAAGAAGGCGGAGGATTATCACAGAAGCCTGTATGCACGCAGCAGTTTCTCTGTGGAGGAAGCGGAGGAAAACGCGCCTGACGGGGAAGAGGACAGGAACAAAATTTCGGAAAACGCAGACTAAAAAATTTTAAATGTTAAGGCAAATGTTAAGAGTTTGTTAAGATACGATTGGTAGAATGAATTGTAAGGAGTTGGAAAGCTTATAAAAAATTACAAAGAAAGGGGGCATCAGTTCCCGGGAATCAAAAATAAGATTCTTACAGTGGGAACTGGAACTGTATGGCCGAATATTTATCACCTGGCGTTTATGTGGAAGAATTTGAATCGGGCGGAAAACCGATGGAAGGTGTCGGCACCAGCACGGCCGGATTTATAGGTCTTGCGGAGCGTGGGCCTGTGGAGGGACTTCCGCAGCTTGTCACCAATTTTGCTGACTTCAAGAGGAAGTACGGAGGATATTTATCCGAGAATGAATTTGGTGAGTATCGTTATCTCGCATATGCCGGAGAGCATTTCTTTATTAACGGAGGTTCACGCTGCTATATCGCACGTGTGGCGCCCGGCAATGCCAAGGCGGCTGTAGGATATGCGCCTGCCGATGACGGAGCGGTTATCAAGCTGACCGCCAAGAACCCCGGCATTTGGGGTGACAGTATCCGTGCGGTTATCACACCTGCCAGCAAGGCGAAGACTCAGGTGCTGGAAACGCTTGAGAGTCCGACCGGCAAAAAGTATGTGGTGAAAAATTCCGTAGGCTTCAACGCGGGCGACATTGTTGCTTTTTCCGACAGGGCAACGGTAGTCTATAATCGTATTGTGAATAGTCAGGATAATATCATCGAGTTTGAAAAGGAATTTGAAGTCGATGTGGTTGATAAGAATCTGCTGCCCAACAAGGTGCTTACCACTTGCGAATTTAACATTGAAGTGAAATACGATGACCAGGTGGAATTGTATGAAAATGTATCTTTTAATATTGAAGCGTCAAATTATATTACGAAAAAGCTGGCAAAATCTGACCTGATTGTTGCTGAATATGCAGCAAAAGGGGTAGAGCAGAATACTGCTCCTTTTAATCTGATAGCCGGGGACGAGGCGGCATATCTGACAGTATCTCTGCAGGGAGGATCCAATGGCTCTGTGGAGAATATTTCTGCTGCCAGCTTTGTAGGAACCGACAACGGAGCCGGAAAGCGTACCGGTATTCAGTCTTTCCTTGACAATGACACGGTATCCATTATGGCGGTTCCGGGTGTCACAGACCCAAATGTTCAACTGATGCTGGTTGCTCACTGTGAGAATTTGGCAAGCCGTTTCGCGATTTTGGACATCCCAAGAGATGCTAAGAAAATTGACGATGTGATTGCTCACCGGGATATTTTTGATTCCGACTATGCGGCACTGTATCATCCTTGGCTGGAGATTTTCGATCCGTTGGATAAGAAGAATTTGGCAATCCCACCCTCGGGCTCAATTGCCGGCATTTACGCCAGAAGCGACAATACCAGAGGCGTACATAAGGCTCCGGCAAATGAGGAAGTACGTGCCTGTGTGGGTCTTGACTGTCAGTTCAACAAGGGCGAGCAGGATATTCTTAATCCCAAGGGTGTAAATCTGATTCGCTCTTTTCCGGGTCAAGGTATCCGCGTGTGGGGGGCTCGAACCGCTACCAGCAATCCGAGCTGGAAATATGTAAATGTCCGCAGACTGTTTATTTATATTGAAGAGACCATTAAGACCAACACTAACTGGGCTGTATTTGAACCCAACGACGAGGTGCTGTGGACGAGAGTGAAGAGAACCATTGATGTATTCCTTACCGGGTTATGGAGAAACGGATACCTGGCGGGAAATGCAGCCGGAGAAGCATTTTTTGTAAATATCGGCAGAAATACCATGAGCCAGGATGACATTGATAATGGCCGTTTGGTTTGCGTCATTGGAGTGGCGCCCGTAAAGCCTGCTGAATTTGTCATCTTCCGTATTTCTCAGAAGACCAGTGAATCCGCAGAATAATTCATAAATAAGGAAAGGAGTGTTAGACAATGGCAGGATATCCACAAGCGAAATTCAGATATACCGTTGAGATTGACGGAATTGAAGCCGGCGGTTTTTCCGAAGTATCCGGATTCGATGCTTCCATTGATGTAATTGAATATAGGGAAGGCGATATGACGCAGACGCCGCTGAAGCTTCCGGGTCTGAAAAAATACGGCAATATCACGCTGAAACAAGGCGTGACCGACAGCACTGTTATGTACGACTGGATTTATGCAGGGGTAGAAGGAGAGGTTGAGAGAAAGACGCTTACGATTACGTTGTTGGATGCCACCGGTTCACCGGCGGCCTCATGGCAGGTTATCAATGCATGGCCAATAAAATATACAGCTCCGGATTTCAACGCAACATCCTCGGAAGTGGCAATCGAAACCATGGAAATTGCTCATGAGGGTATGACCCGGGTACAGTAATGTTAAGATTATAAGTATAAAGACAGAAGGAGATAGCTGCAAAGCTGTCTCTTTCTGAATATGTTTGAGTGAAAAGGAGAAAGACAATGGCTTTTCAGACGGAATTTCCCTTTGTATTGCCAAAGGGATATATGGATGAGAACGGAACCCTTCACAGGGAAGGCGTTATGCGGCTGGCCAATGCGGGGGATGAGATATTGCCATTGAAGGATCCGAGAGTGCAGCAGAATCCCGGCTATATCACCATCATTCTTTTGGCGAGAGTGATTACGAAGCTGGGAGATTTGCCGGCGGTGGATACAAGAACCATAGAGCGGCTGTACACTATGGATTTGGCGTATCTTCAGGATATGTATCAGCGCATCAATACCATGGATGTGCCTTCTTATAGAGGAATCTGCCCCCATTGCGGGAAAGAAATCGATATTCCGGTAAATTTTATGGAAGCCGGACTTTAAAACTGTATCCGGCGGACAAAATATATGAGGAAACGGCATTCATCGGTTATTATTTTCACTGGAACCATGATGAGATTATGGAGATGCCCCATGCGGAACGCATCCGGTGGTGCAAGGAGATTTCCAGGATTAACAGTAAGTTGAATGATGAGCCTGAAAATGTTTTTGAGATTTAGGAGTAAAAAGTATGCCTCAACATTCGGAGTTGACAAAGAATAACAGTTTCCGGGTTTTCATCGGCTCCCACAAGCTGGCTTTTGCTAAGGTCAGCGGGCTTGGCGGAGAAATGGAGAAAGAAGTGTACGCGGAGGGCGGTGGCATCAGCTATCCCCATGTGATGCCGACACCCAAGACATCTCTTCGGAGTATGACGATGGAACGTGGGCTGCAGACGGACAATCATGTCATCCGCAACATAAAGCCCGGTGTGTTCATCCCTTGGATTGAGATTATTGTAATGGGGGTGGACGGAATGCCTTATTATGAATTTTTTTTGGAAGAAGCATGGGTGACTAAGTGGGATGTCCTGGATTTGGATGCCATGGATGGCAGAGTTTTAATTGATACATTTGAGATTGAGTATGTACGATCGAAAAGAGAAAGCCTGCGGTAAAGGCGAAGCGTTGGTGAGGCTATGATTATTCGACCCTCAATGGGAATTGCGAAAAAAAGTGCATTATTGAATCATCGCTTTTCGGCATGGATTTTAGAACGATACAGTCTGACGGGAACATATTTCCATCAGGGTGTTTCTTTGACGTACCTGAAAAGTGCAGGGGAAAAACGGCAGGAGATTATAACCAGACATCCGATTTTTGTGACACTTCAGCTGTTGTCTCAGAAAACATATTTGGAAAAAAACACTTCTATAGTGATTAACCGGCGTCTGTACCGGGAAAATGTCAATCGGCAGCTGAATCAAATGTTGGAACTTCTCCGCAGAGATTACAGGGAGATTTATCCGGAAGTAAGGCTTTTGTGGGAGCGAATCAGCGAGGTAAGCACGGATTGGGAGCGGGAGCGAATCCAAAGAATGCTCAGTCACTATATAGGATGCCTTTTGGGCAGGGAGAAACCGTTCGGGATTCACGGTCAGTCTGTGGCGCACAAGCAGATTGCCGGACAGTCCTTGGAGAAATCCCGAAGTGAGATTTTTGAATATCGAACCGCAGACAGTGTCCCAAAGCGCTATCCCGCTATATGGGAGCGCTATCGAAAGAAACGGGACAGTGAGCAGAAAGGAAATGCGCCGCTTATGGCGGAAAGGAAATTATTTCTGTTTATGAATCTGTTTCAAAGCGCGACCCGGGAGGAACGGGTGGAATTTCGTAAATTTTTGGGACTCTGGGAAACAATCACGTCACAAAATGTTACCTACACCGCTGAGGATTTAAGGTTGTTCATGGAACAGAATCCACAGCAGCTGATTGAACTTTTAGAACAGACCGAACCCGGCTTTCTCAAAATTTCGGACGAAGCTGCCGTTTTGGAGACAGATTCGAATCGTGAAGCGGGTGCTGCAGAGGATGGGGAAGCTGATTTCAGGCTCATGGAATTGCCGCTTCAGTTGCCGGAGCATGTGCTTATTTCGTATATGCGGCAGTTCCGGGAGCGCCTGTTTCAGTTGTGCGAGCAGGCAGAACCCACAGAAGGACAGATTCTTGATATCCGGCGAGAGCTGATTCACCGGGTATTTCAGGACAGCCCTAAGGAATTGACGGACGATCAGGTACGCGAGCTTCATGAAATCTTCAGGCGGAGCTATATGGCGCAGGAGATGAGAAAGGAGAGTCTTTTTCAGATAGATGAAAGACTTCAAAAGATAGCGGATTCAGAGGAACAGGAGATTGCTTCGGGCAGGGAAGCTCTGTTGAGTCTTTTAGAAGAAGCTGACCCGGAGGAGAAAAAACTGTTAAATGACCTGATTTTAGAGAATCATTTGACATATGTGAATCAGATGAGGCGTGAAACGGAAAGCATCGGCATCGGTATGGACGGCGGAACAGCAGGAGAAACGGCAGAAGAGGTGGAATCTAATTCCCGTGAAGTATCGGATTTGCTGCCGGAGGATATGCTTACCGCTTATGTGCTGAGGTTTCAGGACAGGCTGCTTGAACTGTATGAAACGGGCGTGCCGACGGAAACGCAGATACTCGATACGCAGCAGGATTTGATTTACCGGGTGTTTGAGGAAAGCACGGAGGCGGAGCGGACGGAATTTCTGTCCTATCTGCAGGCGCAGACCGCGAAGGCAAAGACTGCCGGGACAGTTAAACCGGAGGCAGAAACTTTCAAGACAGGCAAATTTGAGATGGAGAGCCTTAGAAAATTGACAGACAGGCAGATAAATCAGATTCATGAGGTATTCCTTGAGGGTTATGCGGAGCTTGAACGAAAGAAACTGCAAGAGGAAAAAGAGCAGCCGCGTAAAGCGGAGGTTGAAAAGGAAGAATTGAATCGGTTACCGGAGGATATGCTTACCGCTTATGTGCTGAGGTTTCAGGACAGGCTGCTTGAACTGTATGAAACGGGCGTGCCGACGGAAACGCAGATACTCGATACGCAGCAGGATTTGATTTACCGGGTGTTTGAGGAAAGCACGGAGGCGGAGCGGACGGAATTTCTGTCCTATCTGCAGGCGCAGACCGCGAAGGCAAAGACTGCCGGGACAGTTAAACCGGAGGCAGAAACTTTCAAGACAGGCAAATTTGAGATGGAGAGCCTTAGAAAATTGACAGACAGGCAGATAAATCAGATTCATGAGGTATTCCTTGAGGGTTATGCGGAGCTTGAACGAAAGAAACTGCAAGAGGAAAAAGAGCAGCCGCGTAAAGCGGAGGTTGAAAAGGAAGAAGAGGATGCCCGAAAGGCAGAAAACCTGTCGGAGCTTTTGGGAGAAGCTTCTATTGAAAAATGGATTTCCGGAATGAAAGAAGCAGAAATCGACTTTTTAGTGCGGCGTATTGGCGAGGAAGTGAAAATTGTTGCGGCTGTTGATTCGGAAGAGCTGACGATGGCGGACAGTGGTTTTGCGGAAAGGCGTTCCGTGGAGAATAATTTGATATATCGGAACAGTGTCATTTCCGCGGATGATCAAGGGCAGTTGGAACATTTTGTTTCCGCAGACAGCAAGGAAGCGGAGATAGCGGAATTGCTGGAAGAAATCGCATCGCATACGCCCGGTATACAGCAGAGTGTGCCCGGCTCACAGCAGGCGGTTGGAAGGCAAGGTGCACAGGATGAAAGACATGTTCAGATTTTATGGAACTTCCGGGATGTGTTTTATTCTCGTTTCGAAACCGCAGACCGACCGGTACCGGTATGGTTCGGCAGAACCGGTACGGAGGCAGGCAGAATATATCTTCGTGAGCGGGAAGCACTGAGGGAAAGGCTTTGGCATTATGTAAAGACACAGTCCGAAACCCGGCAGGAGGAGCTTTTGCGCGAATGGGAAAAGCGTTTTTACTATCAGGAGGTCAATGAGAAAATAGCGGACGGTGGAGAGGTAAAGGAGCAGATCAGCGAACCGACGGACGGCGGAGAGGTAAAGGAGCAGATTAGCGAACCGACAGACGGCAAAGAAGCGATTCTCCATGATATAATCCATCGGGCCGATTCCGGGAAGCTAAGGGAAATGCTCACAGATTTATTGGAGCATGCCACTTTGGAGGAGCGGGAAATGCTTGCGGGAACTGCGAAGGCAGAGAGAATGGAGATAACGGGATTACTCGTTACCGAAGGGATACCTATAATCCGTACCGCCTATGAGGAGATTTTAGACAGACCCTACGGTTTAGTATTTCAGAAGCGGCAGCTCATGGATGTGGTTCGACACGGCAACCGACAGGAATTGCAGCAGCTTTTCTCCTATATGTCTGCCAACCGCATGTTGGAGAACCGGCAGCGAACCGCGCAGCGGACGGAAGAGGTGCGAAGTATTCTGTATCGCCGTATTTACAGACTGACGGATGAGCAGACCCGTGAAGTACTGGAAAATGTGGCGGAACATATCCTGTCGGTTCAGAAACTGCAGCGGACAGAACTGCAAGAAACTGAACTGTGGCGAGTCAGCATGCGGACAGCCGTTCGCAGACAGGATATGGAAACAGAGCCGGAAGTAACCATAGTCTATAAACAAAATACCACACAAGACCAGGTACGAAGAGAGATTGAGGAAGTAGTCGGGCAGCATGTGGTTACGGAGCAGGAGGAGACCAGACAGTTAAAGCAGTACCATGAGATGACGCTTCAGAGCACAGAAGAGCAATCCCGCAGACTCGAGGAGCTGCAGAAGCAGGTGAAGGAACAGTCCGTTCAAATGGAAGAATTAAAGAGCAGCCAAAGCAGCTCTACTCTGAATCACAATCAACTGTATCAGGAGATGATGGGGCGGATGGAGCGTCAGCTTCGCTTGGAGCGGCTGAGGCGCGGCTTGGATTAATAGTAGCAGAAAGGAAGTCAATATGGCATTTGTGAAAGCAATTTTAATGGTGGAGTCCGGGTCTTCCATCGTATGCCAATTCAATCCCGTGGATTATGATGTATCAAATTCCGTGCGCTAGGCGGAAAAGACGGTTCCCGGGGGACGAGGCGCCATCAGCCAGTTTATTTCGGGGGAAAGTCCCACCCTCACCATGTCGCTGTTGTTTGACACCTATATTCCGCCTTCGGTGGACACGCCCGTGGATGGCGGCATGGATGTGTCCCTGCTGACTAGCCGGGTGGTGAGTTTGACGCATATTACAGGGTCCCTGCATCGCCCGCCCATCGTCACGTTTTCATGGGGAACGATTACCTTCCGGGGAATTGTGACGGATGTGAAGCAGAAATTCACAATGTTCCTGCCTTCGGGAATCCCGGTGCGAGCTAAGCTGGATGTGACCTTTAAGGCTGCTTCGGATAATGAGATGTTAAGCAGGCTGTCGCCCTTAGAGTCTCCGGACAGAACGAAGTATCGGGTGATGAAAGAAGGCGAGTACCTTTGGAATTATGCAAATGAAGAATACGATTCCCCGGACATGTGGAGAGTCATCGCAAAGGAGAATGGGATTATGAATCCCTTAGACGCAGGTCCGGGGCAGATGTTGAAGCTTCCGCCTCTGTGAAAGATTTAAAGCAGACACGGAGACTTAATACCTGATAGCGCGAGCCGAAGGAAAAAGGAGAAATCATGGGTTTATTGGATGAAATTGAATACAGAAGTCTGGTAACGAAATATGACAATTTTATGGCTCCTGCAATGGTTCTGAAGGTGAACGAAGTAAGTGTCAGTAAGCTTTCGGGCATTACAATCAGTCAGGTGAATGTGCAGCTGTCAATCGATTACGTCTGCAGTGCAAATTTTACATTGGAGGATGTTTATGATTTGAAGACACGATCCTTTAGCGCCTTGGTAAAGAAGACATTTCTTCCGGGAAGTACGATTTCCATAGCGTTGGGGTATGGCTCATCGACAACCATGGTTTTCCGGGGATACATCCATGAACTTAGTTATTCCTTTTCCGATGCACCAAGAATATCCGTGACGGCTTTGGATGTACGCCGGCTAATGATGATGAACAAGGAAAACCGTACCTTCAGAGATAAGAGTTATTCGGAAATTTTCAATGAAGTAATGGAGAAATACAGCAGCGTCTATAGCGGAAAGGTTGTGGAGCCATTGGTGGATAAGGTGGAACGGATGGCGCAGACCGTATCGGATTATGAATTTGTAATAAATGAGCTTTGCAAAAAAGCCGATAAAGAATTTTATGTGCTGGCGGGAAAGGTTTATTTCCAAACAAAAAGTAAAAATCCTAAGTCTCTCATTACGCTGACATGGGGGGAGAATCTGTTTCACTTTAATATTAGCAGGAGCTATCGCAACGAGGAAGTTGCGGTGTACGGCATTGACGGGAAAAAATTGATGGTGGGCAAGGAAACTGTCAAGGGAGATGGACAATCCAAAACTCTGATGACCGCTCCTTTAAAGCATGAAATTGTGAGCCCTAATGTGAAAGACCAAAAGGGAGCGAAAACTATGGCGAATAATGTGGCTGAAAAACGAAAGGAAAGCAGCAAAAGCGGAAGCGGAAGCTGTATCGGTCTGCCGGAGCTTGTACCGGGACGATATATTACCATTGCCAATGTGGATATTGATGGAAACGCCGACTTGAAAGGGTATGTTACGAGCGTGCAGCATTCCTTTGACGATAACGGGTTTACGACGGAATTTGAGCTGGGAGGATAAGAGGGTATGGGGTTTGAGAGTCTGATATTGGATCAGGAAACTTCGAGAAATCACGGGGATATCTGTTACAGCATTATGACGGGAATCGTAAAGAATAATTGGGACAAGGAACATCCGGGTCAGGTGCAGGTGGAAGTTCTTATGGGAAGTACCGGGAATACCACACTTCAGTGGATTCGGGTCATGCAGCCTTACTGCGGCAACGGATTCGGTCAGTTTTTCATCCCGGAGATTAATGCGGAGGTGGTCATAGGCTTTCTGTCCGGAGACTTAAGCTCTCCCGTGGTGCTGGGGTGTCTGTGGAATCAGGAGGACAAGCTCCCTGCGGATAAAGCCAATGACAAGAATTCCGTAAAAAGCATCCTGACCAAGGGTGGTCATGAAATTTTGTTGGATGAAACTAAGGACAAGGAAAAAATAGAGATAAAGACCGGGGGGAATCTTGATATCTGCCTGCAGGATAAAGAAAAGCTGATTACAATAAAAGATTCTTCAGGAGAAAATATGATTCAGATGGACGCGGATAAGGGGATTATTACCCTGACTGCAAAAAAGCAGATTGTGCTGAAGGCCAACGGGGAGGAAATGCTTTCCCTGGACGGATCCGGGAAGAAAGCGGAGCTTGTTGCCGGTGGGGTTACTGTGGAGGCTAAGCAGACGCTGAAACTTAAGGGGCAGACAACGAATCTGGAAAGCGGAAACTCGATGTCATTAAAAGCCCAAAGCTCCATGAAAGCGGAATCTACCGGGATGCTCCAGTTAAAGGGAGCAACCTGTAAGATTAATTAAAGCAGACGGGCGCATGGAAAGGCAGGAAGAACAGATGGCGAAACAGGATTTTGCGAAAGAGTTTTTGGGAGTCGGGAGGAAGTTCCCGGTGGAGGTGGATAATACCACCGGCAGAATCAAAACCTCCGGCTATGAGGAAGATATAGAGGAGGCAATTCGCATCATCTTAAGAACCCGGAAAGGGGAGCGGATGATGATGCCGGACTTTGGGTGCGGTATTCAGGATTACATATTTGAGACCATGGATGTTTCGTCGCTGTCCAGGATGGAGAACGAAATTCTCCATTCCTTGATACGATGGGAGCCTCGCATCGCCGATCCGGAGGTTCATGTGACCGTGGATGAACGGCAGGAGGGGAGGCTGAATATCTGTATTCATTATGTAGTACGGGCTACCAATAACCCCTATAATCTGGTTTATCCCTATTACATGAATGAGGGTTTCGGAGACCGGTAATCGCAGAGTATGCAAAGAGAGGAGGAAGGGAAGATGGAACTGCCCAAAATCGATGGCAGAACGAAAGAAGATTTAATCCGATATATAAAAAAATATTTATCTTCTTACATTCTGGAATGGAGATTTGATGAAGAAAACCCGGATGTGGGAACGGCATTGGCTTTCATTTGGGCGGATATGATGTCGGAAACCATATACCGGTTCAACCAAGTATCTGAAAAAAACAAGAGTATGTTCTTTCGCAAAATCGGAGCCGGTCTGCTTCCTGCCACTCCGGCCAAAGGATATATCACATTTTCCCTGGTCAATGATCAGGTGGACGGGGTTCCCGTACAGCGGGGCGAAAAGGCAGTGGCTGATACAGGGGACGGAGAAAGCCTGATTTTTGAAACCGAAAATGATTTGTTTGTCACTCCCTCCAAACCAGACTGTCTCTATCTGTGCAACCGGGAGCAGGATCTTATCAGCAGACTCTTTGAGTTAAATGAGGGCGAAACGGAATTTCCCGCCTGTGCCTTGTTCGATTTGCAGGGAGTGAACATGCAGGAGCACGCATTCTATTTTTCTCATCCGTCTGTTCTTGATATCCGAAGTGAGGCGTGGATTTTCTGTGAGTTTCAAAGCGAATCCGGGAGAAAGTTTCCGGAGGAGTTGCTGCGGGAATTTTTAAAAGAGGAAAACGTACGCTTGGAATATTATTCGGAAGAAGGTTTTCTTCCCTTTGAGGAGAAAAAAATACTTTCCGGTCAAATAGGGTTAAAAAAAGGAGAGAACCAGCCGGCATTTGCTCTCTATGAAGAGGATGGGATGTCAAGCTATTGGATCCGCTGTATGGTGAAGGATGTCCGTCCTTTCGATAAATTTGCCATTTTGAACATGACACTGCGCTCCGGCGGACAGCAGATTCTGCCGGACGCAGTGAATGCAGGAGGAGTGGATCAGAAGATTCGGGAATTTTTTCCTTTTGGAGAACGACCGTCTTTGTACGATGAGGTATATTTCGTTTCCGATGAGGTATTCGGGAAAAAGGGCGCCGGCATTACCCTGGATTTTGATTTAGACTTTTTGAAGCTTCCACTGGAGGTTCAGGAATATGAAAATGAGATTAACTGGAAAGCAATCATGAAGCGTTCCGCCGTGAAAGCGGACGTGGAATATGATATCAGCATTGCAGAGGTCATTTGGGAGTATTATAATGGCGGAGGCTTTTCCAGGCTCTTTACCAATGACCAATATGCGGGGGTGTTCGGCATATCGGAGGGGACCATGTCAAGAAGGGTTATGCTTCATTTCCAATGTCCTTCGGATATGGAGCCTGTTCTGGTGAATTCCGAAGCCTCCTACTGTATCCGGGCCCGAGTGCTGAAGATGAATAACCTCTACAAGATGAAAGGAAATTATATTTCGCCTCTTGTCAGCAATCCAAGGCTGCGGTATGAGTACATACAGGATACCATTTCGCCGGAGTTTTTTTTTCGCGGTAAATAATTTGGATACCCTTCGATTTCCGGCATATGGTCTGCAAAGAAATGAGCAGGGCTTCTATCCGCTTGTCGGCAGAAAAGAGGATGTGACCACGCTGTATCTTGGATTTGAGCAGCCGCCTTTGGGCGGTCCCATCAAAATTCTTTTTTCCATGGAAGAGAACCTGCCGACACCTATGCCGCTTTTGCAATTTGAATACAGTTCGGGAAGAGGATGGAATACCTTAAATGTCATCGACGAGACGGAGAATTTCCGAAAGACGGGCATCCTTACGATGAGGGGCAATCCCGATTTTGCCAGACAGCGTCTTTTGGGTAGGGAGCGTTATTGGATTCGTATCACGGATGCCAATAATGAATACTATCAGCTGCGTGAAAAGTGCCATTTGCAGAATCTTGAGGGCATCTATATGAATACCACACAGATTAGTGCCGTGGAAACGCAGGAGCCGGAGTGGTTTTTTATTTCTCCTAATGAAGAAAATAAAGAATGTCAGTTAAGAAATCGGCAGATTTACGGAATTCGGGTGTGGGTCAATGAATACCGTTCGCTGCACAGGGACGAGCTTCCGGCTTTGGAAAAGGAGCATACCATCCGGTATGAGCATACGCCGGACGGGGAGGTGGAGGCAATTTGGGTGGAATGGCAAGAAACATCGCAGCTTGGACAAGGGGATGCATCCGACCGTTGTTATGAAGTGGACAGAATTGAAGGAACCGTGCGATTTCCTAACGGACGGAATGGCAGGATTCCCACTTCGGACAGAACGGCCACCATCTGTATCGAGTACAGCTGCGGCGGAGGAAGTATCGGAAATTTGCCAAAGCATAGCATTCAGAGACTGAACCGGAGCATCGGGTTTATCAGTGAAGCGGATAATTATGAGATTACCACCGGCGGCTGTGATCAGGAGCAGGTGCAGGAAGCGCTTTTGCGGAATGCCGAGGCCATCCGCCACGGTTACCGGGCGGTTACCGTCAGTGACTACGAGGCGCTGGCTAAGGAAGCCGATAGAAATATCTTAAGGACAAAGTGTTTTTCCAATCGGAACGCTTTAGGACAGCGGGAATACGGTCATGTTACCTTGGTGGTGCTCCAGAAGGACTATGAGAACGGAAGAAAATATTTTGATTCCGTGCGCGGACAGATTATGGAATATATGAAAGACAGGATGAGTACCCATCTCTTCCGGCAGAATCGATTTCATATCATAGAGCCGGATTTTCTGGAGCTGTCGACGACGGTCACCTTGCAGGTGACGGAATACAATCAGGTATTTGAGGTTCGCTCCGCCGTTCTTGAACGATTGAAGTCCTTTTTGAATCCGGTTATGGGAAATTATGATCGGTCAGGCTGGGAAATCGGGAGCGTGCCCAACGCCACACAGATTTTAAATGCCTTAAAGGAAATACCGGGAATCCATTATATTGAGAGTGTGCGTCTTACCGTGTATCAGCGTGGGAAAGTCGAGGTAGATTTGGATAAGGCGAATCAGAGGGTGTACGCACTGCCTTTAAACGGAAGCCATGAGATTATCGTGAAAGTAAGAAACAATTAAGGCTCAGGAGGTGAAACGGTGTTACCGGTTGCAAGTCTTGATAATGAGAATTACGATGAAATATTTGAAAAAGCCAGAAAAATGATCCCCGGCTTATATCCGGAATGGACGGATTATAATGAGCATGACCCGGGAATTACCTTTCTGCAGCTGCTTTCCTGGATGAAGGAGATGCAGCAGTTTCATTTAGACCAGATTGGTACGGAACATTTAAAAGTATACTTAAAGCTGCTGGGAACACAGCAACAGAGAAAGCTTCCGGCGAGGGCGCTGGTAGCGGTGGAGGATTTTGAAGAAAGCTTTTTCCTTCCGCGAGGAACACGCCTGCTGGCAGGGGAGATTCCCTTTGAAACGGTTCGGGAAGAAATTGCAGAAAAGGTGGAAGTGACGGAGTGTGTCTGTATTTCCGGTGATGAGAAAAAGCATATCGGAAGCGATATCCTAAGGCTCGATGGGAAAATGTTGAGCTATCCTTTCGGGCAGGAGCCGAAAGCCGGCAACAGTTTTCTGATCAAGCTTGACAGGGCTCTTAAGGCAGGAAAGCGGCACAGCTTTTACTTTGATATTTTTGATGATTATCCTGTGGAACGCAATCCTATCGATGAAGGTTTTTACCCACTGGCTGAGCTGTCGGTAGAATATTACGGAAAAAGCGGATTTACTCCCTGCGTGAATGTGATGGACAATACACATGGATTTTTGCACAGCGGGATTTTGGAATATCATATACCGGACATCATGGAGCCTATGGAGGATCAAACCTACGGGATTCGTGTTCGCCTCATACGCTGCGAATACGATCTTCCACCGATTTTGCAGTCCGTTTCCGTAAACGTGCTGCCTGTAAGCCAGCAGTTTACGCTGGCAGATTATGAAGATGTTACACTGTCGGTAGGGGAAGATGGAAGCTGTGAGTGGAGCAGCGGTCTGCGGCTGTTAGCGGAGGGCAGACTGGAGGTATATCAGCGAACCGAACAAGGGTTTCTAAGGCTTGAAGAAACACACGTGAGTAAGGAAATGAAGGAGGGGAGGCTGCACCTTCGGATTTTCCCAAACGGGGAAACGGAACCTGACCGGGTATCCTTTCGAGTGGCAGGATATGATGCTGACGTATTTCCGGTGCGGGAATACGAGATGACGGGTTTCCCTTACCAAACGATAGATCTGAATGATTCGGAGCTTCTCCATGATAAGTTTGCCATATTGGTGGAAAATCCCGGGAGTTCCGGTCTGTGGGAGGAATGGGAGATGGTTGACAGCTTTCACTGTTCCGGACCGGCAGACAGGCATTTTTGCCTGGACGAGGAGAACGGAATTGTTTCTTTCGGAAACTGCGAACAGGGGGCGGCTCCGGAGGGAAGGCTTAGAATCATCAGGTATACGCAGTCGTCGGGAATCCGGGGCAACGTAAGAAGCGGGCAGATTCATACCTTTGAAAATTCCAAAATCCACGCATCGGTGGAAAACCGGGAGAATGTATCGGGCGGCAGAGACAAGGAGAGCATTGAAGCCTGTTTTGAGAGGTTTCAAAGAGAATTCCGAAAGGTGAGCCGAGCCGTTACGGCGGCGGATTATGAAGAGCTTGTCCTGCATACGCCGGGTCTTCGAATACGTCAGGTAAAGGCGGTACCGGTGGAGTTGATGAAGCGCAGCGACGGCAGCTTTGTGGACAACTGCGTTTCCATTGTAGTGCAGCCCTTTTCGTATCAGGCGCAGGCCAAGCTGTCGGCGGCATACATGGATAATATCATTCGGCTGCTGGACAAAAGGCGCTTAATCGGGACCAAGGTACAGGTGCTGTCTCCCGATTATATCGGAGCCACCGTATATGTGGACCTGATGGTAAAGCCCCATTATCCCACGGCACAGAGTATGGTGGAGGAAACGGTAAAACGCTATTTTCAGAATACTATTTCAAGCTTCGGCGCCGTGCTGGAGGAGAGCGCGCTGTACGGATTGCTGGATGCTACGGAATGTGTGACGAAAATCAGAAACCTGGCAATCCACGCCCAGGGAAGAGGGGTCAGGCGCACTGCCGGGGGGAGTATCAAGCTTCCGGTCAACGGGTTGGTATATTTAAAACAGGCAGACTATGTGATTAGCGCCGGTGATGCATAAGAGGTGACGGATATGAGACATCCAATCAAATATTTTATATTTAATAAAGATTCGGATTTTGCCCGGGGAAGCCGCTATCATGCGGAACTTCAATCTCCGGGCATCGGGCTTACGGAAGCCGGCACCGGATACTTCTACAGTCGGCTTTTGGATTCAAGGGAAAAGAATATGCAGTGGCACCGGATTTTGGTGGAGGGGGACACGGTAAGCGAGGCTTCGGTTCGCTTTTGGATTTACGCAAGTGACAGCCGGACTTTTCTTTGGGAAGGCAAAACCCGGGATATCGGGGAAGTCATTGAAGACGATTCCATTTCTGAGGAGGAGAAGTATCGGATGCTGGAACCTTGCTTAAAGAAGGTCATGGACAATCCAAAGGATATGCTGCTCCATGAGGTGGAGGGAGAGTACCTGTGGTTTCGAATACGGCTGATTTCTCAGGGAGAAGCATATCCAAAGATTACGAGGATTAAGATTATTTTCCCGAAAAACACATGGCTTTCCTATCTGCCGGAGGTTTATCAGGAGGACGAAACCGGAGCCTCCTTTGTGGAGCGTTATTTGGGGATGTTCCAAAGCATGTATCAGGATATGAGCGATAAGATTTATCGTATTCCGGAATATATGGATCCGGATGCGGCCCATGGTCCCTTCCTCCAATGGCTTGGCACGTGGCTTTCCATCGAGGACAGTTATATATGGAAGGAGGATCAGCTCCGCTATCTGATTGCCCACGGTGTTGAGCTTTACCGAAAACGGGGAACCGTGGATTACTTAAAGGAGATGGTTCAGCTTTATACGGGGAAACCACCCTACATTGTAGAGTACCATCAGTTGGAACCATACATGGGTGATCATGACTATGCCGAAAGGCTGATGGAGCTTTATGGGAAGAACAGTTATATTTTTACGGTGATTGTGGATATGGACAGTCATAACATCAATAGGGAATATAAAATTTTGACCAGAATCATCGAACAGGCAAAGCCGGCACATATTGAGAGTAACATTATCGTGTTGGAACCGTTTATTTTTTTGGATAAGCATTCTTATTTGGGAATCAACAGCGTGCTGGGTAGTTACGGCGCTTTCGTATTGGATGGACAGGCATCCATACCGTTTACGGCATTAACCGCGAGAGAAGACGAAAGGGGAAACTAAAGTGAGAAATCTGAGATATTTTACTTTTGAAAGAAACAAATATTTTTACGGAAAACTGTTGAGTGTGGACGACTTAGAATCCGAACAGCGCTATATGAATGACAAACGCAGAATCATCAACCGGTTTGTGCACGGCACAGGCGTGGTATGCGGCATGAACGTTGTTCCCGTGGACGACATTACGATTTCTGTGGAAATGGGGTTGGCGCTGGACTTTGCAGGAAGAGAGATTATGATTGAGCATCCCGTCACGAAGAAGCTTTCCATGATTGACGGCTTTGAGGAATATACGGAGACGGATGTTGAGAACAGCTATCTGTATCTCTGTGTGGAGTATGACGAGAAAGAAAAGGAACCGGTGCACAGTATTACCGGCTCCAAAGCCGGAAACGAACAGAAAACGGAATATAACAAGTATGAGGAAGGGTATCATCTGTATCTGACCGCTCAGGAACCGGAGAATGAGGAACTCTTTGGCAGTGCCCTTTATGAGGAAACTAAAACCATTTATTGGCAGAACGGTGTCCGTATCAAGCAGACAGTGCCCAAATATGTGCGCGGCAATCATGAATTTGAATTAAAAATTTCCGTGGAGAACTTAGGACAGCAAAATCCCATCTCCTTTCACTACGATTTGGGTTTGACCTGTATTCAGGGCGAAGATGTGGTTTCAATATCTTTTGATGAGACGGAATTTTCCAAAGCAAAGCGCTATGAAGTTACCCGAAAATTTAAGACTAACGCAGTGTCCGGCGCAGATGCCAGGCTTGCCGTTGTGGAAGGGTCATTCAAACTGGAAATCGGCAAAATTCCCATGAGGGCGGAGGCAATGGGAACGAGTGCCGTCCATATTATATCCGGAAATGTAAAACAGGAGCTGATGGATCGTTATTACCGGGGAGCCATGGAAGAAATTGTGAAAAATACTTATCAGCAGAGTATTTATTTGGCGAGGATATCGGTCATTCGAGCCGGAGAGATTTATGTTATTGACGGGGTGGAGAGCATGCCCTTTGACCAATATCTGTATAATAATATCCTGGCGGGCGCCATGAACCGGCTGGCTCTTACGGAGGAGGAATATCGTGGGATGCCGGTGCAAAGTGTGGATCGTGAAGGCGGCGGAAAGCCGGAAATCGCTGACGCAGCGGCAGGCTTAAAGATTGCCACCGGTTCCGTTGTAATCGATCTTGGAATCGGCGGAGATACCGGTCAGAAGTTCTTTTCGGAGGAGATTCCCCACGGTTTGGGTCTGGGTGTGGTTCACATTTTGCTTGGAGAGGCGTACGGGCTTAGGGAGAACAGCAGCATCGTGTTCGGGGCGCCGGGGATTTTCGAAGAGAAAAAGAGGGCGATTAAGGTGCAGCTGGCGGCCAAAGTGGACGTGGAAAAGGGAATGTTCCGGATTGGCGTATGCTGCTTAGAACCCACTTCTGAATGCAAGCTTAAGGTACATTGGACGGCTGTTAAGGACGGTCAGGAGCTTTTGCGTGAGAAGGAAGAGGTCATCATGCAGATTAAGCCGGATATGCTAAACTTAAGCATCCGTGATACCTACTATTTCGAGGCAGTTATCGGTCAGAACGCGGAGAGCCGCGTGAAATGGAGCGTGCGGGAGCAGGATGGCGGCACCATCGATAAAAACGGGATGTACACGGCACCCAATCGGGCAGGGGTATATGAGATTATAGCGGAGAGTATGGACAATCCGAAGCAGAGGGCTTCTACTTTGGTTGTGGTACGGGATGTATAATCTTTAGACATGTAAGCTGAGATTTTGAAAGGACGGAATATGACAATTCAGACTCTGAAGCATCAATACTATATCCTTCAGAAAGTGAAGGACACCCCCGGGATAGAACAATTATTGTGTCGGGAAGAATCGGGGGACGGGGGGAAGAAAAGGTTCGACATCTTTAGAATCAAACAGCGGGAAACGGTGGTAAAATTTGCACTGATTTTTACGGAACAAATGAGCAACGCTGCCTTTGAGGATTTCTTCGAATGTTTTTCCAAGGATGGAAATCTGTATCTTGTATTTCTGCACCGGGAGGCGGTTTCTTTGTCGGATAAGCTGTCGGAGGAGTCCTGTTTGCTGAAGGAGAGATTGACTGTTGGAAGAAATCTGTTGGAACGGATTGTGCTGTTGAATATGCCGGATATGTTGGTATATGACGTGCTGGATTCTGACCGGATTCAGGTGACGCCGGCCTTAGACGTGTTTTTCCTGTATTCCTTTCAGGAAATCGGCATCCTTGAAACCATTACAATCGGGGACGTGTGTAAACGCATGGCGGATACATTTGCGATGTTGTTTGAGCGGGAGATTTCCTTGGAAATTGACAAAGAGATACCGGAATTTTTGGAAAAACTCAGAGCGTGCGCCTATGCCGATTATTATGAAGTCTACCAGGTCTACCTAAAGCTGGAAGAGCATTTGATACAGTCAGGCGGAACACTTAAGCCGAACACCTTCCTGTTTCGGCTGTGGGAGAAGGTAAAATGGATTTTTGGAAAGGCAAGGCCGGTTCTTATGACGCTGGCTGTCCTGATACTCGCCGGCTGGTTGATTTATTCCATTATGAACCCGGAAGCATCCAATGATGAAAAATATGTTTTTCAGCGAATCGGAACCCTGAACATTCAAGAAGGAGAACAGTAGCATGAGTCTGTTTCAAACATTGGGAAATTCCATAAAACGCGGCGGAACGAGGCTGTCAAATGCCATTAAGCGACCATTTACAACCTTTGGAAGAAAAGCAAAGCGCGTCTTTAATCCGGATGGCATTGTGAATCAGGTGGTGAACGATGTTCAAAAGGAGATGAAAGGACTTACCAAGGAGACACCGGTTTCCTTAAAGGATTATTTTACATTTGGAAGGTACTATGTCCTAAAGAAGCTGGTGTATCTCATAGTGATACTGCTGATACTGATGCCTTTACTTTATATTCGGTTTCTTCATCCGCTGGTGATGTCTCATTTTTTTACGAAGACCATTGTCATCAATTCAGATGATCAGTTCGGATATACGGGCAAAGTCAGGCTGGTATCCGAGGAGGATAGAACGGCGCTTTTTGTGGGGAGTCTCGAGGATGGAAGAATTTCCGGGGACGGGACACTCTACAACTATGACGGAACCTTGCTTTATCAGGGAGGGTTTCAGCAGGAGATGTATTCAGGACTGGGTGAGCTTTATTATTCCAACGGAAATCTGCAGTATCAGGGAAATTTTGAAATGAATTTATATTCAGGGAACGGAATTTTGTATTACGAATCCTGGACGGTATGGTATAACGGAGAGTTTTCCGGTGGTCTGTACGAGGGAAGCGGTGTGCTTTATTTCGAAGATGGCACCATGGAGTATAGCGGGCAGTTTTCTCAGGGAAAATACAGCGGAAAGGGAACGCTCTATACCGGTGAGGGAGAACTTTTGTATGAGGGAGAATTTGTCGACGGTCTGTATGAGGGTTATGGTATCATGTATTCCGATGGCAAAACGCTGTATGAAGGAGAATTTTCAAAGGGGCTGTATAGCGGGACAGGAACTTATTATGACGAGGATGGAAATGCAGCCGTTGAGGGTACTTTCAGCAAGGGGGAATTTGCGGACGGGGATACCCAACTTTTCGATGATGAGGGAAATCTGCTCTATGAGGGTGGTGTGTCGGACGGACAGATGGAGGGCACCGGCAGACTGTATGAGGACGGAGTTTTGATTTACGAGGGCGAGTTTGCAAATGACTTAAAGGAAGGCCAGGGGGTTCTGTATGACGCGGAAGGAAACATGATTTATGAGGGAGGATTCGTGTCAGGACTTTATGAGGGCAGCGGCAAGCTGTATGATGCGGAAGGAAACATGATTTATGATGGAGGATTCGTGTCAGGACTTTATGAGGGCA
>JAJQDE010000018.1:45952-80363 GCA_021202335.1 Lachnospiraceae bacterium
GCGGAAGGAAACATGATTTATGATGGAGGATTCGTGTCGGGACTCTATGAGGGCAGCGGCAAGCTGTATGACGCGGAAGGAAACATGATTTATGATGGAGGATTCGTGTCGGGACTCTATGAGGGCAACGGCAAGCTGTATGCAAACGGAGTCTTAAGCTTTGAGGACGAATTTAATGAAGGACTTAAGGAAGGAGCCGGCAAGGGATATAATACCGAAACACAGGTGCTGATTTATGACGGCAATTTTGCTGCCGGGAAGTATTCCGGTGAGGGCAAGCAATTTTCCGCTTACAATGGAGAACTCGTCTATGATGGGAATTTTTATCAGGGATTGTATTATGGTGAAGGAAAGCTCTATAGCTCGGATACAATGACGTTAATCTATTCCGGAAATTTCCGCTTAGGCATCTATGACGGCGAGGGAACCTTATAGACAGATTCCGGCGCAAAGCTTTATGAGGGATGCTTTCTTTTGGGGCAATATAATGGTCAGGGAATTCTCTACAATCCGGAAACCGGAAATGTAGTTGGAGAAGGGGAATTTCGAAACGGTGAGCTGATTACCCCCAAGGTGGAAGAAACAACCGGGTTATCTGAAGAAGATAATTCCGACGGCGAAGCCATGAATGAGCAAACGGTGTCCGGGGAAGCCGCAAATTAAGTGAGGAGGAAGGATATGGCAGATTATACGGTGATATCGGACGTGGGAAATGCGCTGGTGTCCGTTTTACGGGAAAATATGGTTCCGGATGTGATTTTAAATCCTGAAAGCATTGGTCTGTGCAGTCCGGAAGAAAAAGGGGATATGGTGTTGGGAGTCTGTCTTTATGATGTACGGGAAAGCGAGGAATATCGGTATAGCGGAATGGTGTCCGATGATGTTTCCCATCAGAAATATCCCTCCATGTATCTGAGTCTGCATTACATGGTCACGGCGTATTCTAACGGGGATGTGAAGTTTCGGGCTTCGGAGGAGCAGAAGATATTGGGAAAAGCGCTTCAGGTTCTGGCTGATTACAGCATACTGGATCCGGTGACCTATCAGCCGATGGAGCAATCCGGTCCGGGAGGAATTCAAATTATGCTCCAATCCATTCCGCAGGAGGATAAGCTGAAACTGTGGACAGTGCCCAATAAAGCCTACCATCTTTCGCTCTTTCTTAAGGTGGGACCGGTAGAACTGGAATCCGCAAAGATAAAGCAGGTACAGCGTGTTGTGGACGTAGAATATTTGGTAAAGGAGTAATGCCGCATGGAGTTCAAGATGGCAGACCACATTCATATGCGCATGTCATTGGCAGTGCAGGTTATCGACGATTTCACCAACCGGGTTGTCACAGGACAGCAGGTACAAGTCCGGATTTTGGGAGAACCAAAGCCCATACGAAAGGCAGAGGGCTATTATATATTTCTGAACCTTAAGGAGCGGAAGACGCGGCTTAAAATTACGGCTTCGCAGTTCTTGGATTACGAGGAAAGTGTTGACATAGATGCCATGAATCCTTTGGAGCCGGTGATAAAAGCACGTTTAAAGCCTAATCGTTGCTATAGTCTGCCGCAGGGCACCACTTGTGTGGAAGGGAAGGCATCGCCGGGTACCACACTCAGGCTTGTGTGCCCGGACAGCACAGGGTATTACAGGCTCATGGCGGATTATCAGGGTGGGGAGGAAAGGGAAATCAATATTTTTCATCCCGCGCAGATGGAGATGGAGGGAAAAAGCTTTTGTATCCGAAATAAGGAAAAAAAACAGGGAGAGGATTTTATGGTTTCCCGAGTGGTGGATTCGGCATGCGGGCGTTATCAGCTTGCGGAACATCTTAAGCATGCTTATCAAAAGGTTTCCGCCCGGATTTATCCGATTCTGCTGATGGAGGCGGATGCCAATGGGGAATTTTTCGCCCCCCTGACTTTTTTGGAAAAGGAGCATACCAAAGTCAGTATCCGAATTCCGGGTGAGAAGAAGGAGCGGGAGTGTGAGTTGGAATACGGAACCGTAAATCAGATTTTATAAAAGACAGGAGGAATATAAATGGGATTAGCAGTATGCGGCGGCGCGACCTGTTCCTGCACCTTTGGGATGGCTCCGTCCGTTCTGACAGTCACGCCGGAGGGAAAGGTGATGACGACTCAGCCTTTGGCCACCATTATGGCTCAGGTTCCCATGAAGAATCTTATGCCTTTTGGGATGTGTACTTCGATGGCGAAGCCCCAGGTGGCATCAGCCACTGCGGCGGCTTTTGGAGTCCTGACGCCCATGCCGTGTGTGCCGGTGACATCGGCGCCCTGGACGCCGGGGTCTCCCACGGTATTGATTGCGGGAAAACCTGCATTGAATCAGTCTTCCAAATGTACCTGCAACTGGGGAGGTGTGATTTCCATTGTCAATCCGGGAACCACGAATATATTAGTTCCGTAGAAAGGAAATCGAAATTATGAAAGTGAGATTTGGATTAAGGTCGAAATTTCTGGTGATTTTCCTCTTGCTTGCGCTGGTTTTGTCCTCTGCCATCGCTTATGTTACGAGAATCAGCTACGAGTCCACTATTATTGAAAAATATTATGATCATGCAATCAGTATTGTGAAGCTGGCAGCCAGCGTGATGGATGGCGACAGGATTCAGAATTATGCGCGGACCTTGGAAATGACGGAGGAATATCAGGCAGATCTTGACAGGTTAAACAACATAAAGCAGGAGACAGAGGTATATTACCTGTATGTCATGTATCCTCTTTCAGAGGAGGAGGGAATCTACATCTTTGATGCGTCTCTCACACAGGAGCAGATTGCGTTGGTGGGAGAAGGAGAGGCCACCCTGGGGGATTTGGTGAATTTTGGAGATAATTTTCCCTCAGCCATGGAGGTGCTGAAAAGTGGGGAGCCAAGTAATCAACTGGATATCACTACAACTATGCAGGGAGAGAACAATCAGACTTTGGCTTCAGCTTATGCGCCAATCTTTAATTCCGACAATCAGGTGGTTGCTTTCGCGGGGGTGGATGTCAACATGACGGATGTGGATACATATGTGCAGGACGCTTCCTACCAAGTCATCACAACAATCGTGTGCATTACCGTGCTCGGATTTTTGGTTCTGCTGCTTATTGTACAGATATCCATTCTGCGGCCGATGAAGAAGCTGACAAAAGCAGCGGAAAATCTGGCGGATGGAAAATACGGCACTCCCATAGCCGTGCGCGGAAGGGATGAAATCAGTGAGATTACACGAGTGTTTAATCGAATGTCTGTCAATATCAAAGGACATATGGATGAGATGAATGAGCTCAATGAGGCATATCATAAATATGTTCCTTCCCGGTTTTTTGAATTTTTGCAGAAAGAGAGCGTCATCAGCGAGAAGCTTGGCAGTCAGAAACAGAAAGAATTGACGGTGCTGAATTTTGATTTGATTGATTTTGAATACCGCTTCCGCCGGATGAGTTCCCGGGAGATGTTTGCTTTCATTAATCAGATTTTGCAGCAGGCCATTCCACAGGTGACGGAAACGGACGGAATGGTGGAAACCTTTCAGGGAACCGGATTTACCGCATTATATTCGAACAGCTGTGAAGAAGCCTTAAGTGCGGCCGTTTCCATTTGTCAGAAGCTGAATGAAGGAAACCGAAATCAAAAGTTTGGAGCGGATGTACAGGTGGAATTCGGCATAGGAATTGCCTATGGCTCTGTTATGCTTGGCATCGTGGGGCACGAGTCCAGAATGTCCGCCATCTCCATTTCCCGGCAGACAGAAATTGCGGCTTTTTTGCGAAAGCTGGCATCCAGATATTGCTCCCATATTCTGATTACGGGAACGGCAGCCGCCCGGATTGCTGACTTTTTCAGCCTTTATCATGTGCGGGTCATCGGATATATCCGAAATACATTTACGGGGCATATGGAGAAGATTTATGATGTGTACGACGGAGACGAGGAAGAATACAAACGCTTGAAGGATCTGACAAAAGATATCTTTGAGGAGGGGGTAAGCCTTTATTGCGCACGGAAGTTTTACGAGGCCAGAATCGCTTTCGTAAAGGTCTTAAAGCAGTTTCGCAAGGATGCGGCAGCCCGGGAATATTTGTTCCTATGCAATCAATATTATCAGGAAGAAAATCCGCAGGAGATTGATATCTGCATAGAACAGTTTTAGATGAGGTGACGGAATGAAAAGTCCATCAGAAGCTTTTTTAAATGACAGACCCTATGATTCCTATGAGGAATATCTTGGTGAATTGTCGGTGCTGTTGAATCTCAAAATTCAGGCGTATCTGAAAGAAAACAAAGGCGATTATTGTGAAGAGAAGCCTGTTCTTTTGGTGTTATCCGGAAAATTGAATAGAGCGGGGATTACCGGAGAACAGGATGTGGAAGCATGGGAGGAGCGAATAGAGGATCGCCTGGAGATGACGAAGCTTGCGGGGGATTACTTTGCCTTGGAATATGTAGTGTCGAAAATGGGGATGGACGGCTTCGGCAGAATGGTGCTTGCGCTCGCCCTGCTGGCTTCTTTGGATTACACTTATCGCGGGGTATTCCAATATCTGAACGAGGATGAAAAGAAATCCCATCCGACACTGGAGCTGTGCGGAAGAATTTTCAGGGAACCGGGGCAGTCCGTTTTTGATATGTATAATCAGATTTACGGGCGGATTAGGGATTATCGGATACTATTTCCGGGAATCAATGTGGAAAATCAATATATGACACGGGAACTTGTCTGCGATGAGCGCCTTTTGGATATTTTGCTTGGAAAGAATCGGTGTATTCCTGCTGAGATTGAGATTATTGAGGGGCAAGGCAAAGACCCTCTTTGGTTTCGGGAAACAGAAATGCAGGCGTTAGAGAGCTTTGTCGAGGACAAAAAGTTTCCGATTTTCCTGATTTTAGGGGAGCGGGGCGCCGGTAAGAAGCAGCTGGTGCGCTATTTTGCACAGAATCAAGGGATGGAGCTGGTTCTTTTTGACGGAAGCGTGTATGACAGGATGGAAGAAGAAGGGTATGAAAGGCTGACGAAGGCTTTGCAATATGCGGTTCGGGAGTGCGTTCTTTGGACCATGCCCCTTGCAATACAGGGAATTGACGGATTTGAGCAAAATCTGACGGAACGTTTCCTGATTTATCTGAAGGATGAACTGCAAGGAATCCTGCAGTTGATTTTCGTGCTGTCATGCATGGAGAAGTACAGCCCTGAGACAGGAGGAATCTATGTGCTGCCGTTAGGCAGGATGAACGAGCAGCAGAGGATACAGCTTTGGAATCATTATCGGGAAGGATATCTGCTTGAGGAGAATATCAGCATTGAGGAGTTGGCCAATACTTTTTCGCTGACGCCGGGGCAGATTAAAGAGGCGCTTCAGCAGGCATAAATATCCTCCGGAGGTCATAAAAAGCCCATCACCAGAAAGATTCTGTACCAGGCCTGCTATAGCCGGCTGCACCATCAACTGGCAGAAAAGACGGAGAAGATATCCCCCGGCTTCACATGGGATGACTTGAAAATGGATCGTTCGGACAAGCAGATTTTGAAGGATATTTGCAATTGTGTGAGAAACCGGCATACAGTGATGACAACCTGGAATTTTTCCAGAGTAGTTCCTTATGGAGCGGGAATCACGGTGCTTTTCTCCGGTCCTCCCGGCACCGGGAAGACCATGGCGGCTCAGGTGTTGGCAAACGAACTGCAGATGGAACTGTATAAAATCGATTTGTCCAGGATGATGGATAAGTATGTAGGTGAAACAGAGAAAAATATCAAAGGGATTTTTGAGCAGGCCCAAAAAAGCAACAGTATTTTGTTTTTTGATGAGGCGGACGCCATTTTCAATAAGCGTTTGGAAGCCTCCGGCGCCAACGAACGGTTCGCCAACATCGAGTCCTCACTGTTGCTGCAGTGTGTGGAGGCTTACAGCGGTATTTCAATTTTGGCAACCAATTATTTTCAGTCCATCGACGCGGCGTTTATCCGGCGCTTTAAGTATTATATTTTGTTTCGGGAGCCGGATGAGGCTACCCGATATGAAATTTGGCGCTCCGTATTTCCGGCGGAAGCGCCCTTAGCGGAGGATGTGGATCTGCATCTTTTGGCGCATCTTTTTGAGTTTACCGGAGCAATCATCAAAAATATCGCTTTGGCAGCCGCCTATTTGGCAGCGGATCGGCAGCGGGCTATTTCCAACGTTGATATTTTAAGGGCTGCCCGCAGGGAAATGCAGAAGGTAAATTTGGCGCTGACAAAGGAAAAGCTTGGCAGCTTAGGGTATTTGTTTGAAGAAATCATAGACTAAGAGAGGTGGAATGTATGGCTGAACAGGAGACCAAGAGAAAGAGAAAAGCGAAGTACAAGGCGGTGGGAGATGTTTACGAGAGTATGATGAAGCAGCTGGATAAGGCGTCTCTGCATGAAGATAGGATGTCTGCGAGGTTTCAGTTTCTGAACGAGTACAGTGAAGTTATTCAGGAGTATATTGAGGACGAGGAGTTGAAGGATAAGCCGATTGATCCCGACTTTGATTATCTTGTGAAGCTCTATAAGAGACATTATTTAAAAGATGGCTTCACCAGGGAAGAAAATGCAGCAAGAATGGAACGCCGGGGCGGAATGTGGGGCGAATCAGCCGACGCAGTGAGGTCGGGCTTACAGAAGGCAAATCTGATGCCGGAAGGGGATACCGTCAGGGAGTCAGAGAAAGGGCGTCCTTTGACAGGAGACCAAATGGCAGGACTTAAGAGTATTTCCCGCTGGATGCTCCGAAATATGGATAAGACAGGTGTGTGGGAGATGGGGGACAGTAAGAGCGCTTTTGTAAGAAATTACGTCTTAAAGCAGTCTCCCAGGGTGAAGCTGTGCGCTTACTATTTGGTGGAAACGGACGCAAGGAAGCTTAAAGGCTCCAAGCTTAAACAGGCGGTGGCGGAGTCCCAAAGCCCCTCATATGTGCCAAATCTGCAGAAATTTAAGGACAAGATGATAGCCAGTAAATTTAAATTTTGGAAGCGTTTATCCGGCTCCGAATTTTATTGGGACAAGCTGGCTGATTCCATGCGGTTTGCCGTGGCGGAGAGTGCCACGATTCTGAAATTTGGAGGCGGAGGGGCACCGGAGGTGACGGAAAACGATGCCGGCGAAAATGCATCGGCTGCGACTGCCGGGACTGCCACTCAGGGCAGTGGCGGAAACAGCGAAAAGGAAAAGAAAAAGAAGGCTGCCGATAATTATCGCGCTTTTCTTATGGTACATAAACTTATCCTGAAGCTTATGGACAGGCGGGACAAGGCTAAGGCGGGGGAATGGAAAGAGAGCGATGAGGAAATGCTGAATTCTGCTACCGTGGAATACCTAAAATACGGCAAACAGATTGTGAAAGATATTCAGAACGGCGAAGCAGGGGATTTCTCCGCAGATGATGGAACCGGTTCTGAGATTGCGTCTGCTTTGGAGATGGAAGAGACAGTTGAGGGCATCGTGGCGAAAGGTCTGACAAATGAAACATTTTTAGGCTTTATTAAAAATGCTAAGGCAGCAGAGGGCACGGAGCTATCCGGAAACTGGCTGGGCGCTGCTTCAGGCATTGCCAGTTTTACCGCCATTATCACGGAAATTATCCGGTCAGGGAAGAAGAATTCCTATACAAGCTCGGCAGATAAGGGCGAGCGGGCAATGGAAATCCTGAGTTCCATTGGGGAAATGGCAAGTTCGGCGCTGGACAGCTACAAGGATCTCAAGGGTATTGAGGAAACAACGAATTTTGCCGTTAAGAGTGCAAGTATCGCTTCCATGGCGACGGGTACGCTGAACGTGGGCGCCGGTTTAGCTTCCTTTATTGGAGGCGGTGTGCAGAAGTACCATATGACAAAAGCAACTGAGCAGATTAAAAATAATGGAAACCTTACGGAGGAAGAAAAGCAGAAAGAGGAGCAGGCAGCGGCGCTGCAGCGGAGGCTGGCAAATGCAAAGCAGGTAACGGGAAGCATAAAAATGGTATCCGGCGGTATACAGATTGCTTCGGGAGCCCTGCTGCTGACGGGGATTATTGGAGTTCCCTTGTCAGTCGTTTTGTCGGGAATTGCCACCGGAGTGGATTTGATGGCATCGGTTTATTCCTTCTTCCATAAGAGGAGCAATCTAAAGGACACCATAGACGATTATATTCATATGGACGATTTGTATCCGCTGGTGAAAAGGGAGCTGGATAAGCAGCTGGCCATGAAAAAAGACGCGAATTCGGATCCCCCGAATGAGAGCGATCTGAAGGATTCTATCCGTCGGGAGGCTGCCGCGCAGATGGGCTATGCCGGCTTGGATGGTTTTTATAACTATATCACTCGTGAATATGCTACACTGATATATACCAAAGCTATGCTCCAAGATGACGGGGAGACGCCGGTGGATGTTGTGAACGGAGAACCCAGGCTTTCCCAAACGAACAGGGATTTTGCCGAAATGCTTAAGGGGTATGGCTTAAAGCCCGATTATAAACGGGGAAAACCCACCATTGATACGATTCAGAAGAGGATGGCAAATGCCTGACAGAAAGGAGAAATGAGAATGACAGAGTTAGAAAAGAAACGGTTGGATGTATTGGAAAAGTTAAAGGGAATCTTAGAGGAACTGGAGGTGCCCTGCGCTATCCGGGAACCGGATGAGGGATTTCCCATGCATATGTTGGCTACTCTGCACCAAAATATCGGTTACATGAATAATGAGGTCATGGGGCAGTTCTATTTTCTGCCGCTTGAACAGGAGAATCAGAAGTTTCATTATTTTACAAGTGTGATGACCTTGGACGAGGAGGTGCCGATGGAGCGGTATCAGGATATGGCGCTTGCGGCTGCCATGCTGAATTTCTATCTGCCGCTGGGAGCCTTTGTGGCGGAGAAGGACGGCGGTATCCTGGCTTTTAAATACACCTCTATTTTGCCCATGGATGCAGGGACGGACGAGATGGTGTCTTTAATTGACGGAAATATCGGCGCTGCTTTAAATCTGACGAATGAATATGTAGATCCTTTTATGCGGCTGCTGAACGGGGAGATTACGTTAGATGAGTTTGAACTGGAGTTGCCGGACGCGCACTTTGAAGACTGATGCCGTCAGGCAGCAGGATGTTTTGGAGGAAATAGCGGGATATAAAAAGGAGATTGTATATGGATTTGGAACAGGGGCTGCATATGGATTTGGAACTGGAACGGAGGTTGGGCAGGCTGGGGTTTCGCAGGCTTTCGCCAAAGGATAAGCCGTTGTTTGATCCTTATTATGACAGGATGAACGACTATTGGGCTTCCTCTGATTGTTTCGCAAGCATGAACGCGTGGAATCACAGCGTTGTCATATATCATAAGGTTATCCGAACATATATTGTGTGTCTGGCATGGGATTATTATGGAAAACGGATGGTGCTGCTTCCTTTTTTGGGATATTATCGCCAGGAGGATATCAATGAAACGATGGAAGCCGTGCGGGAAATTTTAACGGAACTAAAGCTTCCCTTAGTCATGACGGATGTTACAAGATGGATGCGGCCGTACTATGAGAGGGTTCCGAATTTGGAGCTTGAGGTAATAGACGACAGGGATTTACAGGATTATATCTACCGGGCGGATGATTTTGTCCATGCGATGGATACTCAGGAGAGACGGTACGATTATAGGTATTTTATCCGAAAATATCAGCCGGTGACGGAAATTATCACTCCCGGTCATCAGGAAACCTGCATGGAGTTTTTAAAGCGTGTATGGTGCACGGAACATATATGCGAGGAGTGCCGGTATGGATGCCTTTTGGATACCATATCCTGTGCCGTGGCCGGCATAGACAAGCTTGATGCCCACGGAATCCTGGTACGGGTGGAGAATCGGGTCGTCGGATACTGTGTCGTAACCTGTCGGAAGGGTTTGGGAATCTACCATTTCAAAAAAACGGAGCGCGGGTTTCGTGGAATCAACGAGTATCTGCACAAGGAGTGTTTTACACGTTTTCTTTCGGATGCGAGGATTATCAATTATACGGAAGATATGGGAAGCGAGGGGCTGCGAAAGTACAAATGCAGGCTGGCGCCGTATACACTGGAACCGAAATATGAATTACGGGAACGATAAAGAGGATAATGTATGAGCCGGAAAAAAATAGGAGCGATAATTTTTGTAGTTATATGCGCCCTGTTTGCGTATGTGAAGCAGGAGCTGCTGTTTACAAATCCATTTGAGGAGATTGTGTTTGAAAATGTAGTATATGTCACAAAGGATGCGCAGGATAATCTTCTTGTTTTAGATTCCTCCGGTCAGAGATTGCTGAAGGTAGACGCGTCCAATGTCTTGCAGTGGGAGGTTCTTTCCTCCGGCGGCGGTTTTGATGAGGCGAAACGTGTCATCAGCAACGATGAGGGTCATATTTTTGTTCAGGATGTGACTAAGGAGGAGGATGGTTTTAGGATTTCCGGCGAGCGGATACTGGAGTATTCCGTTTCCGGGGAATTTTTGGGGATTGTCGCGGAGTACGAATATGAGGAAGCCGTTTTGACCCCGCACATCGGAGGTATATTCCCCGGCGGGGACGGTATGTGTTATATCTATAAGCTGGAGGATTCTTTTGAAATTTATGATGAGGAGGGAAGTCTTGTCAGAAGCTGTTTTATGGAAGGAGCCGGACAGTATATTGCAAGCTTCGCCCTTGATCAGGATACGAATAATATTTATTATTCCACATACAGCGGTCATGTTTGCAGGTATGTGGACGGAATGCAGGACGTGATTCTTTATGATGCGGCGGATTCCGGGGGATTAAGCGTTCCAAAAGAAATCAGCATGGATCTTGAGCAGCGTCTTTATATCGCAGACATCGGTCTTCGGGATGTTCTTATGGTAGATGAGAATGGAACGGTGGAGCGTATCATCGAGAATTTGGATCTGTATGACAAGGAGATTGCCTACTATTTGAATGCGGATCATGGACTGGTGGTATGTACGGATTATTCGGTGAAGCTTTTAATGGACGGGGAGTATGAGTATGTGACCAGCTGTAGGGCGTCGGGTATTCGGATTTTTATCTGCATCCTTTTGTGGATTGCCGTGGCCGTTTTATCTGCTGCCGTACTTTATTTGGTTTATCATATTTTCAGATACATAATAAGGTCGGGCTCCTGGTTTGCCAAAATCGTCACAATCATGATTTTGGGAATCACCGGGGTGTCAGGCATATTTATCGCCATTTTGTTTCCGCAGTTTCAGGAGCAGGTTTTAGACGCGGTATTTACCAGGGCACAAATGGCGGCGGAAATCACGGCGGAAAAGCTGCCCGCCGGGGAATTTACAAGGTTGGACTCGGCAGATGATTTTATGGGAGAGGATTACATCGCGGTACGGAATGCGGTGAATGATATCTTTCTGACCGGAAATGAGAGCATTTACGACTTGTATTGCACGCTTTACCGTATACAGGATGACATGATTGTATCCACCTACTGTCTGCAGGAGGATACCGGAGCATTCTATCCCTATGATTGGTCTTATGAAGGCTCCGACGAGCAGGAGATTATCGAAACGAAAGAAGGAAAAACATACTCATCACAGACAAGCGAGGGGAGTTATCTGTTCGTGTTAAGCCCCATTATGGACGACGATGGCGAGGTCATAGGTCTGATTGAGGTTGGAACAGACTTAAGCAGTTTCGAGCGTGAGAATCGGGAGATTTTTTTTCAACTGCTGCTCAATATGGTTGCGATGATGGTGGTTATCATACTGGTCGCCATCGAGGTTCTGGAATTTTATCAGGCGAAAACGGAATATAAAAAGCAGCGGCTTTCCAACTGTGACAATGACACGATAGTGCCGGTTCCTACGGATATCCTGCGCATGATTGTGTTTACCATTTTTTTCCTGACAAATATGGCAACAGGCTTCCTGCCAATCTATGCCATGAATCTTTCCGAGAGGGGGATGACCTTCGGCAGTCCCGCGCAGGTTTTGGCAGCTATTCCCATTTCTGCGGAGGTGGTGACCGGAGCCGTATTTTCCGCGTTTGGAAATAATGTAATCAAAAAGCTCGGAGAGCGACAGGCGGTAATCGTGAGCGCCCTGTTATTTACGGCGGGCTTCGCTCTTAGGATTGTTCCCAATATTTGGGTGCTGACGCTTGGAAACGGTGTCATCGGCGTGGGCTGGGGCGTGCTGCTTCTGATGGTAAACACCATGATTGCGAAGAAACCGGAGGAGGAGAAGGACAAAGGCTTTGCCGCTTACAGCGCCGCCGCCCAAAACGGCGTCAATTGCGGCGTTGTGTTCGGAGGATTCCTGATTAACTGGTTTTCATATCAGTGGATTTTTGTGTTTGCCACCGTGATAAGCCTGGCTGTATTCAGGTTAGTCAGCAAGTATCTGTCTTTCGGCAGTGACCGGACAAACGAGGAGCATAAGAGCGGCAATGGAGAAATGAGTACCGTTCGTTTCCTGCTCAAGGGCAAGGTTCTTTCTTATTTTATAATGATTGTGATTCCGATTATCGCCTGCGGATACTTCCTGAACTACATGTTTCCGATTCTGGCTTCGGAATATGGAATGTCTGAGACCAATATCAGCTATTCCTATCTGCTGAATGGGCTGTGCATCATGTGTTTCAGCAGTCTTTTGACAAGCTTCTTCAGCAAGCGGAACAAGAAAGCTCCTGCGTTGGTTCTTTCGTCCCTGCTATATTGTCTCGCATTTTTGCTGGTGGTCCGGTTTCAAAATATTCCGGCACTGCTTATTGCGATTATGGTACTGGGCTTGTCGGACAGCTTCGGTCTTCCTTTACAGACCGGATATTATACGGATCTTAAAGAGGTGGAACAGTATGGATATGATCGGGCCATCGGTGTATATAGCCTGTTTGAGAACGGGTCTCAGGCCGCGGGCTCCTTCATCTTCAGGTACGTGCTTTTGATGGGAGTGCAGCAGGGATTATATCTTGTCATTGGTATTCTATTGACGCTTGCAGTTATTTTCCTTATCATCAATGGTATCAGACCAAGAAAGCGCTCCGGGAATCCATAGACACTTGATGGCCGTGAAAAGTAAGCGCGTCCGGTAATCAAAATATCTGATAGGTGGGAGAATATTTACGAAATAAGTGAAGGTCTTTCTTTTACCCAACAGGTAAGCATCCTTTTTTGTAAATTTGGGTTGCATCAAAGAAATTTGTGTGATATACTGATTGAGTGTGCAGAAAATATAGCCGGCACCCGGCTTAGGGACGCTCCGGCCCCGTGCTTAGTGTCAGGCGATTACAATGAATAGCGGAGGATTTAACAATGATTTCTAAAGAAAAGAAAACGGCAATTATCAACGAGTATGCAAGGACACCGGGTGACACAGGTTCTCCCGAGGTACAGATAGCGATACTTACGGCAAGAATACAGGAGCTTACAGAGCACCTGAAGGTAAATCAGAAGGATCATCATTCGAGAAGAGGTCTTTTAAAGATGGTAGGTCAAAGACGTGGTTTGCTTGATTATTTAAAGAAGAAGGATATTGAAAGATATCGTGCCCTGATAGAGAGGCTCGGAATCAGAAAGTAAACCTACATCGTGCGAAACGTGCGTCATTTCAGACCGCATGGTCATCTTTATGCAAGACAGCCGATGACTTTCCTGCATAATAAGAGATTTTGAAGGAGCGGGTAATATATCCGCTCCTTTTTAACCGAAGAAATAAAAAAGGAGATTTGTGATGGAATACATGACATTCAGTGAAAAAAAGGATAAGTCCTACAAGGCTTACAGCATGGAGCTTGCAGGACGCACGCTTACCGTTGATATCGGAAGAGTGGCGGCACAGGCAAACGGCGCCGCGCTGATGCATTACGGCGACACGACACTGCTCTGTACGGCGACTGCATCAGACAAGCCGCGTGACGGTATTGACTTCTTCCCCTTGTCGGTGGAATACGAGGAGAAGCTTTATTCCGTAGGGAAAATCCCGGGCGGCTTTAACAAAAGAGAGGGAAAGGCAAGTGAGAATGCAATTCTTACAAGCCGCTTGATTGACAGACCGATGCGTCCCCTTTTCCCAAAGGATTACAGAAATGACGTTACATTAAACAATATGGTGATGAGCGTGGATCCGGAGTGCCGCCCGGAGCTGGTGGAAATGCTTGGCGCGGCAATCGTTACTTCCATATCGGATATTCCGTTTGACGGTCCCTGCGCGACGACGCAGATGGGGCTTGTGGACGGCGAGTTCGTGGTAAACCCCAATCAGGAGCAGTGGAAGAACGGCGATCTGCAACTTACGGTAGCCTCTACAAGCCAAAAGGTAATCATGATTGAGGCGGGTGCGAATGAGGTTCCCGAGAATAAAATGATTGAGGCAATTTATAAGTGCCATGAAATCAATCAGACCATAATTGAGTTTATCAATAAAATCGTGGCGGAGGTCGGCAAGCCGAAGCACACATACACAAGCTGTGCCGTTCCCGAGGAGATGTTTGCAAAAATCAGGGAGCTTGTTCCGCCTGAGGAGATGGAGGTTGCCGTATTTACGGACGAGAAGCAGGTAAGAGAGGAGAACATCAAGGCAATCACCGCAAAGCTTGAGGAGGCATTTGCGGACAATGAGGAGTGGCTTGCGATTCTCGGCGAGGCTGTTTACCAGTACCAGAAAAAGACGGTAAGGAAGATGATTTTAAAGGACCACAAGCGTCCTGACGGAAGGCAGATTACACAGATTCGTCCGCTTGCGGCGGAGGTTGATATTATCCCGAGAGTACACGGCTCGGCAATGTTCACGCGTGGTCAGACGCAGATTTGTACGGTGACGACGCTTGCGCCGCTCTCAGAGGTTCAGAGAATCGATGGTCTTGATGAAAATGAGACCAATAAGCGCTATATGCATCATTACAATTTCCCGTCTTATTCTGTCGGCGAAACAAAGCCTTCAAGAGGACCGGGACGCCGCGAGATAGGGCATGGCGCGCTGGCGGAAAAGGCGCTTGTGCCGGTGCTTCCGTCAGAGGAGGAGTTCCCGTATGCAATCCGTACCGTATCGGAAACCTTTGAGTCGAACGGCTCTACCTCACAAGGCGCCATCTGTGCGTCCACCATGTCGCTTATGGCGGCAGGCGTGCCGATTAAAAAGCCGGTGGCGGGCATTTCATGCGGTCTTGTCACAGGGGACACGGACGACGACTATATTGTGCTTACGGATATTCAGGGTCTTGAGGACTTCTTTGGCGATATGGACTTTAAGGTTGCGGGTACCAAAGACGGTATTACGGCAATTCAGATGGACATCAAAATTCACGGCCTTACAAGACCGATTGTTGAGGAAGCGATTGCCAAGACAAGGGACGCGAGAATGTACATCTTAAATGAGATTATGCTTCCGTGCATTTCGGCTCCAAGACCTTCGGTGGGACAGTATGCGCCTAAGATTATCCAGACAAAGATTGACCCCGAAAAGATTGGCGATGTGGTAGGTCAGAGAGGAAAGACGATCAATACCATTATTGAGCGGACAGGAGTTAAGATTGACATTTCCGACGACGGCTTTGTGAGCATCTGCGGCACGGATCAGGCTATGATGGACAAGGCCTGCGAAATGATAAACATTATTACTACCGACTTTGAAGAAGGGCAAATCTTCAAGGGCAAGGTAGTAAGCATTAAGGAGTTCGGCGCGTTTATCGAGTTTGCGCCCGGCAAGGAGGGAATGGTCCATATTTCCAAGATTGCAAAGGAGCGGATTAACCGCATCGAGGATGTGCTTACGCTTGGCGATATGGTAACGGTCGTATGCCTTGGCAGGGACAAGATGGGAAGGTTAAGCTTCTCGATGAAGGATGTTGCACAGAATTAAATAATTAACCCTAACGAAAACGGTGAGGGCAGCTTTAAACAAAAGGTTTGAAGCTGTCCTTTTTTTCGTCATATTTTCAAAATGCGGACATATATTGAGATAGGGACAAAGGTGGTGAGGGGATGAAGCCGGAGGAGTTTTTCCCGGAGCGGCTGCGCGGGGATTGGCTGAAAATCGGGTTGGAGCCGGAAGGCGTTTTTGAAATCCGCATCAGGGTGGACAGGTCAGTCCGCGTGATCGGCAGGCAGGAAATCAGGCTTCCCTTTATGTATGGTGAGAGGGAGCTGGAGGATATATTCCGATACCTGTGCCACGATTCGGTGTATGCCTATGATGAGGAGCGCAGGCAGGGGTATCTTGCCATGGAGGGCGGGCACCGCGTGGGAATAACGGGCGAGGTGGCGTGTGCCGACGGCGGATATATCGTCAGGCATATCAGGTATATGAATATCCGGATTGCGCATGAAAAAAGGGGGATTGCGGGGGTAATTGCGCCGTATGTTGGCGCTGCGGATAAAAGGGGACAGCCCTTGAACTCGCTTATCATTTCCCCTCCGGGCTTGGGGAAAACAACGCTGCTGAGGGACATGGTACGTATTATTTCCGACGGAAAATGCGGCTTTTGCGGCTGCAACGTGGGTGTGGTTGACGAGAGGGGAGAGCTTGCGGGAGCGTACAGAGGCGGCGCAACGCTTGACTGCGGCGAGCGCACGGACGTGGTCACGGGAGGCGACAAACGGCATGGCATCGCAGTGCTGGTGAGGACATTTTCGCCGAGAGTAATCGCAATAGATGAAATCGGAAGGAAAAATGACGCCGAGGCGATTCTTCATGCGGGCGTAAGCGGCTGCGCAGTGCTTGCGACAGCCCATGGCGGCAGTGTGGAGGACGTGATGAAAAACAGTGAGCTTGAGGAATTAATAAGGCTTAAGCTGTTTGAGAGGCTGATTGTGCTGTCTGCGGATGCGGATTATCGGAGATATTTTGAAATATTTGACGCAAAGGGGGCTGCGATATGTGGCAGAAGCTTGTTGCGGGAGCCTGCGTTATGACCGGGGCGGTGGGCTTCGGGCTTGCGCTTTGCGGTGAGCTTGGCAGTGAAATTGCACATTTAAAAAAGCAAAAGGAGCTGCTTTTGTATATTATTGGCGAAATTGACTATCTGCGCAGACCTATGGCGGAGATATTGGGTATGGCGGCGGGGCGTATGGGGGAGCCTTATGCGCGGTTTTTGAGCGATACCGCGGCGCAGCTTGAGGAGAGGAGCGGAAAGCCGCTTGCGGAAATATGGAGCGAAAATCTGAAACGGATAGGGCACGGAGATATGCCCCAAACGGCGCTTTTGTACATGGAACGCATGGGCAGGTGCTTTGGCTGCGAGGGGGACAGGATGCAGATAGAGGGCTTGCGTCTGTTTGAGCGTGAGCTTGACGAAAAAACGGCGGCGTTGAGCGCAAAGCAAAGGGAGAACAGCAGGCTTATCAATGCCTTGAGCGCTTTGACGGGAATTTTATGCATCATACTGTTTCTGTGACGGAGGAAGAAACACAATGGAAGTTAGTCTGATTTTTAAGATAGCGGCAGTGGGGATTCTCATCACTATTTTGGGACAAGTGCTTAAGCACAGCGGCAGGGAGGAGCATGCTTTTCTGATAAGCCTTGCGGGGCTTGTGCTTGTGCTCACATGGATTGTTCCATACATATATGAGCTTTTTAATAAGATACAGGAATTATTCGGTCTGTAAGAGGGGTGAGGGTATGCTGCAGGTCTGTGTGCTTGCGATAGCGGGATTGTTTGCCGCAATGATTGTCAAAAAAGACAAGCCTGAGTACGCAGCGTTCATTATAATGCTTGTGGGCATTTTCATTGCGATACGTGTGCTTGCGGTGTTTGGCGCGGTTGTGGAGGAGGTTGAGAGCTTTGGGGAGCTTATCAGCCAAAATACTGTGTGGCTGCGGCTTCTGCTAAAGCTTGTGGGTATTACGTATGTGTGTGATTTTGCCGCGAACCTGAGCAAGGATGCGGGTCATTCGGCGCTTGCCAATCACATCGAGCTTTTTGGAAAGGCTGCAATTATGGCGGCGGGGCTTCCGATTATCAAAATAATGATGGAAATGCTTGAGGAAATCATGTAAATCTCTTCGGAATGGAGGCGGATGTGATGAGTCAGGAAATCGATTTATGGGAAGATATCCTTCCGGATTTGGATATGGCTGACAGGCTTTTGGATGAGCTGCTGCCGCAGAAGAATGTAAGCTCCATGAGCTTTATGGAGGATGTGCTTCAGGGAAACTGGGTGCTGGAGCCTGATTTGTTTTGGCAGTATTTAAAAGAGGCGGCGCTTGGAATGACAACGGAATGGAAAAGGCTTTTTGCGTCCATATTGGTATTGTTCATAGCTGCAGCCGTGGTAAACGCCGTGCTGTCCGCGTTTAAAAACGACGGGGCGGCGCATGCCGCAAAAACCTTTTTTGTGCTGTGCGAGCTTTTGGTGCTGGTAAACGCTTTTAAGGATGTGCTGGACATCGTAAACGGGGCGATGGAGCAGATGCTTTCGTTTTTAAAGCTGATGCTGCCTTCATACATGATCTGCATAGCGGCTGCAGGCTCGGGGATGACGGCGCTTATTTTCTACAAGCTGCTGCTTGGCTTTCTGTGCCTGATTGAAGGGCTTGCTGCTGCGTCGCTGATACCGGTCGTGGAGGGCTATGTAATGCTTGGGGTGGTGGAGAGCATATGGGGGGAGGAGCGTTTCAGGGGAATGATGGAGCTGATGGAAAAAACGGTGCAGTGGGTGATTAAGGGAATGGTGGTGTTATTGTCGGGGAGCAGTATTCTTCAGATAATAATAACACCCGTGATTGACAGGGCAAACACTGCGGTCCTGAATAAAACAGCAGGCGCTATTCCGGGGATAGGCGATATTGTGGAGTCGGTGTCAAGCGTGACGCTTGCGTCCGCCATTGCGGTCAAAAACAGCCTGGGGGCGCTGATACTGGCAGTGCTGGTGCTGCTGATTGCCGAGCCTGTCCTGCGCGCGTTCATCATCATTGCGATTATCAGGGTCAGCGGCGCGCTGGGAAGCATCTGCGGGGAAAGGCAGATGATGAAATGCGTCGATTATATTTCAGAGGCAGGGTTTATGCTGCTGCGGATTTTAATAACGGTTGCTACATTGTTTTTTGTTACAATAGCGGCTGTTACGAATGTCACAAGCGGAACCTTTTAGCTTCGGAACGGGGGATTTATATGGAGCAGCTTAAGCTTGAAATAAGGCAATTGGTGTATACGGTCATATGCTTTCAGTGTATTCTGCAGCTTACGGCGGGAAGCGCGTATCAGCGCTATGTAAAGCTTTTTTCCTATCTTCTGACAATGTGCATGTGCTGTGAAGTGATTTTTTCGTTTGCGGGGCAGCTTGAGGAGAGTATGCTTTCGGCGCAGCAGATGTATGATGAGTGGGAAAGCGGGTGGGAGGGGCTGACCGGTCTGGAGCGGATTGAGGAGAGCAGTGAATACTATACGGATAAGATTTGGAAGGAAAAGATACCGGAGAGCGCGTATGAGCAGTATGAGCTTGAGGAAGGAGGCGCGTCAGATGCCGGAATGGCTCAGGAATAAGCTTTTTAAGGGGCAGCGCCCGCAAAAGGAAACCATGCTGATTTTGTTTTTGTGCGGCATATTGCTGTTTGTGATTTTGCTTCCGGTGAATGAGAGCGGCTCGCAGACTGCGGCAACCGGCAGCTATAAAAAAAACAGCGCATCAAATGACGAGCAGGCTTCAACGGACAGTACGGATGCTCGGGCGGAGGAGATGAGCCTTCAGGAATATAAGGAAATGATGGAGGCGGAGCTTGAGGAATTTTTGTCGGGAATGTCCGGCGTCGGGGAGGTGAAAGCGCTGATTTGCATGAAGGCCTCACGGGAATACAATGTGGAAAAGGATGCTTTGGTAAACGGGGAATCGCAGAACGAGGAAACCGTGTATACGGTAAATGAAAGCGGTCAGGAGGTGCCCTTCATCACAAGCTATATCTGTCCGCAGATAGAGGGGGTGGCAGTGATTGCGCAGGGGGCGGCGGACGAGGAGGTGCGGTTGCGGCTTGTGCGTCTGATAATGACGCTTTACGGGCTTGAGGCAAACAAGGTTGAGGTGACAAATTAATATATGAAGAAAAATAGTCTAATCAGGTGCGGAGGTGAATATGATAGAAGTAGCAAAGATAAGCAAGGAAGGGTATGGTTTGGTGAAAAAAATATTAAGAAAAAACCAGATTATGATTACGGCGCTGGCGGTGATGATAGCGGTTGCGGGGTATCTGAACTTTGCAGGCACTAAAATCGGCGAGGAGGATTTTATCTCCGTGGACGGCAGCAGCAGCGAGCTTACATATGAGATTTCGGACGAGGATATGTATGCCATATCACTCAGGGAGGATACGGACGGGACGATTTCCGACTATTCGGAATATGCTCAGGTGACGGGTACGGAGGATGATATCCTGAGCCTGGACAGCGATGATGTGACTGCCGCGGAAAACTATCTTGACAGCGATATGGAGGTGGCGGGAAACGACGCGCTTGCGGCGCAGGAGAGCACTGACGGCCATGGGGTGCTTGCGTCCAACACGGAAACGGCGGACGCAAACGTCATTGAACAGGAGGTTCCCGGCGAGGCGGTGTTCACAAGCGCATCGGGCGTTTCAACCCTTGCGGGGGCAAAGCTGCTGAAGGAACAGACAAGAGCGCAGAACAAGGAAACACTGCTGGAGATTATCAATAATGAAAGCCTTACGGAGGAGGCAAAGCAGGAGGCGGTAAACAGCATGATTGAGCTTACGCAGACCGCCCAAAAGGAGTCCGACGCACAGCTTCTGCTTGAGGCAAAGGGCTATACGCAGACGGTGGTGAGCATCAGCGGCGACGTGGCGGACGTGATGATTGAAGCGTCGAGCCTCACGGACGCGCAAACGGCGCAGATTATAGATATCGTGCAGAGGAAAACAGATATAGAGCCTGAAAATATTATTATTACGATTTCGGGCGCGGAATAAGCCGGCGGCAGGAGGCTTTTGTTAAGTAAGGCTCCTGCCGGATTTTTCACGTATGGGAAAGTTCATTTTGCACTTTATTAATTCCTCATTGAACGCAGTCAGCCGTTGTGTTAAACTAAAGAAAGATATATTACCTCGTAAGAGGGCGTAAATTTGATTACAGGGTTCGCGAAGCGGTTCCTGTAATATTGATTGCAGGAGGTAAAACGCGTGAAGAGAGTATTTTTGATTGTATTGGACAGCTTTGGGATAGGAGAGATGGCGGACGCGGACGCATATGGCGACAAGGGCGCCAACACGATAGGCTCCGTTTCAACCAGTGCATTTTTTCATGTGCCTAATCTCAAAAGGCTTGGACTTTTTAACATCGAGGGCGTGGAGTGCGAAAACCGGGAAATGGCGGAGGCTCCGCTTGCGGCGGTGGCGCGCATGCGCGAGGCGTCAAAGGGAAAGGATACTACCATAGGGCACTGGGAGATTGCGGGAATGATTTCGGACAAGCCGCTTCCCACCTATCCAAACGGTTTTCCCAAAGAGGTGCTTGATGAATTTTCAAGGCTTACGGGCAGGGGAGTGCTCTGCAACAGAACCTATTCGGGTACGGAGGTTATAAAGGATTACGGCGACGAGCATGTGAAAACAGGTGATTTGATTGTCTACACGTCGGCGGACAGTGTGTTTCAGATTGCGGCGCATGAGGAGGTCGTTCCTTTGGAAACGCTCTATGCCTACTGTAAGGCGGCGAGGGAAATGCTTCAGGGAGAGCACGGAGTCGGACGCGTTATTGCAAGACCGTTTGTCGGTACGTCGGGCAATTACACAAGAACTCCGCACCGCCACGACTATTCTCTTCTGCCGCCGAAGCCCACAATGCTCGACATGTTAAAGGATGCGGGCAGGGATGTGATTGCGGTGGGTAAGATAAACGACATCTTTGCGGGAAGAGGCATCACGGAGTTTGTGTATACGAGTGGAAACGCGGAAGGAATCGAGCGCACGCTGGAGTATCTTGACAGGGATTTTGAGGGCTTATGCTTTGTCAATCTTGTCGATTACGACATGCTCTACGGGCACAGAAGGGATGTGGACGGCTATGCTAAGGCGCTCACCTTCTTTGATGAAAGGCTTCCGCAGATTATGGGAAAAATGAGAGCAGACGATGTGCTTATGATTACGGCGGACCATGGCTGCGACCCCGCCTACACAAAAACCACGGACCATACCAGGGAGCATACGCCGTTTATAATGTACGGAAAAGGCATTAAGCCCGAAAATTATGGGACAAGGGACACCTTTGCGGATATCGCGGCGACGGCGCTTGACCTTTTGGGCGTGCCCGGCAGCGTGGACGGCGAAAGCATCCTACTTGATTAATGTGACAGATGGAGGAAACAAAAGTGAGTAATATTGCGGAAGAAATCAATAAACGGAGGACATTTGCCATTATCTCCCACCCCGATGCAGGTAAGACAACCCTTACGGAGAAATTCCTTTTATATGGCGGTGCGATTAATCTGGCGGGAAGCGTTAAGGGAAAGGCGACGGCAAGACATGCAGTGTCGGACTGGATGGAGATAGAGAAGGAAAGAGGTATTTCGGTGACTTCTTCTGTTCTGCAGTTTAATTACGCAGACTGCTGCATCAATATCCTTGACACGCCGGGGCATCAGGACTTTTCGGAGGACACCTACCGCACGCTTATGGCGGCGGACTCGGCAGTCATGGTCATAGACGCGTCAAAGGGCGTGGAGGCGCAGACAAGAAAGCTGTTTAAGGTGTGCGGCATGAGGGGAATCCCTATTTTCACCTTCATAAATAAGATGGACAGGGACGCAAACGACACCTTTGAGCTTTTGGATGAGATAGAGAAGGAGCTTGGCATAGCCACATGCCCGGTCAACTGGCCGATTGGCTCGGGGAAACGCTTTAAGGGCGTTTATGACAGGCATGAAAAGCATGTGCTGACGTATTCCGACACCCAAAAGGGCACAAAGGAAGGCGAAACGACCGTGATTTCCATGGAGGATGAGGCGCTTTTGCTCGAAAGCATCGGCGATGAAGCGCTTTCGGTTCTGAAGGATGAGATAGCCCTGCTTGACGGGGCAAGCGCGGAGTTTGACCTTGAAGCAGTGAGGAAAGGAAAGCTTACGCCTGTTTTTTTCGGCTCTGCGCTCACAAATTTCGGCGTGGAAATATTTTTGCAGAACTTTTTGAAAATGGCGACCGCGCCGCTTCCGAGAAGCTCGCAGGGTGAGCTGATTGACCCGGTTGAAAATGCTTTTTCGGCGTTTGTCTTTAAAATTCAGGCGAATATGAACAAAGCGCACCGTGACAGGATTGCGTTTATGCGTATCTGCTCGGGCAGATTTGACGCGGGCGCGGAGGTAAAGCATGTGCAGGGCGGGAAGGTCATGCGGCTTTCGCAGCCCCAGCAGATTATGGCGGACGAGCGGAAAATTTTAAACGAGGCATACGCGGGAGATATTATCGGGGTGTTTGACCCGGGCATTTTCTCGATAGGAGATACCGTATGCGCGCCAAAGGATAACATTTGCTATGAAGGAATACCGACCTTTGCGCCGGAGCATTTTGCAAGAGTCCGTCAGGTTGACACCATGAAAAGACAGCAGTTTATCAAGGGTGTCAATCAGATTGCGCAGGAGGGCGCAATTCAGATTTTCCAAGAGTTCAATACCGGTATGGAGGAAATAATCGTGGGCGTTGTGGGCGTTTTGCAGTTCGATGTTTTAAAATACCGGCTTGAAAACGAATACAATGTGGAAATTAAGCTTGAGCCTCTGCCGTATGAGCATATCCGATGGATTGAAAACAGGGATGAGGTTGATTTGGAAAAGCTTTCGGGCACGTCTGATATGAAAAAGATACAGGATTTGAAGGGAAATCCGCTGCTTTTATTCATTAATCAATGGAGCATAGGCATGACGCAGGAGAGAAATAAGGGGCTTGTGCTGTCGGAGTTTGGAAGAGGTTAGTTCATGAGGGGGATTGGAACGGGAAGAAGGATAACGCGTGTTTTTGCGGCTGCGGTATTTGCGTTTACGGCGCTTTGCGGGTGCAGCGGCATGCAAAATGCCGGGGACATGCCTTTGCCGGATTTGATAGGCAGGGTCATGTCTGAGCCGGAGGCTCAGAGTGAGCCGCAGACGCAGGAGAGTGAGGAAGAACAAAGAGAGATTGATGAAATCTATTATTCCTATTACGCCCTGACGCAGGAGGAGCAGAAGCTGTATTTGGAAATGCTTGATACACTGACGGATATGTCGGGCGAGGTCAGGCTTTCCACAATGGACGTTACGGTGCTTGACAGAATTTTTGCGTGCGTGCTGAATGACCATCCGGAGCTTTTTTATGTCGAGGGCTTTAAGTATACGGAGCATTTGATAGGGGACGAGCTGTCGGGGATTACCTTCGAGGGAAATTATTCCATGACAAAGGAGGAGGCGCAGCAAACGCTTGCGGAAATTGAGAGCAGTCTGTCGGGCTGCATGAGCGCGGTTTTGCCGGGCGGTGATGAATACGGCACCGTAAAGTATCTGTATGAATATCTTATCAACAACACGGAGTACGATAAGGACGCCGAGAATAATCAAAATATATGCTCCGTGTTTTTGACGGGGCGCTCTGTATGTCAGGGCTATGCGAAGGCGATGCAGTATATGCTGCAAAAGGTTGGAATACAGGCAGTTCTGGTCACGGGCTACACGGGCGCGGAGCGCCATGCGTGGAACCTGGTCCGCGTAAACGGCAGCTACTATTACCTTGACCCTACATGGGGCGACGCCTCCTACTCATACAGCGGCGATGAGGCTTCGGGGAGCGGGACGTTTTTTCCGGCAATCAATTATGATTATTTTTTGGTTACTACTGATGAAATATCAAAGACACATTCCTTTGAGGACACGGTGGCGCTTCCCGCGTGTGAGAGCCTGGAGGACAGCTATTATGTGCGGGAGGGCTTGTATTTTGAGTCCTATGACCGTGAGCGGCTGGCAGCCGTTTTTGACAGCGACGCGGTGAAAATGACGGATTATGTCACATTGAAGTGCGCGGACGCGCAAATCTATGGTCAGATGCTTTCGGCGCTGATAGACGACAGGCAGATTTTTGAATTTATCGTGTCAGGCGAGGGAACAATATCGTATGCCTCCAATGACGAGCTGTGTACGATCAGCTTTTGGAATATATTTTCCTGAGTCATGAACAGGCAGACATTTGCCGGCGCCTGATAAATAATAATACATCATCAGACAAAATATCTGTGACAAATATCCGCGATAATGATATAATGTACGCGAAGGCAATGAGCCGTGCAGATAGCGGCACAAGGACAGAACCGTCATGCTTGCATGTAAGGGCTGTCCTTGTGACGGTATCTATAGGGCGAAGCCCGCGAATGAGAGAGCCGCCGGGCTCTCGAATGGCACGGCGTTGAAACGGTTGTCAGAACGCGAAGCCTGCGAATAGTAATATTTTTTGAACCGGCAGCAGAGAGGAGCTTTATGGATAAGGAAACGAATAATAACAGCAGTTATACTGCGGAAACGGACAGTCTTGGTACGGTAAAGATTGCAAATGATGTGGTGGCGATGATTGCAGGACTTGCGGCGGCAGAGGTGGAAGGCGTGTGCGCCATGTCCGGAAATGCCACAAACGAGCTTATGGGAAAGGTTGGAATGAAAAAGCAGACGCGGGGCGTGAAGGTGGATATCCTTGAGGGAACCGTGTCGGTTGATTTGGCGCTCACCTTGGAATATGGCTACAATATTCCCGCCACCTGCGGCAAGGTACAGGAGAAGGTAAAAGCGGCAATCGATACAATGACCGGCTTTGAGGTATCTGACGTCAATATCCGGATTATAGGCATCAAAATTCAGGACAATAAATAAAGGGAAACAGGGAATGGACAAATGAGCAGAAGAGAGCTTAGAGAACAGATTTTTAAATTTCTATTCAGGGTGGAATTTAACGACAGGGATGAGATGCCGCAGCAGGAGCGCTGGTTTTTTGAGGACGATGAGCTTAAGGCGGGCGAAAACGACGCAGAGTATATTTCCGGGAAAAGCGGCAGGATTTTGGAGCGGCTTGATGAAATTGACGCCATGATAAATAAGCAGGCAAAGGGCTGGACCACGGAGAGGATGGGCAAGGTGGACGTTACCATTTTGCGCCTTGCCGTGTATGAAATCGTGTTTGACGACGATGTGCCTGCCGGGGTGGCAATAAACGAGGCGGTTGAGCTTGCAAAAAAATTCGGACAGGAGGCGTCGCCGGGATTTATCAACGGCGTGCTTGCAAAGTTTGTGTAGGATTGGAGATGGAAAATGCGTAATGTCTACACTGTGGCTCAGGTAAATTCGTATATCAAGGGCATGTTTAGCGAGGACTACATGCTTCGCTCCATTTATGTCAGGGGAGAGGTCAGCAATTGCAAATATCACTCCTCCGGGCATATCTATTTTACCTTAAAGGACTCAAAGGGAGTAATCGCATGCGTGATGTTTGCGGGAAACCGCGACGGTCTTTCCTTCAGGCTGGAGGAAGGGCAGCAGGTAGTGGTCGGCGGCGCTGTTGACGTCTACGAGCGCGACGGAAAATATCAGCTTTATGCAAAGCAGATTACTCTGGACGGCGTGGGCTTTTTATATGAGAAATTTGAAAGGCTTAAAAGAGAGCTTGAGGAAATGGGAATGTTTGCGCCCGAGTATAAGCAGCCCATTCCGCGGTATATCAGGACGCTTGGCGTTGTGACGGCGCCTACCGGAGCGGCAGTCAGGGACATTATAAATATTGCAAAAAGGCGCAACCCGTATGTGCAGATTATCCTCTACCCTGCCCTTGTGCAGGGAGAGCAGGCGCCCGCAAGCATTGTCAACGGAATCCGCGCCCTTGAACGGATTGGCGTGGATGTGATGATTGTCGGCAGGGGCGGCGGCTCCATCGAGGACTTGTGGGCGTTTAACGAGGAAATCGTAGCGCAGGCGGTGTTTGACTGCTCTGTTCCCGTCATATCGGCAGTCGGGCATGAAACGGACACGACGATTATCGATTTTGTGGCGGATTTGCGTGCTCCGACGCCCTCCGCGGCGGCGGAGCTTGCCGTGTATGATTATCAATTGTTTACGGACAGGCTGAAGGTCTGTGAGAGCACGCTGCAGCACCACATGGAAAAACGCATTCGTTTGGAAAAGGCAAGGCTTGAAAATCACCGGCTGCGCCTTAAATATTTAAGCCCCGCCAATACATTGCAGCAGAAACGCATGTACTGTGTGGATTTGGAGGGGCGCCTTTCGGGGCTTATGGAAAAAATCCTTACCGAAAGCAGATACAGACTGTCGCTTTCGGCGGAGAGGCTTAAAGGGCTTTCTCCCTTGGAAAAGCTCAGCCGCGGCTATGCCTATGTGGAGAACGAGGCGGGCGGGGCGGCAAATGACATTAAAAATATCCCCGTTGGCAGCAGGCTGCGGATTTATGTAAAAAACGGAATCATACATGCGGAAACAACGGGTGTTACGGAGGTGGACTATGGCGCGTGAGCTTACGCTTGATGAAACGTTTGAGAGGCTTGAGGAGGCAATCGGGAGCCTGGAGCAGGAGGATATTTCTCTTGAGGAATCCTTTAAGCTTTACAAGGAGGGCATGAAGCTTGTCAAGTCATGCAATGATAAAATTGATAAGGTTGAAAAGGAAGTCCTGAAGCTGAACGGGAACGATGAGACGGAGGAGTTGGACTGATGAACGATGATTTTGAAAAGGAAATTGAGAACCGCAGGGAGAGCGTGGAGGCGGTGCTGAAAAGTTACCTTCCCGAAAAGGGAGGTTATGCGTCCGCGGTGATTGACGCGATGAATTACAGTGTAAACGCGGGCGGGAAAAGACTGCGCCCGATGCTGATGCTGGAAACATACAGACTCTTTGGAGGAAGCGGCAGGGTTGTCGAGCCGTTTATGGCGGCAATCGAGCTGATACATACCTATTCGTTTGTGCATGACGACCTTCCCGCGATGGACAACGATGAGTACAGACGAGGGAAGAAAACAACATGGGCGGCGTATGGGGAGGCGGAAGCCGTTCTTGCAGGCGATGCGCTCTTAAACTATGCGTTTGAAACAGCACTCAAGGCTTTTGCGTGCGAGGGGGCAGATGAGAAACGCATTGTAAAAGCGCTTTCGCTGCTTGCGGGGAAAGCCGGCATTTACGGAATGATCGGCGGACAGGCTGCCGATATTGATGCGGAGCGGTCGGGCAGGCAGGCGGAGCCGGAGCAGCTTCTCTACATCCATGAGCACAAGACGGCGGCGCTCATACAGGCGGCCATGGGTGCGGGCGCGCTGCTTGCGGGGGCGTCGGATAAGGAGCTTGCCGTGATTGAAAAGGCGGCAGGTGAAATCGGCGTAGCCTTTCAGATACAGGACGATATTTTGGATGTGACCGGCACATTTGAGGAGCTTGGAAAGCCGATCGGAAGCGATGAGCGCAACAGCAAGGCGACTTATGTGACGCTGAAGGGCTTGGATGAGGCGACAAGGGAGCAGAAGGAGCTGTCAAATCACGCGATAGGGCTTTTGGAGAGTCTTAGCGCGGACGGGTATCAAAACGAATTTCTGACAAAGCTGATAAAAAGTCTGATTACGCGCTTAAAATAGAGGAAAGGGTATGACTGCGGCATGATACTCGAAACAATAGAAAAAGAAAATGATATAAAAAAGGTGGAGCCTGAGCGGCTTGATGCACTGGCAGAGGAAATAAGGGAATTTCTGATCAATAAAATCAGTGTTACGGGAGGGCATCTTGGCTCTAATTTGGGGACGGTCGAGCTTACGATGGCGCTCCACTTAAGCCTTGAGCTTCCAAAGGATAAAATCGTCTGGGACGTCGGGCACCAGTCATATACGCATAAGCTCCTGACGGGCAGGCGCGCGGGCTTTGAAAGCCTTAGAAAATACGGCGGTATGAGCGGATTTCCAAAGCGCAAGGAGAGCGAATGTGACTGCTTTGACACCGGGCACAGCTCAACCTCCGTTTCGGCAGGCTTAGGGCTTGTAAAGGCAAGGGATTTAAAGGGTGAGGACAGAACTATTGTTTCCGTGATAGGCGACGGCTCGCTTACGGGCGGGATGGTCTACGAGGCATTAAACAATGCAGCAAGAATAAAGTCTAATTTTATCATTGTCTTAAATGACAATAATATGTCAATATCAGAGAATGTCGGGGGTATCTCAAAGTATCTCAACAACATCAGGACTGCCGATAAATATTTGGGCATCAAGGAGGGAGTCTACAACTCGCTGATGGACAGGAAGCTTGACCCGATTGTGGAGCGTATCAGAAGGGCAAAAAGCTCCGTCAAGCAGCTTGTCATTCCGGGGATGCTTTTTGAGGATATGGGAGTAACCTATTTGGGACCGGTTGACGGGCACAACATAAACGCCATGCTCAAGGTATTTAAGGAGGCAAAGCGCTGCAAATCTGCGGTGCTTGTGCATGTAATCACTCAAAAGGGAAAGGGCTATGCGCCCGCGGAGAGGCATCCGGCGCGTTTTCACGGTGCGGAGCCGTTTGACGTGGAAACGGGGCTTCCGTTAAAGCCCAAAACAAAGTCTAATTATACGGACGTGTTCTCAACGGTGATGTGTAAGCTTGGCGACAGGGTTCCCAATATTGCGGCAGTCACGGCGGCGATGCCCGACGGAACAGGGTTAAAGCGGTTTAAAAATATGTATCCGGACCGCTTTTTTGACGTGGGTATTGCGGAGGAGCACGCGGTCACCTTTGCGGCGGGGCTTGCGGCAGGCGGCATGAAGCCGGTCGTTGCAATCTATTCCTCGTTTCTGCAGCGGGCGTATGACCAGATACTCCACGATGTATGTATTCAAAATCTTCCCGTTATTTTTGCAATAGACAGGGCGGGGCTTGTGGGAAGCGACGGCGAAACGCATCAGGGCATATTTGACCTGTCCTACCTTTCGTCAATCCCCAACATGCACATTATGGCGCCCAAAAATAAATGGGAGCTGTCCGACATGATGAAATTCGCGGTCTGCTTTGACGGGCCGATTGCGCTCAGATACCCGCGCGGCGAGGCATATGACGGGCTTAGGGAGTTCAGGGAGCCTGTTGTGTTCGGAAAGGCGGAGTGGCTTTTGCGCGACGGGCAGATTGTGCTGATAGCGGTCGGAAGCATGGTCAAAACGGCGCTTAGCGTTAGAAGCGCGCTTGCAAAGAGAGGGTACGGCTGCAGCATCATAAACGCGCGTTTCGTAAAGCCCATCGATACTGATATAATAGACGAGGCGCTTGAAAACCATAAGCTGCTTGTCACGCTGGAGGAGAATGTCGCAAGCGGCGGCTTTGGCGAGAAGGTGCGCGCTTATCTTGGAAGCAGGGAAAGCAGCGCAAGGCTTTTGACGATTTCCATTCCGGATGAGTATGTGGAGCACGGAAATGTGGACATTCTGCGGCATGAGGTCGGAATAGATGCGGAAACGATAGAAAAAAGGATATTGGATGGCATGGAGGGCTTAGATTGAAAGAGCGTTTGGATGTCCTGCTCGTGAAGCAGGGGCTTGCGGAGTCGCGTGAGAAGGCAAAGGCGGTAATCATGTCCGGGAACGTGTATGTGAACGGTCAGAAAGAGGACAAGGCGGGAGCCATGTTCGACGAAACAAAATCATCGGTGGAGGTGCGCGGCAGCACGCTTCGCTATGTAAGCCGCGGAGGCTTGAAGCTTGAGAAGGCGATTGACAGGTTTGGCATAGCGCTTGAGGGAAAAATCTGTATGGATATCGGAGCCTCCACGGGGGGCTTTACGGACTGTATGCTGCAAAACGGCGCGGTAAAGGTCTATGCCGTGGACGTGGGGCATGGACAGCTTGCGTGGAAGCTTCGCAACGACGGGCGCGTGGTATGTATGGAAAAGACGAACTTCCGCTATATGCAGCCGGGTGATATCGAAGACGCGCTTGATTTTGCGTCGGCGGACGTGTCTTTTATCTCGCTTGACAAGATACTTACGCCGGCATACCGGCTCTTGAAGCCCGACGCGCAGATGGTGTGCCTGATAAAGCCGCAGTTTGAGGCAGGCAGGGAAAAGGTCGGCAAAAAAGGAGTGGTCAGAGAGGCGTCGGTGCATATTGAGGTGCTTGAGCAGGTGCTTGCGTTCACGCAGGAGGCAGGCTTTGAGATAAAAAACCTCGATTTTTCGCCGATACGCGGACCCGAGGGAAATATCGAATACCTCATGCATATCTGCAAATCCGGACAGCAGACGGGAGCATACGAAGCGGTGATAAGGGAAACCGTGGAAAGAGCGCATGCGGAGCTTGAGGGATAAGGCGCAGGGACGTTGATTTTTCGGTTGCCTTTACGGTTAAATAAAGGTATAATAAACACAAGGACTCAAGGGAGGACTGCAGGTGCCGGAAGGCTGAACTGCTATGCGAAAAAGAGGGCGAGAATGAAAACATTTTACATTTATACAAATACATTAAAGGATCCGGCACAGGAGCACACCAATTATATCCGCGATTATCTGACCCTAAAGGGCTGCGCCGTTAAGGACACGCTCGACAGTCAGGTTGAGGGTATGCTGGTGCTCGGCGGGGACGGCACGATGCTTCGGGCGGCAAAGGAGTATGTGGGCAGCCATGTCCCGATGATCGGCATTAACCTCGGAACGCTCGGTTACCTTGCGGAGGTCGAGTGGGAGGATTTGGAAAATGCGCTTGACGGTCTGATAAGCGGACAGTATGATATCGAGCCGCGCATGATGCTGAGCGGTATTCCCGTAGTATCGGGGGAGAGTATGATGCCGCAGACCGCGCTCAATGATATTGTCATCAGCAGAAAGGGCGCGCTGCATGTCATCAATTTTAATATTTATGTAAACGGGAGGCTTTTGAGTACATACAGCGCCGACGGCATGATCATATCGACGCCGACCGGGTCGACAGCATACAATCTTTCGGCGGGCGGTCCCATAGTGGAGCCGAGGGCGCGCCTGATTATGATGACGCCCGTCTGCTCGCACACGCTGGTCAACAACAGGACCATCATTTTGTCCGAGGAGGACGTAATCGACATAGAGATTGGGCGGTATAAGCCCGGCGAAAAGCAGGAGGTGGACGCCAGCTTCGACGGAAGGTGCCCGGTAAATCTCAATGAGGGCGACAAGATAAGGATTATCCGATCGGATAAGTTTACAAAAATAATAAAGCTGAGCGAGGTCAGCTTTCTTGACACCATGCATAACCAAATGCGTATCTTTTAGGTTCACGATACGAGGGGAATGGCTGATGAAAAGAGAACGGCAGGATGTGATAGTGGAGCTTGTCAATAAATACGACATTGAAACGCAGGAGGAGCTTGCGTCATACTTGCGGCGCGAGGGCTTTGACGTTACGCAGGCGACGGTTTCAAGGGATATCAGAAAGCTGAACCTGTCGAAAATCTCCGTGGGAAACGGCAGACAGAAATATATCACGCTGTCAAACGACGATACAAGGCTGGGAGATAAATATATCCGCGTGCTGCGGGACGGCTTTGTGTCGATGGACATGGCGCAGAACCTTCTCGTGATAAAAACTGTGCAGGGAATGGCGATGGCGGTGGCTGCGGCAATCGACGCGATGAAGCTCCCCGAAATCGTCGGCTGCATTGCGGGCGACGATACCATTATGGCAGCCGTAAGGACGGTTGAGGGGACAAAGGCAGTGATGGAAAAGCTCAATAATATAATAAGAGGTTAGAAATGTTAGTAAGCTTACATGTGAAAAATCTGGCTCTGATAGCGGAGGCGGAGGTTAATTTTAAAGAGGGGCTTAATATTTTAAGCGGAGAAACGGGAGCCGGTAAATCAATCATTATCGGCTCCATTAATCTTGCGCTTGGCGCAAGGGCGGATAAGGAGCTTATCAGAAACGGTGCGGAATATGCGCTTGTGGAGCTTGTCTTTCAGATAGAGGACAGCGGGCTGCTTGACACAATCCGGGGAATGGAAATCCCGGTGGAGGACGACGGGCTTGTGATTATCCAAAGGCGTATCGGGTCAAACAGGAATATCTTTAAAATCTGCGGGGAAACGGCGACGATAAAGCAGATAAAGGCGTTGAGCGAGCTTCTGATAGATATTCACGGGCAGCACGAGCACCAGTCGCTTCTGTATAAGAAAAATCATATGGAAATATTGGATTCCTTTGCGGGCGAGGAGCTTGCCGCAGTCAAGGAGCGGCTGCGCGGGGAATATCATGCGTATATGGATTTGAAGCGCGAGCTTGATGAGCTTTGCGTCGACGAGGGCGTGACGGCAAAAGAGCTTTCACTTGCGGAATTTGAATACGGCGAAATATCGGAGGCTGCGCCCGTACAGGGCGAGGATGATGAGCTGGAAACGCTTTACCGCAGAATGTCCAACAGCAGACAGCTTGTCGAGGCGGCTGCAAGGGCGTACAGGCTTACCGGAAGCGATGCGCAGTCGGCGGCGGATGAGGTAGGGCGCGCGGTGCGCGAGCTGCAGAGCGTCGAAGGCTATGACGATAAGGCAAGGGAGCTTGCCGACGAGCTTAAAAGCATTGACGCGCTCTTAAACGATTTTAACCGGAGCATCGCGGAGTATATGTCGGATATGGAATTTGACGCGCAGACCTATGCGGACACTGAGGAGCGGCTGAATGTTCTGAACCGCTTAAAGCTTAAATACGGCGGCAGCATTGAAAGCGTAATGCGGTACCGGACAGAGCTTGAAACCAAAATCGAGCGCCTGAAAAATGCGGATGTGTATAAAGCGGAGCTTGAGGAGCGGCTTGATGAAAAATATCGCGGGCTTAAGGCGCTGTGCGGACAGGCGTCCGAAATAAGGCTTAGCGAGGCAAAGCGCCTTGCAGGTGAAATGACTGAGGCTCTGACTGATTTAAATTTTCTTGATGTGCAGTATGAAATTCAGGTGCGCGCAGACCGGGAGATATCGGCGTCCGGCTATGACGATGTGGAGTTTATGATTTCCACAAATCCCGGCGAGCCGCTAAAGAGCCTTGCGAGCGTGGCAAGCGGCGGAGAGCTTTCTCGGATTATGCTTGCGCTAAAGACGGTGCTCGCCTCAAGGGATAAAATCCCCACCATGATTTTTGACGAGATTGACACGGGCATAAGCGGAAAAACGGCGTGGAAGGTATCGGAGAAGCTTGGACGCCTTTCAAGAAGCCATCAGGTAATCTGCATTACGCATCTTCCGCAGATTGCGGCGATGGCGGACAGACATTTTATGATAGCAAAGCAGGCTGCGAACAATACGACGGTGACGAACATCAGCGAGCTTGACGAGGCGCAGATGGTGGATGAGCTTGCAAGGATGCTTGGAAGCGATGAGCTGACGGACACGGTGCGCGAGAACGCAAGGGAGCTTATCAATACGGCGAGGAATAAAAAAAAGACATTTGGATAAAATCCAAATGTCTTTTTATCGTATAGGACAGTTCGTCCTATACGATAAAACGCTCCGCGGGGATGCGCACTC
>JAJQDE010000018.1:80463-109277 GCA_021202335.1 Lachnospiraceae bacterium
AACGGCACATTCTTTATTTCATCGTATAGGACAGTTCGTCCTATACGATAAAACGCTCCGCGGGGATGCGCACTCGCGCAAAAATGAAATATGTCGCAAGCGACCGCGCTCGGCGCGAGAATGTGCCAACGGCACATTCTTTATTTCATCGTATAGGACAGTTCGTCCTATACGATAAAACGTTACGGGGTTAAAATCCCTCAATTGTAAAGCTTACCGCGTTTACGGGAACGTTAAATTCGCTCGTGTAAACCCTGCCCACGGAAAGCGTGCCGTAGAGATGAACCTTCGAGAGGACATTTCCCTCTGCGTCGAAGAAGTAGCCGTAGCAGCCCCACTTGCGATAGTCCTCGTCGCCGTAAGCGGCGCACTTATATTCCAGCTTAAGCGTGCTCTTGTAATCGTTAAAATCCGCATAGGTGAAATCATACGGGACAAACTCATAGCTTACAAGCGTGCAGTAGTTCTTTTTGTTTGTGCCGAGCTTTGAAGGAATATTCATCACGACAGAGGATGAATTGATTGTAACATATGCGACCACGGCGGGGTTATCCACATGGTAGACAGCGGCGACGGTCGAGCCGAGCCCCGCGTAGCTTACCTCGAAGCCCGCTACGTTTGCGGCGTAAGCCGTGGGAGTGACGGTGGCGACGCTTGTGTCCGCCACGACACATGAGAGCCTTGACGCGTCAAAGCCGTCGCCCAAAGCAGCCGTAAAGGTGGCGGTGTCATTCTCCAACAGGGTGATTGTGTCGGTTGACAGGATTAAGCCGTTGCCGACGCTTGGCGTTGCGGAAACCTCCGCAGCAAAAGCTCCTGCCGAGGGAACCGTGCTGATTACGGCTGCCGCTATGGCAGCGCAGATAATTTTTTTGATGCCTGAAACTTTCTTCATGTTTTCCTCCTTACATTCTTTTTATTAAAATCTGATTGAATAACGGTGAACCTTTTCCATTATAATAACAAACACGACAAAATAACAAGTCAGGTTATAAAAAGTTTATACATTTTTTTATGGGCATTTATAAAGGGAGCCTGTAAATAAAAAACATCAATAAAAAGTATTAAAGAAAAATTAAGAAATGCCTTTTTAGCTTTCTTTTTGAAAAAAAAAGATTTATCCTATCAAAGGAATAAATCATTTGGTAGAGAAAATGGACGTGAAAGGAGAAAGTATGAAAAACGGGAAGAAAAAAACAGCGCTTCTTGTGTGTGTTGCCGTTTCGGCGGTTTCCTTATGGGGCTGCAATGAGCAGGAGGTAGAGGAAACGGCGGAGGATGTGGCTGTCGTTGAGGCGTCAAATCCTGACGTGGGGGATTTGAAGCTCTCTAACAGCTTCATAGCGACAATCAATCCTGACGAGTCGGTATATGTTATACCAAAGACTACCGCGGAGGTTCTCTCCGTATATGTTGAGGCGGGCGATACTGTGCAGGAGGGGGATGTCCTTGCGGTGCTTGACGATACTTTGGCGCAGATAAGCATGAAGAGCGCGCAGCTTTCGCTTGACAACGCACAGCGCTCCTACAATTTATCGTATGGAGATGCGGCAAGCCTTTTAAACGATATGACTACGGACAGCACCCTTGACAGCGTGGCGGACAGCGTTGAAAGCTTGCAGGAGCAGCTTGTCGAAACGATGGATGACCTTCAATATTATAAGGATATGCTTGCGGATGAGGAGGCAAATCTTGAGTCCATCAAGGAAGAATACGATTACGTGGACGACGTCGACGAGATTAAGGACTACGCGGAGGATGAATTTGATTACGGCAGCGAGGATTACACGGCAGCGATGACGAGATACTCCAACGCGGCGACGGAAGCGGCAACCAGCGAGGCGAAAATAGACGCTTATAAGGAGGCAATCGACTCGCTCGAAGAAGCGATAGATACCTTGCAGGACAGCATAGACAGCGCTTACACGTCATACGGAGAGTCGGTTGTGTCAAGCGATATAAGCAACGGTGAGCTGCGTGAGGAGCAAAAGCAGGTGTCGCAGAATACAATCGCGTCGGCGCAGCTTGGCGTTGAGCAGGCGCAGGAAAGCTTAGACGCCTACACGATTACCGCGACAATTTCCGGCGTGATTGAAACGGTAAACGTAAGCGAGCATGATTACGCGTCCTCAAGCAGCGCGGCATTCGTCATTTCCAATAAGGACGCGATGGTGGCAACCTTCTATGTGAGCGAGGATGTGCGCAATACCTTGAGCACCGGTCAGGAGGTCAGCGTCGAGAAGGACGACAGGGAGTATTCAGGGGAAATCATCGAAATAGGAACGGCGCTTGACCAAAGCACGGGGCTGTTTAAGATTAAGGCAAGCGTGAAGGGCGATACGTCAGCCCTGCTTTCCGGCACCAAAGCGACACTCACTACGGCTACATATCATGAAAATAACGCGATAATCATTCCTTATGACTCCGTATACTATGACGGCGATGATGCCTATGTATATACGGTTGTGGACGGAAAAGCGCAAAAGACACTCGTCACTACCGGATTGTATGACACGGAAAACATTGTAATCACCGAGGGGCTTTCGGCTGATGATATGGTTATTACAACGTGGTCGGCGCAGCTTCGCGACGGAGTAAGCGTGTCAATCAGCACTGCATCAGACGCATCAGATACTTCAGACGCGTCAGACGTATCTGACGCATCAGACACTTCTGATGCTGCAGACACTTTGGAATAGGAGGCGATTGACATATGAACTCCCTGACAAAACTTGCCCTTAAAAGACCGGTATCTGCGCTGCTGATTGTCCTTGCGCTTATTGTGTTTGGCATCAGCTCGGTGATGGGCTTTAAGCTTGAGCTGACGCCCGATATGGAAATGCCCATGCTCTTTGTAATGACTGTATACGCAAGCGGCGACCCTGAGGCGCAGGAGGAGCTGGTGACAAAGGTTATTGAGGATGCCGGCAAGACACTCTCGGGCGTTGATTCCATAGACTCCTATTCATATACAAACTATTCCATGGTCATGTTTACATATGATTACGGCACGGACACGGACGAGGCGTATTCCGATTTGAGAAGCGCGCTGGATACGGCGGCTTTGGAGCTGCCGGACGACGCGCAGGATCCGTATATCGTGGAAATGAACATGAATTCCATGGATATGATGACGCTTTCCTTTACATCTACGGGTGATGTAGACGTGCTCGCCTTCGTGGAGGACGAGGTGGAGCCGCAGCTTGAAAGAATTGCGGATATCGCGGATATCACGGTTTCCGGCGGCGAGTCGCAGTATATCAGCGTCACATTGCATAAGGAAAAGCTTGAGCAGTACGGTATTACCATGTCAAGCGTGGCGACATATATAGCGGCGACGGATTTTACCATTCCCGTCGGCACGGTGGAGCAGGGACGTCAGGATATCAGCGTGTCGGCGTCGTCAACTCCTGAAACGCTGATTGATCTGCAGAATATTCCGCTTATCACAAGCACGGGGCAGACGATCACCCTTTCCGACGTCGCGACGGTTTCCATGGCGACCGAGGCAAACGACAGCATAAGCCGCTATAACGGCAAGGAAAGCATCAGCGTCGGAATTGCAAAGGCGCAGAGCGCGGGCACGGTTGACGTGTCAAATGAGGTAAAGGAGCTGATGGAGGATGTCCTGGCTGAAAATTCCTCTATTCAGATGGAGATTTCCTACGACTCATCGGAAACCATTATTTCCTCAATCAGCTCAGTTGCGCAGACCCTTGTGCTGGGCGTTATCCTTTCGATGCTTGTATTGTTTATCTTTTTTGGGGATTTTAAGGCGAGCCTTATCGTGGGAAGCTCCATGCCGATTTCTTTGCTTGCGACTTTGATTTTCATGAGCTTTGCCGGATTTTCGCTGAACGTGGTGACAATGGGAGCGCTGGTTATTGCAATCGGTATGATGGTTGACTCCTCTATTGTCGTGCTGGAAAGCTGCTTCAGGTTAAAGGATGAGAAGCCTGACTTTAAGGAGGCGGCGCTTGCCGGCGCAAGCACGGTCGCAAGCTCGGTGGTTGCCTCAACAATCACAACGGTTGTGGTTTACCTTCCGCTTGCGTTGATGGACGGTCTTTCAGGGCAGCTGTTCTCGCAGCTTGGATATACGATTATCATTGCCATGCTTTCCTCATTGGTAGTGGCTTTGACATTGATTCCGATTTTCTTTTGGCTGTATAAGCCGAAGGAAAAGAAAGACACAGTGGTCAACCGTTTCCTTGAGAGAGTAGGAAACGGCTACAAGTGGCTGCTTGGCAAGATTATGCTCAAAAAGAAAACGGTTATGCTGGTTGCGGTAGCGCTTCTTGGGTTTGCTTTTTGGCTTGCGTCGCAGTTAAACATGGAGCTGATGTCATCGACGGGTGTCGACAGTGTGAGCATTACCATCGAGCAGAGAAGCGGCACGCGGCTTGAGGTTATGGACGAGGATATACAATTTATCGAGCAGATGATATTGGACGATGAGGATTTTGAAAGCTGTAACCTCACGGTCAGCGAGTCTTCGGCGTCCATATCGGCGTACCCTGCGGACGACTGCGAGCTTAGCATCACCGAGCTGGTGGAGAAATATAATATGCTCTTAAAGGATTACACCAACATGGATATCACCGTGGAGGCGGGAGGAAGCGGCATGACTTCAATGCTGAGCACCGGCTCGACCACGGAGGTTGATTTGAGCGGCGAGGATATGGACGATCTGCGGACAGCGGCAAAGCAGGTGGAGCTGATGATGCTTGAGGTGCCGGGCGTAATCAAGACGTCAAACAGCTTAAGCTCGGACGCGTCTCAGGCGGAGGTGCATATTGATTCGCTTAAGTGCATGAACGTCGGGCTTACGGCGGCGCAGGTGGCAAGCGCAATGTACAGCGCAAGCAACGGCACGGAAGCCATGACGATGGAGATTGATAACGAGGAATATTCCGTGATGGTTGAATATCCCGAGGGCAGCTATACCGATGTAAACGACCTTATGAATCTGTCGATTTCAACAAGCTACGGCACGACGATTACCGTAAACGATGTGGCGGACATAACCTACACGGACGCGCCTGACACCTTGGTAAGAAGCGACGGAAAGTATTCCGTGACAATCACGGCGTACACGACGGATGCCGCAAAATACACTGCCCAGACTGCAATCAATGAGGCGGTAGCGTTGGCGATTGAAAACGGCGAGCTTCCCGAGGGAGTTGAGCAGGCGGAAAGCATGCTGACGGAAATGATGATGGAGGAGTTCGGCTCAATCGGGACGGCAATAGCTACCGCAGTGTTCCTTATCTTTTTGGTAATGGCTATGCAGTTTGAGTCGCCGAGGTTCTCTCTGATGGTCATGCTGAGTATTCCGTTCAGCTTAATCGGTTCATTCTTCCTTTTGTTTATCACCGGCTCAACGATTAGCATGACCTCTCTTATGGGTATTCTGATGCTGGTCGGTATCGTGGTGAATAATGGTATTTTGTATGTGGACACCACGAATCAGCTAAAGGAAACAATGCCGTTAAACGATGCGCTTATGGAGAGCGGGCGTATTCGTTTAAGACCTATTCTTATGACTACGCTCACCACAATCCTTTCAATGATACCTATGGTTTTTGCAACGGATGATAACTCGGCGATGATGAAGGGAATGGCGATTATCATAATCGGCGGGCTTGTCACTTCAACGCTTCTGATTCTTTTTCTGATGCCAAGCTTCTATCTGCTTATGAGCAAGCAGGGCAGACAGGAGGCGAAAGCAAGGAAGGCGCAAAAGCGTCAGGATAAACGCAAAAACAAACATTCTCACAATGATGAGGATTAAAAAATTTCAAATTAAAAAAACCGGTCAAAAGCCGGTTTTTTTAATCTGACTATTTTTTCTTAAAATCCATATACTACTTCTGAAAAAGTAAAAAGGTTTGGTGATACGCAAAAAGTAAGGAGTATTATTACGGATATGAAAAGCAGAAAAATAAAGTACGTGTTTTCCTTATATATTTTCCTGGGCTTTGCAATCGGAATGTTTTGCCTGGCGGCATATTTATACTATCAGAACAGTGTTCCTGGCACAATCAGCATCAAGGCGGGGACAAGTGAGGAGATTAATCTTAAAATTCCCGCTTCGGGAGTGATTGATACGGATTCCGAAACAGTGCTTGCGCTGAATGAGCCGGTGACGATTGTGGCGGGTGAAACAGTCAGCTCATATCAGATGCGCCTGAAGCTGTTTGGCGTGCTTCCGTTAAAGAATGTGGACATACAGGTCATTGAAAACAAGGAGCTTATCCCGGTAGGTCAGCCGATAGGCATTTACGTGAAAACACAGGGCGTGCTGGTGGTTGACACGGGCAGCTTTTCGGGAGGAGGCGGCAGCAGCCACGCGCCGTCCGAGTATAAGCTGCAGTCGGGAGATTACCTTACGGCGATGGACGGCGTGGCGATAAGCGGGAAAAAGCAGATAAAGGAATATGTGGAAAGCAGCAAAGGCAGTGAGATTATCTTTCAGGTGTCGAGGCACGACGAGCTGATTAACGTGAAAATAAAGCCCGAGGCTGACGAAAACGGCGTATACAAGATTGGTGCGTGGCTTCGGGACAGCGCGCAGGGTATCGGAACACTGACCTATATCGATTCTGACAATCGGTTTGGCGCGCTGGGGCACGGAATAAATGACACGGACACGGGGGAGCTTTTAAGGCTTGGCTCCGGGCTGTTGTACAATACGCAGATTGTGGCGGTGCAGCGTGGCGAAAAAGGAGCGCCGGGAGAGCTTACGGGAGTTATAGAGTATAAGCCCGACCAGGTGATGGGAGTGATTGCGGACAATACCGCCCGGGGAATTTACGGAGTCGCGGGCGGAGAGCTTTTGGAAGCCTGTGTGGGGGACAACGAGGCGCTGCCCGTGGCGCTCAAGCAGGAGGTTACACTTGGCGCGGCGCAGATTTTATGTGCGATAGACGGCGAGAGCAGATATTATGACGTGGAAATCACAAAGCTCAGTCCCGGCAATGAGGCGCTTAACCGCCAGATATCCCTAAAGGTGACGGACAGTGAGCTGCTGGAGCTTACGGGCGGCATTGTGCAGGGAATGAGCGGCGCGCCGATTATACAGAACGGCAAATTCGTGGGTGCGGTAACACATGTGCTTGTGCAGGACGCCACAAGGGGATATGGCATATTTATCGAGGACATGCTCGGGAATGAGTAAGCGGCGCAAAGGGCGGCGCAATAAAGATGAAATAATGAACGCAAGGACGGCGTTCGTCAGCAAGTTTCTGCGAAACTTGCGTTATGCGCAAAGGGCGGCGCAATAAAGATGAAATAATGAACTTAGGGTGAATTTTATTGACAAAATTTTCTGAAAATTATACACTATTTGTAAGTAATTGGTAACTAATCGGCAAAATCACGCATATATTGCCGGAAGGAACAGGTTTGAAGGCTTTCAATTGGAGAAATGGAGGAAAATATGAAAATGAAATTTAAGAAGAGTTTCAAGCGCACGCTTGCAGTGGCGCTTGCGGCTGCATGCACCGTTTCATTTGCGGGCGTTCCGGGCGCCGTTGTGCAGGCGCAGGAGGAGATTACATGGACGCATGCGGGTGACGGCTGGCATTACTTAGACGGCACGGATATCAGCGTAAAGATTGAGAACGGGGCGGCGTATATCTACGGAACGGGTGCCATTCCGGACTTTGATTACTGGAAGCTGTACGAAAGGCCGTGGGATAACGGCAGCACGGAGGCTGTATATATCGCGGAAACCATTACTTCCATAGGAAGCTACGCGTTTTACGGCATGGAAACCCTGAAATACATTGATATGTATACGGGAACCTTCATCGCGGACGAAACCTGCTTTGACGGAATCAGCTATGAGCCGATATACCGTCTGCGTGAAAGCACCGTCAATACGGAAATGATAGGGACGATTCCATATACGAGCCTTGACAGCATCAAGCTTCGCGCGCAGACCAATTATAACGGGGCTGCCTACATTTTGGACACGAAAGCCTTGGCGGAGGAGTTCCAAAACAGCGTAAACCCTACGATTACGAATGTATATTACGCGACTCAGACCGTGGAGCACGACGGGGAAACGATTGTGCCGTGGAGCTGGGTTGAAACCTACGGAAACGGAAATGAAACGACCGTAATATGCAGGCTTTCTTCGGAAACGCCGAACGCCTCACTGCTTGTGTCGGCACAGAAGCGGTATCAGGGAAAGGCGTGCCTTGAGGCTTATGCGGCATTCATTGGGGATTACACCTTTGCCGCGACCTTTAACGTGACCGTTGAGGTAACGGAGCTTATAGACAGGTCGTCATATCAGTTTTGGGAGAATAAAACCATAAAGCAGACGGATACGGAGCTGAAATATGTGCTCACCATTCCCGAGGAATACAGGCAGGCGGGCAGAAGCTTCAGGCTTCTTGCCATCGGAGAGGGAGAGGTATACATCTATGATGACCTCGACACTGCGGACGACACGATTACCTTCGCAACAAGCGTTCCCTCGACTGCATACGCGCTTGTATATAAATAAACGTGACGGAGTATGAGAAACAAATGTCAAAAATAGAGCAGAGCAGAATCAGAAACTTTTGTATCGTGGCGCATATAGACCACGGCAAGTCGACACTGGCGGACCGCATCATAGAAAAGACAGGGCTTTTGACAAGCCGCGAGATGCAGGATCAGGTGCTTGACAACATGGAGCTTGAGCGCGAGCGCGGCATCACCATCAAGGCGCAGACCGTGCGCACCGTCTATAAAGCGCAGGACGGGAATGAGTATATCTTTAACCTTATAGACACCCCGGGACATGTTGACTTTAACTATGAAGTGAGCCGCGCGCTTGCGGCTTGCGACGGCGCGATTTTGGTGGTGGACGCGGCGCAGGGCATTGAAGCGCAGACGCTTGCGAACGTTTACCTTGCGCTTGACCACGATTTGGACGTGTTCCCGGTAATCAATAAAATAGACCTTCCGAGCGCGCGTCCTGACTGGGTGAAAAATGAGATTGAGGACGTTATCGGCATTGAGGCACAGGACGCGCCGCTTATCTCCGCTAAAAACGGCGTGGGAATTGATGAGGTGCTTGAGGCAATTGTAAAGAAAATCCCGGCGCCCAAGGGAAGCAGGGAAAATCCGCTTCAGGCGCTCATTTTTGACTCCCTTTACGATTCGTATAAGGGAGTGATTATCTTTTGCCGCCTGATGGAGGGCAGAGTTGCCAAAGGGACAAAGATTTTGATGATGGCGACCGGCGCTGTGGCGGAGGTCGTGGAGGTAGGTTATTTTGGCGCGGGGCAGTTCATACCGTGCGGGGAGCTTTCGGCAGGCATGGTAGGCTATATCACGGCGTCCATCAAAAATTTAAAGGATACCACTGTGGGCGATACTGTCACGGACGCAGATAACCCTTGCGCAAATCCGCTGCCCGGCTATAAAAAGGTGCTCCCGATGGTTTACTGCGGGTTATATCCCGCGGACGGGGCAAAGTACCCCGATCTGCGCGATGCGCTGGAAAAGCTGCAGCTAAATGACGCGTCGCTGTTTTACGAGCCGGAAACCTCGGTGGCGTTAGGCTTTGGGTTCAGGTGCGGCTTTTTGGGGCTGCTGCATCTTGAAATCATACAGGAGCGGCTTGAGCGTGAGTATAATCTGGATTTGGTGACGACTGCGCCGGGCGTGGTGTATAAGGTGTATAAGACAAACGGCGAGGTTGTTGAGCTGACCAATCCGTCAAATCTTCCCGACCCGTCGGAGATTGATTATATGGAGGAGCCGATTGTCAGCGCGGAAATCATGGTGACGACAGAATTTATCGGCCCAATAATGGAGCTTTGCCAGGAAAGGCGCGGGCGCTACCTCGGCATGGAATATGTGGAGGAAACGAGGGCGCTCTTAAAATATGAGCTGCCGTTAAACGAGATTATTTACGACTTTTTTGATGCGCTTAAGTCGAGGTCGAGGGGCTACGCGTCGTTTGACTATGACATTAAGGGCTACGAGGAGGCGCAGCTTGTCAGGCTCGACATTCTCATCAATAAAGAGGAGGTTGACGCGCTGTCCTTTATCGTACACAAGGAGTCGGCGTATGAGCGCGGAAGGAAAAGGTGCGAAAAGCTTAAGGACGAAATCCCGCGCCATCTGTTTGAGATACCTATTCAGGCTGCAATCGGCGGAAAGGTTATCGCAAGGGAAACCGTAAAGGCAATGCGCAAGGACGTGCTTGCAAAGTGCTACGGCGGCGATATCACCCGCAAGAAAAAGCTTCTTGAAAAGCAGAAGGAGGGCAAGAAGCGTATGCGTCAGATTGGCAATGTGGAAATCCCTCAAAAGGCGTTTATGGCAGTGCTTAAGCTGGACAGCGGCAAATGAAAAGGCTGGGGCTGTACATTCATATTCCGTTTTGCGTCAAAAAGTGCGTATACTGCGATTTTTTGTCCGCGCCTGCGGATGACATGACAAAGAGGCGTTATATGGGCGCGCTGGAAACCGAAATAAGGGCTGTGTCGGAGCTTTACGGGGAATATCAGGCACAGACCGTATTTTTCGGCGGCGGCACGCCCTCCTGCGTGGATGCGGATTTATTGGCGCATTGTCTTGCGGTCGTGCGGGACTGCTTTGATGTTTCCTCAGACGCGGAAATTACGATGGAAATAAACCCCAAAACCGCATCGGGGGAAAAGCTCGGCGTGCTGAAGGCGGCGGGCGTAAACCGCTTAAGCATCGGGCTTCAGTCTGCTGACGACAGGGAGCTTTTGCTGCTCGGACGTATTCACACATGCGCGGATTTTTTGCAGACCTACGGGCAGGCAAGGGCGGCGGGGTTTGAGAATATCAATATCGACCTGATTTGCGCAATCCCGGGACAGAGCCTTGAAGCGTGGAAAAGGACGCTTGATTTTGTGATAAAATTAAACCCTGAGCATATTTCCGCGTACAGCCTTATCGTGGAGGAGGGCACGAAGCTTTATGACTGCATAAGTCAATATCCCGCGCTTCCCGATGAGGACACGGAGCGCCTGATGTACTATGAAACAAAGCGTATGCTGGCGCAGCACGGGTTTGCACGCTACGAAATTTCAAACTATGCCCGAAGGGGCTTTGAGAGCCGTCACAATCAGATTTACTGGCAGAGAGGCTGCGACCATATCAGTAACTACATCGGCTTTGGACTTGGCGCATCCTCCACAATAGGCAGTCTGAGATACAAAAACACGGACGATTTGCGGGAATACCTTGCTTATTGTGCCGAGCCTGCAAGGCTAAGGCGCGATGAGGAAAATCTGTCAGCGCAGGAGCTTATGGATGAGTTTGTGATTTTGGGGCTTAGAAGGATGGAGGGAATTTCACTTCCGGAGTTTGAAAAGACCTTTGGCGTAAGCCTTTTGAGCGTTTATGCAGACAGCCTGAAAAAATGGAAAAACGCAGGCTGTCTTGAAGAGAAGGGCGGATTTTTGTTTTTTACGGAGAGAGGAATTGACGTAAGCAATACCGTACTCTGCGATTTTTTAAATGTTTAATTTAATTTGGAAAGGCACTTAGGGGCGCCCGGTGACATAGAATAGGATAAATAAGTCACGGAGGCGCTCTTTTTTTGAAAACTTTTGAGCAACCGTTATCCGCAGAGGAGGAAAACAGGTACCTGAGCGCAATGTACGGTGACGACAAGGCAGCCTCCCATGATGCCGGACAAATTTTGATTGAGAGAAATCTTCGTCTGGTGGCGCATGTGGCAAAGAAGTATATGGGCTGCGGCGAGGATATGGAGGACCTTATTTCCATAGGTACAATCGGACTTATTAAAGCAGTAAATACATTTAAGCCTGAAAAGGGCAGCCGGCTTGCCACTTACGCGGCAAAATGCATCGACAACGAGCTATTGATGATGTTTCGGGCAAGAAAGAAGCTCACGCGTGAAATATCGCTCTACGAGCCGATAGGCACCGACAAGGAGGGAAATGAGATAAACCTGATTGACGTCTGTGAGCAGGAGCAGCCGGACATTATAGAGGATATGGATACGGCGGCAAAACTTACATGCCTGTACAGGCTGATTAATGAGCGGCTTGACGAGCGTGAGCGATGTATCATAAAGCTGCGCTATGGCGTGCTTGACAGCTCCATGGGCGGTAAGGAGCTTACGCAAAGGGATATCGGGCAGATGCTCGGCATCTCACGAAGCTATGTGTCAAGGATAGAAAAGAAGGCCTTGGGGAAGCTCCGGGCGGGTCTTGAGGCGGCAAAGCTTTAGCTGTGTCCGCAAAATAGTGCTATTTTTTACATTTCGCGTGCTTTTTGCGCGGAATTTATTGCCAAAAGGGGAGGAATATGTTATTCTCGAACAAATTTGTGCTTTTGAAAGAATGGGGGAATAACATAAATGTACAGCAGTGTGATAACGGGAGCCGTTACGGGAATTGAAAGCAGGCTTTGCCTTGTGGAGGTGGATGTGTCAAAGGGACTGCCGGGCTTTGAGATGGTAGGGCAGCTTGGCAACGAGGTGCGCGAGGCAAGAGAGCGGGTGAAGGTGGCGCTTAAAAATTCCATGGTGGAAATACCCGCAGTACACCTTACCGTTAGCATATCGCCTGCCGATTTGCGCAAAGAGGGGGCCGCTTACGATTTGCCCATAGCAGTCGGCATACTTTTGGGATTGGGAGTGATTCCCGAGGAGAATGTCAAAGACACGCTGATTGTGGGCGAGCTCGGACTAAACGGCGAGGTAAAGCCGGTAAAGGGAGTGCTGCCGATTGCGGACTGCGCCAAAAACAGCGGTATCAGGCGATGCATGGTTCCAAAGGAAAACGTCAGGGAGGGGGCTATCGTCCGCCGGATGGAGCTTGAGGAGGCAGGGAGCCAAAAAACGCCGGGAATGGAAATCATCGGCGTTTCCACGCTGTCTGAGGCGATTGCATTTTTGAAAGCGGACGAGGAGAAAAGGGCGGCTGTGATATCCCCTCCGGAGTGTGAGGAGCCTGATTTTGGAGAGGCTGAGAGCCAAACGCCCGATTTTTCGGACATCAATGGTCAGGAGGCGGTCAAACGCGCCGTGGAGGTGGCTGCCGCAGGCTTCCATCACATCCTGATGCTGGGTCCTCCCGGCTCGGGAAAGACGATGATGGCAAAGCGTATTCCGACAATCCTTCCGGAGCTTTCCATGTCTGAGGCAATGGAGGTGTCGACCATATACAGCGTGGCAGGCATGCTCGGAGCTGAGCGGCCGCTTGTCACAAAAAGACCGTTCATGGCGCCGCATCATACGATATCGGAGCAGGCGCTTGCGGGCGGAGGACGTATACCAAAGCCGGGAATCATATCTTTAGCGCACAGAGGCGTGCTCTTTATGGACGAGCTTCCTGAGTTTCGCAGGAGCACACTGGAAATCTTGCGGCAACCCCTTGAGGACAAGAAAATACATATAGCGCGGACGCACGGGAGCTTTATATATCCTGCCGATTTTATGCTGGTGGCGGCGATGAACCCGTGTCCCTGCGGGTACTTCCCGGACAGGAATAAATGCACCTGCTCGGAGGGGGAAATCAAGCGCTATCTTTCGAAAATATCCGGACCGATTCTTGACAGGATTGATGTGGCGATCGAGGCGCCGCGGGTCGATATAAAACAGTTGTCCGCGAATATCAAAAACGAGAGCAGCGCCGATATAAGGCAGCGCGTGCTGGAAGCAAGAAAGCGTCAGGAAAAGCGCTATCGCGGGACAAAATACCATTTCAACGCCGAGCTTGCGGCGGGGGATATCAGGCGCTTTTGCCCCTTGGGGGAAAAGGAGCAGGAGCTAATGGAGAAAATATTTGAGTGCATGAATCTGTCCGCAAGAGCCTACCACAAAATCATAAAGGTGGCAAGGACTATTGCAGACCTTGACGGGGCGGAGCAGATTAACTGCGGGCATATAAGCGAGGCTGCCTGCTTTAGAATGAACGACACAGGCTATTGGAGCAGATAGGATGGAGAGGGATAATGACACAGAATGAACGTGAAAAACAGTGCGCCTGCTGGCTGGATTCAATCAGCTTCATTACAAGCGCAAATAAATACCGGCTGTTAGCGGCGGCAAAAACTGCGGAAGGTATTTATAATATGAAAGAAACAGACATATCCTATATTGTCGGGGAAAAAAACGCCGCGCTGATAAGCCGGGCAAAAAAGCTGCAAAGCCCGGAGCTTGTGTCTGAAAAGCTGCATACGGCGAAAATCCGCCATACCTCCTGTTTGGAAAGGGACTTTCCCGCAAGGCTCAGGAATATACCTGACCCGCCCTTTGGCTTATTTTACAGAGGAGAGCTTCCCAAAGACACAACGCCTGCGGTGGCAATCATAGGTGCAAGAAAGTGCAGCGAATACGGTTACTGCATGGCGACGCGCCTTGCAGGGGAGCTTGGCAAACGCGGCGTGAATATCATCAGCGGAATGGCGCTTGGCATAGACGGCATTGGACAGCGTGCGGCGCTTGACGCAGGCGCGCGCTCCTATGCAGTGCTTGGCTGTGGCGCGGACGTCGTCTATCCGAAGTCAAATATGCCCTTGTATGAAAGGCTCGTAAAAGAGGGCGGAGTGATGTCGGAATATCCGCCCGGGACAGCGCCGAAGCCCATGCTCTTTCCGCCGCGCAACAGGATTATCAGCGCGCTTTCGGATGCGGTGCTTGTAGTCGAAGCCCGGGAAAAAAGCGGCACGCTCATTACGGTTGATATGGCGCTTGAACAGGGGCGTGAGGTCTTTGTGGTGCCGGGACGGTGCACGGACGGCTTGAGCGCAGGCTGCAACCGGCTTTTAAGACAGGGCGCGTCAGCCGTGATGTGCGCGGAGGATGTCATAAACGACATGGGCTGGGACAGGCTTTTGCCGGCTGCGGAAGCTGAAAAAGGAAAGAGTGTTTCTTCCTATATAAAAGAGCTTTCTCCGCTGGCTGCCGCGGTGTGCGGATTGCTTGACATCCTTCCCGTCACATGTGACACGATCATCATGCTTTTGCGCGAGCAGGGCTTTAAGGAAAGCGCGGCCCAAATCAGCGCGGAACTGCTCGGGCTTGAGCTTAAGGGCATCATAGAAAGAGAGGGGGGACAGTATAAGCTTAAGGATGAAATTGCCATTGATAAATAATTAAAAATCTGAAAACATAAAAATTTTACTTGCCATAGATAAAAAATTAGTTTATAGTGATAAATCGAAAGCGGTATAGGCTGCTCAGGAATGGAGATTAGTATGAAAAATCACACTGATGTGCTGATTTTTCATACGGCTATTTGATTCTTAGCGAAAACAAATAGCCCTGATGGCAGGCAAGAAACCGCATTCGCGGCTTTCTCGCCGCCTCTTCGCAACAAAGTTGCTCAGGAATGGAGATTAGTATGGCAAAATATTTGGTTATTGTGGAGTCGCCTGCGAAGGTAAAGACAATTAAAAAATTTTTAGGGGCGAATTATGAGGTGCTTGCAAGCAACGGACATGTCAGGGATATGCCAAAAAGCCAGTTGGGCTTTGACGCTGCGAATAATTATGAGCCTAAATATATAACAATACGGGGCAAGGGAGAAATTCTGGCGAAGCTCAGAAAGGAAGTAAAAAAGGCTGAAAAAATATATTTGGCAACCGACCCCGACCGTGAGGGAGAGGCAATCTCATGGCATCTCTATATTGCGCTTAAGCTTGAGGACAAAAAGGTTTACCGCATTACCTTTAATGAGATAACAAAAAACGCGGTAAAGGAATCGATCAAAAACCCGAGGGAAATAGATATGAATCTCGTGGACGCGCAACAGGCAAGGCGCATGCTGGACAGAATGGTAGGTTATCGGATATCGCCGCTTCTGTGGGCAAAGATAAAAAGAGGCCTTAGCGCGGGGCGCGTGCAGTCCGTGGCGCTGCGCATTATCTGCGACAGGGAGGAGGAGATTAACGCCTTTATTCCCGAGGAATATTGGACGCTTGAAGCGTCGCTTAAGGTAAAAGGGGAGAGAAAGCCTCTTTTGGCAAAATATTACGGAAAGGGCGATAAGAAAGCGGAAATTTCCTCAAAGGAGGAAATGGATAAGCTTTTGAATGAGCTTGACCATGCGGATTTTACCGTGACGGATATCAAAAACGGGGAGCGCGTCAAGAAGGCTCCGCTTCCCTTCACGACCTCTACGCTTCAGCAGGAGGCAAGCAGGGTTTTGAATTTCTCCACGCAAAAGACGATGCGTATTGCGCAGCAGCTTTATGAGGGCGTGGAGCTTAAGGGTCAGGGAACGGTCGGTATTATCACATATCTGAGGACGGATTCCACCCGTGTGTCTGACGAGGCTGTGGCGGCTTCAAAGGATTATATCAGTGCAAACTACGGCGGGCAGTATGCCGCTCAGGTAACTGCGGAGAAAAAGAACGGACAAAAGATACAGGATGCGCACGAGGCAATCCGCCCGACGGATATAGCGAATACTCCCGAAGAGATTAAGGAGTCGCTCAGCAGGGACCAGCTAAGGCTTTACCGCCTGATATGGAAGCGCTTTACGGCAAGCCGCATGACAAACGCAAGGTATGCGACCACGTCAATCAGGATAGACGCGAACGGGCATCGCTTCACTGTGGCGGCTTCTAAGCTTGTCTTTGACGGATTTATGAGCGTGTACAAGGATGACGATGCGGACAATGCGGAAACGAATACGCTCGTCGGTGATATTGAAAAGGGCACGAAGCTTTCCCTTGAAGAGCTTGACCCTAAGCAGCACTTTACCCAGCCCCCCGCGCACTACACTGAGGCATCGCTTGTAAGGGCGCTTGAGGAGCTGGGGATAGGAAGGCCCAGCACATATGCGCCCACAATCACGACCATTATGGCAAGACGCTATGTCGTCAAGGAGGACAAAAACCTGTACGTGTCGGAGCTTGGCGAGGTTGTGAACGGCATGATGAAGGAAGCGTTTCCTTCGATTGTGGATGTGAATTTCACGGCAAACCTTGAGGCGCTTTTGGACAAGGTCGAGGATGGGAGCGTTGAGTGGAAAACAGTGGTGGCAAATTTCTACCCGGATTTGGATAAGGCTGTCCAAAAAGCGGAGCAGGAGCTTGACGAGGTGGAAATAGCGGACGAGGTGTCCGATGAGCTGTGCGAGGTCTGCGGCAGTAATATGGTCGTAAAATACGGCCCGCACGGAAAATTTTTGGCATGTCCCGGTTTTCCGGACTGCCGCTCCACAAAGCCTTATTTTGAGAAAATCGGAGTGAAATGCCCTAAGTGCGGAAAAGAAATTGTCGTGCGAAAGACCAAAAAGGGCAGAAAATATTATGGCTGCGAAGCCATTCCGGACTGCGATTTTATGGTATGGCAGCGCCCCTCTGCACAGCGTTGCGAGCGCTGCGGAGGCGTGATGCTCATAAAGGGCAATAAGCTCGTCTGCGCGGACGGAGAGTGCGGCTTTGTAAAAAAGGCGCAGAGCTGATATAACGCAATGTAATGACAATGTATTGACACGGGAAAAGGCTGATATTATAATAAAAACTGAAAGGGGCTGATGTCATGAATACGAAATTGCAGGTAGCAACTGCGCCGAAAACCGGTACTTTTCAGGTAAGGATTAACCCTGAAATAAAGGAATGTGTGGAAGCGATTTATGCTAAGAGCGGAATTTCACTAACAGACGCCTTCAATCTGTTTTTACAGCAAACGATAAACGTGGAGGGGCTTCCGTTCCTTGTCACATCGGACAGCAGGGAGTTTCTTCATCAGCAGGCAGCACTTGTTTTGATGTCAGAATTGAAAGCCGGAGAGGATTCCGTCCAAAATGAGGGCGGCTGGATTTCAGAGGAGGATATTTTAAAGGAGTTTGCGCCGTAAATGAAGATAAGGTACACACCGGAAGCTAAAAAGGATATAGTTAGGGAACAGCAGTACATTCGGGAAAATTTTTTTGATGATGATGCAGCGGAAAGACTGGGGCGCAGTATCGTGGAAAACGTGTCATTGCTGAAGGAGCAGCCCAATATGGGGCGACTGCTTTCGGAAAGGCTTGGACAAAAGACAGAGATATGGTATCTTCCCGTTAAGAAAAGGCATATTGTTTTTTATCGTATATCAGGTGAAGAAATCCAAATCATAAGAATCCTTGATACGAGGACAGATTATATGAAAGAGATGTTTGACTCATAATACCACCACCCATTGACATTTTTCCTAAAATTTGCTAAATTATATGTAATACTGTAACTTTATAAATTTTATTGTCTTATGACGAGCAGTCAGGATGACATTTGCGAAAGCGGCGCTCTCATGGAAGAATTGCTATTGAAATATAACAATGCTTCCTTGAGGTCGCCGTTTTTATCGTATAGAAGAGTTCGTTCTATACGATAAAACGCTCCGCGCAGATTAGGAAAGTAAAGGAGGACGATATGGTAAAGCAAAAGAGAAATGCGTGTGGGAAACGTATTCTTGCACTGATTATCGCGGCAGCGATGACAGCGACAATGGCTCCCGTGACGGTGAGTGCGGCGGAACCGGACACCGTGATGGAAACGGAGAGCATAGAGGAAACAGCAGACATGGAGGAAAACGAAGAGTCTGCGGAGGCGGAGGAAGCTGCGCAAACGCAGGAAACGCAGAGCGCGGAGGAAACACAAACTACCGTGGAAGAAACGCAGAGCGCGGAGGAAGAAACTCAAAGCACTGAGGAAGAAACCCAAACGCAGGAAACTCAAAGCGTGGAAGAAGCACAAGCTACCGTGGAAGAAACGCAAAGCGCGGAGGAAACACAAAGCGCGGAAGAAGAAACCGATGAAGCGGAAAACGAAACCGAGGAAGAAACGCAAAGCGAAAGCGAAGCTTCGCAGGAACAGACCGCAAACACCGCGACGGATTTGTCCGGAATGACAACCTTTGTCTTTAACGGCGATACAGTGACAGTCACTGCGGGAAGCGATACGAACTATGAGATTGTCAGATATGACGATACGGATACCGAATATGAAGATTTGGAAGAATCAACGGACGACGACGGCAATACAGTATGGTCATTGCCCGATGGCAGCAGCGGACAGCTTTTGGTTTCCATCAAGAAAAAGGGCGGCGAATATGTATTCTCAGGCAGCGGGAACGGAAGTATTTGCGTGAAAAAGGAAGCGACAAAGGACGCCACGCTGTATTTAAACGGCTTGGAGCTTACATCTTCGTTTACCTCGGTTATCACCGTAAAGAAGGACAGCGAGGCTGCCTGTACCATTTACGCGGTGGATGGCACGACCAACATTCTGACCGACAACGCGTATAATAATGAGGACGACAATGAGGGTAATGAGGCGGCGGAAAACGCGGTTTTGAAGTTTAAGGACGGCAGCGACGTTACGCTTGCCGGCACTGGCACTATTAATATAAAAGGCAACGCCAAAAACGGAATTAAGGCGAACAACCTGCTGACCATTGAGGATGTAACACTCGTCATTGACGCGCTTGACAATGGAATAAGCAGCGAGAACAGCATTACCATCAACTCAGGGACATTCGATATTACCACGGAGGAAGGGGACGCTGTCAAGGCGTGCGCTGACGACGAGGCGACAGGCTCGATTACCATAAACGGCGGGGCTTTCACCATTGACGCGTATGCTGACGGTATACAGGCAATGATGGATTTGACAATTGCTGACGGCAGCTTTGACATTACCACCTACGGCGGTTACGATGCCGAATACGATGGGGACGACGACTCCTACCCGAGCGCGAAGGGCTTGAAGGCAGCCGGCTCATATGAGGACACGGACGGCAATGAGGTGGATGCGGACGGCTGCACTTTGACAATCAGCGGCGGTACCTTTAATATTAACACGGCTGACGACGCGTTGCATACGGATGGCAGCCTGACAATCACAAAGGGCGATTTTGCAATAAAAAGCGGCGATGACGCGATACATGCGGATTACGTGCTGACAATCGGAAGCGATGGCGGCGATGACGACGAGTTGTCCATTGCCATTGGCGCCTGCTGTGAAGGGCTTGAGGGTGCGACGGTAAATTTGTACAGCGGTAATTATGAAATTTACAGCTCGGACGACAGCATTAACGCTGCCAACAGCGACCTGACGGATTACACATATGAAATCAATATCTATGGCGGGAGCATTTATGCCGCTTCGGACGAAAACGACTGCCTTGACTCCAACGGCGATATGAATGTTTCGGGCGGAACCGTGGTGGCTTTGGGAGCGCCGGAAAGCTCAGAGGAAACAAACAACGCGTTGGACTGCGACGGCACCCTGACAGTGACCGGGGGCACAATTTTAGCAATAGGCATGTATGAAATGTCCGTAGCGCCCGGCACCGGCTCGCAGGCTTATGTGGCATGGAGCGCGGAGGGAATGGAGACGGCAGTGTCGGGAGGAAGCAGCAGCGGCAGCACTGGTGGCGCGGGCACTCCGTCCGGGATGAACGCTTTAGCCGTGAGCGGCAATAATGCAGGACCCGGCGACAGCAGCGGAACACCCGGCGGCGACAGTGGAAATACCGGCGGCGACAGTGGAAATACCGGTGGCAACAGCGGAAATACCGGCACCGGAGGAAGCTTTGTTTCAAACGGTGATGTTATTACCATATATGATTCTGCTTCGAATCAGCTTTTTACGGCAACGGCAGCCTGGAGCAGCATCGATGACGGCAGCGTGGATTATGTGCTTTACACGGATGAAAGCATCACATCAGGGGCTTCCTATACGCTGACGCTGAGCGAGGAAACGGAAACCGAAACGGAAAGCGAAACCGAAACGGAGAGTGAAACAGAAACCGAAACGGAAAGCGAAACCGAAACGGAGAGCGAAACAGAAACCGAAAGCGGAACCGAAACGGAAAGTGAAACCAACACGGAAACAACCTGCACGGTCACATTCGACATGCAGGGCGTGGGAGATGCGATTGACCCGATTACGGGCATCACTCCGGGGAGCACTATTGACGCTCCAAATGAGCCGGAGGCGGACGGCTATACGTTTGGCGGCTGGTATACGCAGGAGGAATGTACATACGCATGGGATTTTGCCAATGATACCGTGGATGAGGACATGACGCTGTATGCGAAGTGGACGCAATGCCTGACGACACAGACGCAGGAGGAGGACGGCAGCACATCGACGGAGGAAACATCCCTGAAAATCAGAAGCATTGCGGACATGACCTACACCGGAAGCCGCCTGAAGCCTACCGTACAGGTATACGACGGCGATACGCTGCTGACGGAGAAAAAGGACTATACAATTAAATATTATAACAACATCAACGCATACACGACGGCTGCTTCAGGCAGTATGGTATACAAGGACACGGCGGATTTTGACGGCAGCGCGCCGTATGTGATGATTACCGGGAAGGGCAATTATACTCAGACCTTGTATGTGACCTTCAATATAATCCGGGCGTCCATAGGTGACGGCGACACGGCGGACGGCTTCACGCTGAAGGTTACGGATCAGGTTGTTTCCTCAAAGGCAGTGAATCCCTTCGGTTCGCTGAAGTATAAAAAGAAGCTTAAAGCGGGAACGGATTTTGATTTGTCACTTACCGACCCCAACGGAGATACATGTACGGATATTAAGACTAAGGCAGGCGTTTCAGGGAATTATACGCTGACGATTTCGGGAAAAGGAAATTATTCCGGGACGATTACAAAAACGGTTCAGGCGGCGGATAAAACGCAGCTTCTCAAAAATGCCGGGATTACCCTCGGAAAAAATCTGAAAAAGGTGCAATGGACAGGAAACGCCATAGAATTTACGTGCGCAGCGCAGAACTCGGACAACGTTTTTACCGTGAAAGCGGGCAGCGTCGTGCTGACGCAGCAGACAGATGAAACCGAGGGCGACTTTACGGTGACATATGCAGATAATGTTGACGTTGGTACAGCTGTAATGACAATCACGGGCACGGGGCTTAAGGCTGACGGAAGCGGCTATGTCGGGAGCAAAAGCGTCACCTTCAAAATCGTCGGAACGGCGTTTAATACCGTGACGGTGCAGGAGCCGGAGGATAAAACCTACACAGGAAACGCCATCACACAAAATCAGCTAAAGCTGACGGATGCTTCGGGCAGCTCGCTTACCTATGGCACGGATTACACAATCAGCTATAAAAATAACGTGAAAAAGGGAACTGCGACGATGACCTTTACCGCGCTTCCGGCGTCGGGGTATACCGGAACCATCAAAAAGACCTTTAAAATAGAAGCGGCGCAGCTTCAGACAAGCATGCTTTCGAGCGCGGCGGACTCTATCGAAACGGAATACGTAAGCACCGGAGCAAAACCGTCCGAGGATATAACTCTGACATGGAACAAATATACGCTGGCGGAGGGCACGGACTATACGCTTAGCTATAAAAACAACAAGGCGGTGGCAGGCAGCGCCGATGCGGCAGCCCCGACAATTGTGATTACCGGAAAGGGCAATTTTGGCGGCAGCCTTGAGGTGAAGTTTACAATCACGCAAAAGGAGCTGACGGAGGAAAACGTGAGCATTACCGCAGTCCTTTTGAAGGATGGCATGGAGCCGAAGGTAAAGGTGACGGACGATGCGGGCGCAATCTCCAAAAGCGAATATACGGTGAGCTATGCAAACAACAGCCTGAGCGCGGTGCAAAGCTGGATTTCGGGAGCGCGAAGCGCACTCAGACCGACGGTCACGGTCGCCGCGACAGGAACAAATTACACGGGAAGTGTGGAAATGACGCTTCCGTTCTACACAGCGGACACGAAGCTTGGCACTCAGACCGTGTATGTTAAAATAACGGGCGATACGACCTACACCGGGGAAGCGGTGGAGCCGGAGATAGAGGTATATTTCGGTGACAGGAGCGAGATAAAAAAAGCCAAGGCAGGAACGGACGTCAGTACCTTAAGCCTTACGGAGCTGACGGAGGGTACGCATTACAGCGTAAGCTACGGCGCAAACACCACGGCGGGCAAAAATAAGGGAAGCATCACCGTGACCGGCATTTCGCCTTACGGAAAGAGCGTTACGGTGAAGTTTGAAATCGTGCAAAAACAGCTTGCATGGTAAAGGTATTTACCATGGTAAATTTACCATAACTATTGAAAAGCCTGAAAAAGTGTGTTAAAATTCTATTTATATATAGAATTTTGCGACTGTTCGGCAGGGCATACATTTGATGGATTTAAGTTGCCGAGTTTTAATTTTGATATAAAAGTAATCCGGAGGTTCATGGATATGGGAAGTGTTCAGTTGTTAGATAAAACAAGAAAAATCGGAAAGCTTTTGCACAATAATAATTCCGGCAAGGTGGTATTTAATGACATCTGTAATGTAATATGCGAAATCGTAAGCTCAAATGTGCTGGTGATAAGCAAGAAGGGAAAGGTGCTCGGCGTAGGAAGCTGCGCGGGCGTTGACGAGCTGAAGGAGCTGGTGGAGGGCACGGTCGGCGGTTTCGTCGACACGATGCTTAATGAAAGGCTTTTGGGAGTCCTCTCCACAAAGGAAAATGTAAACCTTGAAACGCTTGGCTTTGAAAGCCCTGACATAAGGAAATTCCAGGCGGTAATCACTCCGATTGAGATTGCGGGTGAGCGCTTGGGGACGCTGTTTATTTATAAGTGCAACGAGCAGTACGATATCGACGACATTATACTGTGTGAGTACGGCGTGACGGTGGTAGGGCTTGAGATGCTGCGTGCGGTGAGCGAGGAGAACGCGGAGGAGAGCCGCAAGGTTGCGGTGGTAAAGTCGGCAATCTCTACGCTTTCCTTTTCGGAGATGGAGGCAATTACCCATATTTTCGACGAGCTGAACGGTACGGAGGGTATTTTGGTCGCAAGCAAGATAGCTGACCGCGTCGGTATCACGAGAAGCGTGATTGTAAATGCGCTCCGCAAGTTTGAGAGCGCGGGAGTTATCGAGTCGCGCTCGTCCGGCATGAAAGGGACATACATCAAAGTGCTGAATGATGTCGTGTTTGACGAGGTGGAGGCGCTGAAACGCCAGTTAAATAAATAAAAAAAAGAATGTGCCGACGGCACATTCTTTTTTTAGAAGCACAGTCTACATGGACAATGAATATTTTAGTAAGAGTTTTGCTGTACCTGGCGCAAAGCTATCACGAATATTTTCGGCGCACCAACCAAAACTATTACAAAAGCAGGAAGCTGAAAATGCCAAAGCCTGAGCTTTATGTAATTTATACGGGAAATAAAGGACGTAAACCTGATGTAATATCCCTGTCAAAAGAATTTTTTGAAGGCGCGGATATTGATATTGAGGTGAAAGCAAAGGTTATTTACGAGAGCGATACAGAGGATATTATCAACCAGTACATTATTTTCTGCAAGGTCTTTGATGAACAGAGAAAACAGTACGGAATGGCGCAGAAGGCAGTCGCGGAAACAATCCGTATATGCAAGGATAGAAATATTCTTAAACAATATTTAAACGGTAAGGAAAAGGAGGTTGTGACAATTATGATGAGTTTGTTTGATGAAGAAGAAATTCTGGAATCGTATATCAGGAGTGAACGTTATGAAGCGGCGCAGGAAAGTGCAAGGGAACTCGCAAGGGAAACCGCAGAAAGAATGATAAAAAAAGGGAAAATGACGCTTGATGAGATTGCGGATTATGTTCCGTCTTTATCAATGGATGAATTAAGAGAAATAGAAGCCGAGGTTATGCAGTTAGTATAATTGATTAAAATTAAATATAATAATAATGTTAGAGCATATGGAAAAATGAAAATCCGTATGCTCTGTTTTTGTTGAAACCGGATAAGGCGAAATTACACTGCCCGATTATGAAATGCCGGAAGAATTTAGAGAAAATTCATAAATCCCTTGACAAATTCCGGCAAATTATCTATGCTGAATTATAACGGCGTGCCGGCGGAGTGAAAGCAGCGCGGGTACGGCGCGAATATGTAGTAAACGGGTGTTAAAAAAATGAGGCGGGAACGCTTCGGAATGGAGGAAAAATGTTCAGGAAAAATTTATTGAAGCGAGGGCTTGCGCTTTTGCTTTCGACCTCTTTGGTATACTCGGGGGGGGGTATATAACTCCAGCTATTTGGTATATGCCGCCGAATCCGTGCAGGAGGAAGTAGAGCAGAGCGAGGCGGAAGCGACCGCAGAAGCGACCGCAGAAGCGACCGCAGAAGCGGAGGCGGAAGAGGATGACGCGGAAGAAAACGCGGCGGACAATTCAGCGGCGTCAGACGCGGCGGAAGCGGAAGAAGAAAGCAGTATCGCGGAATCGACCGCAGAAGCGACCGCAGAAGCGGCTGCGGAAGCGACCACAACGACGGAAACCACGGCGGAGGAATCGGACGAGGCGCAGGAATCCGAGGAGAAAGAATATAGTGAGGAAACCTCTGGTGAAACGGTGACGACAGAGGAATCTGAAGAGGAAGAGACGGCTTCAACGGATGAGGAATCCGAAGAAATGGTCTCTGATTTGCGTGAAGAATCGGAAACCAGTGATACTTGGTCTACTTATGGCAGCGGTGAATGGAGCATAAGCAGCGGAAAGCTTACTATCAGCGGAACCGGGAATATTCAAAGCTCGCATGGCAGCAGCGGCACATCTTCGCTGCCGTGGGTAAGCTATGCTTCAAGCATTACGAGCGCGGAATTGACGCTCTCAAGCGCGACGAACTTATCGTATATGTTTGCAAATCTTTCTAATTTGCAAAGCGTGACGATAAATAGTCTGGACACAAATTTTACAAATGTGACGAATATGCAGTATATGTTTTACGGCTGCAGCAGCCTTACGTCGATTACTTTGGACGGCGCGAAGTTTGACGCCCTGATATGCACGCAAAATCATGCTGACAGCGCTAATACCAGTTATAACGGTACATATAAGATGTTCAGCGGCTGTTCTGCACTTAAAAGCATCAGCATGAAGAGTATAAGTATGTCAACCATTCAGGATTTATCGTCAATGTTCAGCGGCTTATCTGCGCTGGAAACGGTCGATATGAGCGGTATGTCGGCAACTGCGCTGGTAAAAGCGGAGTCTATGTTTGCAAGCTGCACAAGCTTAAAAACGGTAACTATGAACGGCGCGACCTTAGGCGCAGTGGATATGGATAGTATGTTCAGCGGATGTACAAGCCTTGCAAGTGTGGACATGGGCAGTATGACGCTCGGAAGCGGCGCAACGATGAACTCCATGTTTAAAAACTGCACGGCGCTTGAAAGCGTGGGCGCAAACAGTGAATATCTGACCTTTAAAAGCACGGATTTAAGCAGTGTCACGGATATGGGCAGCATGTTTGCGGGAAGCGGTCTTACGAGCGCGGATTTAAGCAGTCTGAAAGTGAGCGGCGCGACTGATATGTCGTCAATGTTCAGCGGGTGTACAAGCCTTGCAAGCATAACGGCGGCGAGCGTGTCCGCAGGTGCGGCGACGACGCTTGCGAATATGTTTTACGGCTGTACAAGCCTTACATCGGCGGATATGAGCGGTCTGACAGCGGGAAGAGCGACGACGCTTGCGTCAATGTTCGCGGGCTGCACTTCTTTGAAATCAGTCGATTTAAGCAGCATGACAGTGGGAAGTGCGACAACGCTTGCGTCGATGTTTGACAGCTGTACTGCGCTGACGTCAGTCAATTTAAGCAACATGGCAGCAGGAAGCGTGACGAATGCGCAAAGTTTGTTCAGCGGCTGCACAAGCCTGAAAACGGTGAATTTAAGCGGCGCGAACCTTGACAGCCTGATATGCAGAAGCGGTTACGGCGGCAGTACAAGCTCTAATACCAATTATAACGGTACATATCATATGTTCAACGGCTGCTCGGCGCTTGAAAGCGTGGACATGAGCGGGATAAGCATGGCGGCTATTGAGGATTTATCGTCAATGTTCAACGCATTATCCACGCTTAAGACTGTAAACATGAGCGACGCGACCTTAGGCGCATTGGTAAAAATGGAAAAAATGTTCTATAGCTGTACCGGTCTTGAGAGCGTAGACATGAGCGGTTTGTCTGCGGTAAAGCTTACAAGCACGGTGTCAATGTTTGAGAGCTGTACAAGCCTTACGTCGGCGGATATGAGCAGCGCGACATTCGGCGCGGCAGCCATGACGGATATGTTCAAGGGCTGCACGAAGCTTTCAAGCGTGGACATGAGCAGCGTGACGCTTGCAACCGGCGCATCAATGAAGGAAATGTTCCTCAACTGTTCCGCGCTTACAAGCGTGGGCGTGACTGAGAGCGACGCGCTGAACTTAAAGAGCGCGGGAACAGGCAGCGTCACGAATATGTCGTATATGTTCAGCGGAAGCGGACTTACAAGCGCGGATTTGAGCAGCCTTGATTTGAGCGGCGTGACGGATATGTCGTATATGTTCAACGGCGGCACAAGCCTTGCAAGCATAACGGCGGCAAATGTGACCGCGGGTGCGGCGACGACGCTTGCGTCAATGTTCAACGGCTGTACAAGCCTTGAGGGCGCGGACATGAGCGGTCTGACAGTGGGAAGCGCGACATCGCTTGCGTCAATGTTCGCGGGCTGTACTGCTTTGACGTCAGTCAATTTAAGCAGCATGTCAGCGGGCAGCGTGACGAATGCACAGAGCTTGTTCAGCGGCTGCACAAGCCTGAAAACGGTGAATTTAAGCGGCGCGAACCTTGACAGCCTGATATGCAGAAGCGGTTACGGCGGCAGTACAAGCTCTAATGCCAATTATAACGGTACATATAATATGTTCAACGGCTGCTCTGCGCTTGAAAGCGTGGACATGAGCGGCATAAGTATGTCGACCATTGTGGATTTAACCTCTATGTTCAGCGGTTTATCCACGCTTAAGACTGTCGATATGAGCAAGGCGTCGCTTGGCGAGGCAACGGAAATGGAAAAAATGTTCTATGGCTGCACCGGACTTACAAGCGTAAACATGAGCGGCTTGTCTGCGGCAAATCTTACAAGCACGGTGTCAATGTTTGAGAGCTGCACCGCTCTTACGTCAGCTGATTTAAGCGGCGCGACATTCGGCACGGTGGACATGACGGATATGTTCAAGGGCTGCACGAGCCTTGCGGACGTGGACATGAGCAGCGTGACGCTCGGAAGCGGCACGTCGATGAAGGAAATGTTCTACAACTGCAAAGCGCTCACGAGCATGGGCGTATCTGAGAGCGACGCGCTGAACTTAAGCGGCGCGGGGATAAACAATGTTACAAACATGACATATATGTTCTACGGAAGCGGACTTACAAGCGCGGATTTAAGCAGCCTGAATTTAAGCAATGTGACTGATATGTCGCATATGTTCCAGGCAAGCACAAGCCTTGAAAGCATAACGGCGACTAACGTGACCGTAAGCAACGCAACGGATATGTCGTATATGTTCTACGGCTGCTCAAGCCTTGCAGGCGCGGACATGAGCGGTCTGACGGCTGGCTCGGTGACGGATATGTCAAATATGTTTAACGGCTGCAGCCAATTGGAAAGCGTGAGCTTAAGCAATATGGCGGCGGGCAGCGTGACCACGATACAGTATATATTTAACGCCTGCTCGGGCTTAAAGAAGATTGACTTAAGCGGCGCGAAGCTGGGCAAGGTGACAAGCAATGGCATGAAGGGAATGATTACCGGCTGCAGCAGTCTGGAAGAGGTCGTAATGGACAGCATTAACCTCAACGGCGTGGACAGCCTGGCTTCAATGTTTGACGGCGTGGATACGTTAAAGACCGTAAGCATGGACAGCGCGTCGTTCAGCAAGGTAACGACGACGGCTTCAATGTTTGCGGACTGCACGGCATTGGAGAGCGTGAGCATGAAGGAGGCTTCGTTTGGCAGCCTTACGACGATGGACAGTATGTTTAGCGGCTGCACGGCTCTT
>JAJQDE010000018.1:109377-112112 GCA_021202335.1 Lachnospiraceae bacterium
TTCGTTTGGCAGCCTTACGACGATGGACAGTATGTTTAGCGGCTGCACGGCTCTTGCGGACGTGGACATGAGCGGCGCGTAGCTTGGCAGCGTGACAAGCTTAAGCGGCATATTCTCGCAGTGCAGGAAGCTTGCGAGCGTGGATATGAGCGAAACGGAGCTTAGCAGCGTAACCTCGCTTTCAGGCGTGTTCAGCTCTCTTAGCGCGCTTACGAGCGTGGATATGAGCAAGGCAAAGGTAAGCGCTCTTACGACGATGAGCAGCCTTTTCAAGTCATGCACCGCCCTTGAGGAGGTCGACATGAGCGGCATAAACGCGCCGGGCGTGACGGACATGGGAGGTATGTTTAGCGGCTGCACGGCTCTTACGACGGTGAAGCTTAGCGAGGCGACGCTTAGCGGCGTGTCGGATATAAGCTCACTCTTTAGAGGCTGCACTGCGCTTACGAGCGTGGATATGAGCAAGGCGGCGTTTTCGGGCACCGTAAATATGGACAAGCTGTTTTATAACTGCGAAAAGCTTACAAGCGCGGATTTGAGCGACATCAGCGCAAAGGCGTCAGGCATGGAAAGTATGTTTGAGGGCTGCATAAAGCTTACAAGCGCGGACCTTAGCAATATAACGACGGGAAGCGCGTCGCTTGCAAAAATGTTCTATAACTGCGCAAGCCTTTCAAGCGTGGGGACAAACAGCACTGACAGCGTGAATGTGAGCGGCTTTGACACCAACGCGGCAACGGACATGAGCAATATGTTCTATGGCTGCACGGTGCTTACAAGCGCGAACCTTGGAGGCTTCGACATGAGCAATGTCGAGAACGCGGAATCAATGCTCGAGAGCGCGGAGTGCCTTTCGGAGATATACGAGCCCCTCAACGTGAAGATAGAGATTGCGCTTCCGGATAACGGCTCATGGTACATCGAGGGCGACGAAAGCGGCGAGGCGGTCACGCTTCTTCCGACGGAGCTTACGGCGACAGTGAAGCTTTATAACAGTGAAGCTCCCGCGCCTGATACGGACACGGACGATACGGACGATACGGACGATGAACAGGGCAGGATTGACGCAGGCACCGGACTGCAGGCGGTGGCGATAAGCGACCAGACCTACACGGGCAGCAAGCTCACACCGTCAGTAAAGGTGTACGACGGAGATACGCTCCTTACGGAAAAGACGGATTACACGGTTTCATACAAGGACAATACAAACGTAGGCACGGCGACGGTGACGATAAAGGGCAAGGGCAGCTATACCGGCACGGTGACGATGACGTTTAACATTGTGGCGGCAAGCTTGGCAGATAAGGACAGTGTGGCTGTTGACGACATCGCGGTGCTCTCAAACGGCAAGACGCAGAAAATATCGCCTACGGTTACGTTCAACGGCAAGAAGCTTAAGAACGGCACGGATTATACAATGTCGAAGGAAAGCGAGTCTGCTGTCGGGACATCTGTGATAACGCTTACCGGCAAGGGCAACTTTACCGGCACGCGCACGTTCAACTTCACGATTGCCGACAAGGCGACGGCTAAGCTCATGAGCAAGGCAAGCGTTAGCAAAATTGCGGCGCAGGACTACACAGGCAGCGCCATTGACCCAGCAGTGACGGTTACATACAAGGGCACAACGCTTACGGAGGGCACGGATTACACCGTTGAATACAGCAACAACACCGACGCGGGCACGGGCTATGTGGTCGTTACCGGCACGGGTACAACGAATTACTACGGCTCTAAGCGCGTAAGCTTCAAGATTAACGGCACGCAGATAAAGAACGTGACAATAGGCGGCGTAAATGATGTTTCCTACACAGGCTCGGCGATAAAGCTTCCGCTTGTGCTTACGGACGGCAGCAAGACGCTTACGGTCGGCGAGGACTACACATACACTTACAGCGGCAACACCAACGCAGGAAAGGCGACGCTTACAATCGTCGGAATGGGCGGTTACAGCGGAACCGTTAAGAAAACCTTTAAGATTAACGCGGTCGCGGTAAGCGATTCTAAGGTTACGGCAGACATAAGCGCTGCGGCTAAGTACCTTAAGGGCGGCGCGGTGCCTGACATCTCGCTCACGTTCGGAGGAAAGACGCTTGTCGAGGGCACGGATTATACCGTAAGCTGCAAGAAAAATAAGACCGTAGGCGAAACGGCGTCGTTTGTAATAAAAGGCAAAGGCAACTTTACCGGCAGCATAGATGGCACATTTAAAGTGGAAGCAAAGGCGTTGAACGACACGGAATCGCCCGTGACGCTCCTTGCGCCGGATGTGGCTGTGGCGACAAAGGCAAACAAGTATCAGAGTAAGATTTCACTTATCGATGCTGACGGCAAGGCTCTTAAGGCGGGTACGGATTATGAGGTTGTTTCATACACGATGAACGGCGGCGCGGATGTGCTGGGCGACACAAGTCAGCCCGCTCTTGGCGACGAGATAACAGTTACCGTGAGCGGAAAGGGCGCGTACGAGGGCGGAACGCTTTCGGCGATGTATAAGATTATCGACAAGACAAAGGATATTGCAAAGGCTAAGATAAAGATTGCCGCGAAAGAGTACACGGGCAGCGCGGTGACGCTCGAAAACGGCGACTTTACGACCTTTACACTCGGCGGCACATCGCTGACGCTCGGAACGGATTACGAGATTGTTTCCTATACAAGCAATGTAAAGAAGGGAACGGCAAGCGTGACCGTCCGCGGCATCAATAACTACGGCGGAATGAAAACAGTCAAGT